>JBBSLH010000217.1:0-7082 GCA_038255425.1 Acidimicrobiales bacterium
GCTCGATAGAGCACGAGCAACTCGGAGAACGGGAGGTTCTTGTGGATGTACTGCACCACCGGTCGCCCGAGCTCGCCGAAGTCCCCGTTGATGGTGCCGACCAGCTGCTCCACCCGGTTGCGGACCTCGTCGTAGCCCAGCACGTCTTCCCGGCTGGGCACGGCGACCTGGACCACTGCCGTGGTGCGAGCATCGAGTCGACCCTCGATCAGGAGCTCGCGGATCGCCTTGAGCCGGAGGTCGATGCCCTTGGTGTAGTCGAGCCGATCGACGCCGAGCAGTACGACCTCGGGGTCCCCGAGCTCGCTCAAGAGCCGCTTCACACCGTGTTCGACCTCGACGGTCTCGGACGCCGCCGCGATCGCCGCGAAGTCCACGGAGATCGGGAAACTCTTTACCACCGACGTCGTGCGAGCAGTCCGGACCACTCCGCCGTCTGCCGCGAACGTGACGTCGTCGGTCTTGCAGAACCGGCGGACGCCAGCGAGCACGTTCCGCGCGTCGGCCTGGGTCTGGAGTCCGACGACGTCCGCACCGAGCAGTCCGTCGAGCACCTGCTGACGCCATGGCAGTCGAGCGAGCAGTTCGAGCGGTGGGAACGGGATGTGGAGGTAGTAGCCGATCTTCGCGTCGGGTCGTTGCTCGCGGATCATCTGCGGCACGAGCTGCAACTGATAGTCGTGCACCCAGACGGTGCCGCCGTCGGCCAACTCGGCGCAGGCCGCGTCGGCGAAGCGTTGGTTCACGTCGCGATACGCCGCCCAGGTCTCGCGGTGGAACTGCGCCTCCTCGAGCGAGCCGTGATAGAGCGGCCAGATCGTCTCGTTACAGGCGCCGCCGTAGTAGTCGTCGCGCTCGGACGTCGACAGCCCGAGCGTGGCGAGCCTGATCCCCTCGAACTCGAAACGGTTGGTGTCGCCTCCGGCGGAGCCGTCCCAGCCGACCCATGCGCCCGTTCGCTCGCGCATGACCGGGAGCATCGCCGACACCAGACCCCCAGGGCTGAGCGACCAAGAACCGTCGTCGTCGAGGCGCACCGGCAGGCGGTTGGCCACGACCACGAACTCGGACCGACCCTCGTCCGATGATCGTTCGACGTTCGATGTGGGCACTACGGCCACCAGTCGCTCCCTCGGCGTGGACTCGTTCCAACAATACGTCGCTACCGTCGTGTCCGTGCCCGCGCAGAACGCGATCGAGAACGCCCATCTGTGGTTCGAGTCGAACAGCGGCTGGGCGCCGCCCGATGTCGACACCTTGGACGAATGGGCGGCCGACGGCGTCTGCCGCTCCCCGGACGAGTGCATGACCACACCACAGGGCTGGTGTGAGCACGGCTTGGCGTCCTGGTGGCTCATCCTGGACGCGCTCGATGACTGAGCTCGCGAACGACTGCTGGGGATGCGCAGCCGAATCATCGATCGACGGCACGTTGGGAACGGCGTGCCGAGCGCAACTGGCGGGACGACGGACCGAAGACCGCACGCCGCGGCTCAACGAGATGATCGCGAAGCTCGAAGGCGACGTGTACACGCGGCTGTGCTGGAACTGCGAGGTCGAATTGTCGACCGCCATCTCCGGTCTCTGCCCCCGGTGTGAAAGCGAGTTGCGTCGATAGCGTCGATTCATGAGCGACACCCCGCTGAACGACTTCAACCAACAGATCATCGATGAATTCCGAGCGAACGCCGGCGTCGTCGGCGGCCCGTTCGAGGGCGCACCGATGGTCTTGGTGCACCACACGGGAGCGAAGTCGGGCACCGAACGAATCGCACCGCTGATGTACCAGCCCGACGACGACGACCGTCTCTACGTGTTCGCGTCGAAGGCTGGCGCTCCGACGAACCCGGACTGGTTCCACAACCTCGTCGCCAATCCCGAGACGACGATCGAGGTCGGAACCGAGACCCGTTCCGTGCGCGCACGAGTGCTCGACGGCGATGAGCGAACGGCGGTCTGGGGAGCACAGAAGCGGCGCGTGGCGCAGTTCGCCGAGTACGAGGAGAAGGCCGAAGGACGTGAGATCCCGGTCTTCGCCCTCGAGCGCGTCTGAGTCGCGCACGATGTCCGCCTGCGCGAGCATGCGGGCATGTTCTTCGCGACAGACACGGCCAACAACGCCTCCAACGCCTACGACCACATCTCCGTCACGCCTCTGACCGGCGCGCTCGGCGCCGAGATCTCCGGACCTGACGGCGAGGATCTGGACGTCAACCACCTCAGCGACGAAGCGTTCGCCGAGATCCGTCGTGCGTCGGTCGCCCACCTCGTCGTCTTCTTCCGCCAGCAGTCGTTCGACCTCGACTCCTTCGTCGAGTTCGGCGCTCGATGGGGGACCTTCGGCGACGATCCGTTCGTCGCAGGACTCGAATCGCATCCGAACGTCGTGAAGGTCTGCAAGGAGGCCGACGAGAAACACCCGCTCGTCTTCGGCGGCGCGTGGCACTCCGACTGGTCGTTCCAGGAATGTCCCCCAGCGTTCACGATCCTCTACGGCCACGACGTGCCCGATCACGGTGGCGACACGCTCTGGTCGAACATGTACCTCGCCGCCGACCATGTCTCGCCGGGACTCCGGTCTGCGCTCGCCGGTCTCCGAGCTGTCCATTCACCCCAGAAGGCGTACGGCGCCCAGGCGACGCACAACGAACTCGTCGAGAACATGGACATCCTCTACGGCGAGGCGGCCCACCAGCGACGGGCCCAACCGATCTTGCGACAGCATCCCGACTCGGGGAAGACAGCGCTCTACGTCAACTGGGGTTACACCGAGTCGATCGACGGGTGGTGGCCGAACGAGAGCGAGGCGTTGCTGAACCAGCTCTACGACGTGTCGACCAATCCCGTCTACACCTGCCGGTTCCGTTGGCAGCCCGGCTCCATCGCGGTCTGGGACAACCGGTGCACGCTGCACAATCCGATGTCGGACTACGCCGGTACCCGGCGAGAGATGTGGCGACTCACGATCGAGGGCGAGGAACCGATCCCCGGCGCCTGACCCCACGAGATCGTGTTCAGTCGAGCAGGCCGTCCAAGGACTTCTCGACGGCCGACATGTCGGCGCGGACGTCGTGCACGAAGCGGCTGATGTACGACACGGCCACGACGCCTTCCTCGACCGTCCCGCCGTCGGTCGCAGGGTCGAGTTCCTGTGCATCACCCCATGCCATCTCGACCTGGAACGAAGCGGTGTGGCCCTCACGGGGCACCAGGGTCGCCGTCGCCACCGTGCGCGGCGGCACGGTCCCGACGTCGGCATGTCGCCAACCCTTCAGCTCCTCTGGTGCGCAGTTGGGCACATTGAGGTTGATCACCACCGGGTTCGACGGCATGTCGGCGAGCAACCCTTCGGCAGCGGTGGCGGCGATCTGCGCAGCGGTCTCCCACTGCTGCCCGACGAGCATCTCGTCCCAGCCCTGACCTTCGACGCCGTGTCCGGTGACCGACTGGCTGACGGCGATACCCGAGATGCCACCGTTGCGAGCCGTGAGCGCGGCGCCCACTGTTCCGGAGTGGTAGATCGCGCGACCGACGTTGACACCTGGGTTGATGCCAGACACGACGAGATCGACTGGACCGAAGACGCCGAGGCGAGCGAAGAACACGCACATCGCCGGCGGGGCGTCGACCGTCCACGCTTCCTCGATGCCCTCCACCTGCACCCGATGAACGACCGGATGCATGGTGTGGAGGGTTCCGAGCGCCGCTCCGAAGCCCGAGTACTCCTCGTCGGGTGCGACGATCACGACGTCGCCGAGTGGCACGAGATGGCGAGCGAGGACGTGGAGGCCGATCGAGTCGATGCCGTCGTCGTTGGTCACCAGGATGCGCATGCTTCTGGTTCTACCCGCCTCCTGACCCATTCAGGCACCGAACGTCACGGGCAGCCGCCACCGCCGCCCGGGTTGGGGCGGTCGGGGATGCTCGGATCGACGACCTCGACGTGGACGTGGGGCCAGGACGGCTCGGCGGTGAACTCGTCGACCTGCGACTCGAACGGCAGGACCCGCGAGTGGAGCGCGATCCGTGTGATCCCTGCGTCGACCCGGTGCCCCTTCGCCACCTGGAGGCCCACGATGTGGAACATCTTGACCTCCCAGCCCGGACGGTCGTCGGGCTCGATCACGACGTACTCGTCGATGTGGTCGCAGTAGAGGGTGTAGGTGCCCGACCGGATGACGGTGCCGGTCACCGGCGAGCGGATCTCGGTGTCCGGTACGACCACGATGTCGGCCGCGGTGCGATCGGACGTGCCGCGCTCACGGGTCTCGAGTGTCATCGCCCGAGCCGCTGTCTCCGTCGCGTCCTGTTGGCGGGCGCCGTCGTGGCCCGACTCGTGGAAGCCGATGCGCTCGACCCCGGCGGCTGGGTGGAGCAACGTCAGGTTCTCGATCACCGCATAGGGGGCGAAGCCGGTGTCGATCACGACCCGTTCGACGAACGGTCGGGTGGTGGTCGGCGGGGCAGTCGTCGTCGGGGCGGTAGTCGTGGGTGGCACGGTCGTCGTCGGCGCCGCTGAGGTGGTGGTTGTGGCCGGGGCGGTGGTGGTCGACGCGGGAGCCGCCGTCGTGGCGATGACGTCGGCGCTGCGCTCGACGACGACCGACGAGTCTGCACCGGCGCACGCCATCGCGAGCGCGCCGAACACGACCAATCCGACGATGCGGCGTCCCTCCAGCACGGCGATCAAGTTACTGGTGCGACCTCCTAAGGTCCCGTCGTGCAAGCGCTGACCACCACCGACGTCGCCCGAAGACCGCTCCCCGGGACAGTCGTCCCCACGTCGATCCGCTTCAGCCCCGACGGGTCGACGCTCACATTCCTCGCCGCGGAGGCAGGGAGCCTGGAACAGCGACTCGTCACCCTCGACGTCGCGACCGGCGACCGGCGGCATGTCCCGACGCCGGGCGTCGTCGTCACCGAAGCAGACCTGCCGTTGGAGGAGAAGCTGCGTCGCGAGCGGGCGCGTGAGCTCGCCGTCGGAGTCACCCGCTACCAATGGTCCGCGAACCGCGACCGTCTCCTGGTCCCGATGGCCGATGGGTTGTGGATCGTCGACGGGCTCGACAGCGAGGCCCGACTGCTCGTCGGGGCCACCGACGGGCCGCTGCTGGACGCCAGGTTGAGCGACGACGGCAGCCGGGTCGGCTTCGTGCGCGATGCAGAGGTCCACGTCGCCGACGCTGATTCCGGCACGGTGGTTCGAGTGACGAGTGGCTCGACGGGGACCGGCCGAACCAACGGCCTCGCCGAGTTCATGGCGCAGGAGGAGATGGGGCGCCCGTACGGCTTCTGGTTCTCCGACGACGGGTCGCGCGTGGCGTTCTGCGAGGTGGACGAGAGCCACATCCCGATCTACCGCATCGTGCACCAGGGCAGTGACGACGTCGGCCCGGGCGCGCAAGAGGACCACGCCTATCCGTTCGCGGGCAAGGCGAACGCGATCGTGCGCGTCGGCGTCGTCCCCTCGGACGGCAGCACCGGTCCCGTGTGGCTCGATCTCGACGCGACCGACATCGGACCCGATCGCTACGTGGCCCGCGTCGACTGGACCCCGTCGGGCGACATCGTCGTCCAGCTCGAGAACCGCGAGCAGACCCGGCTCGATCTCATCCGGTTCGACGCCGCCACCGGTGCAGGGCAGCTGCTGCTGAGCGAGACCTCCGAGGTGTGGATCAACCTCCACGACCACCTCCGCTTCCTCACCGACGGATCGTTCGTCTGGGCGAGCGAGCGCAGCGGCTTCTGCAACCTCGAACTCCGAGCCGCCGACGGCTCCCTGATCCGAGAGCTCACGACCGGCGACGACGTGGTGACCCGGGTGGTCGCGGTCGACGACGGGTCGGTCTGGTTCACGAGTACCGGGCCCACGGCGCTCGAGCGGCACCTGCATCGGGTCGCGCTCGACCGATCAGGCCAGGCCGAGCGCATCACCGGTGACGCGGGGGTGCACGCGTCGATCGTCCATCCCGGCACCGGCCACCGGGTCGACACGTTCTCCTCCCCGACGACGCCGCCGACCGTGACGCTCGTCCGCGCCGACGGTTCAACCGTCGACGTGCACGACGCGTCGTCCGACGAACGCGTGGCGCAGTTCTCTCTGGCGCCGCCGACTGAGCGGACCGTCACCGCCGACGACGGAACGCTGCTGCACGCCGCCGTCTATCTGCCCGACGGACCTGGACCGCATCCGACCATCGTGTCGGTCTACGGCGGGCCGCATGCGCAGATGCTGACTCGGTCGTGGGGACCCACCGTCTCGCTTCGTGCCCAGTTCCTCCGACAGGAAGGCTTCTGCGTCGCGATCGTCGACAACCGGGGTTCGACCGATCGCGGCCTGGCGTTCGAGGGAGCGTTGCGCCATCGGATGGGCACCGTGGAGGTCGACGACCAGGTCGCGCTCGTCCAGTCGCTCGTCGACGACGGCATCACCGACCCGGGCCGAGTCGGGATCTATGGCTGGAGCTACGGCGGCTACATGAGCGCCATGTGTCTGGCCCGCCGACCCGACGTCTTCGCCGCCGCATGCGCTGGCGCCCCGGTCACCAACTGGGATGGCTACGACACCCACTACACCGAGCGCTACATGGGGACGCCGACATCGAATCCCGAGGGGTACCGCGACGGGTCCGTGATGACTCACGTCGCCGGTCTGCACGATCGACGCCTCCTTCTCATCCACGGGCTCATCGACGAGAACGTCCACTTCCGCCACACCGCCCGCCTGCTCGATGCCCTCATCGCCGAGGGCATCGACCACGAACTCTTCCTCTTCCCCGACGAACGCCACGTCCCTCGCGCCGAGGCCGACCGAGCCTTCATGGAAGACCGCATCGTCGCCTTCTTCCGCGACGCCCTGAACACCCCCGAGCGCCTCGACCCCCACGACCCCCCGGCCTGACGACCCAGGACCAACAGATCGTTCTGGGGCGGCAGAGTGCGCCTGATAACGTTCGTTATCTGATGACCGACACCGCTGACACCACCGCTGCGGGACCCGAGGCAGCCGGGCGCCCGCCCGTCGCCGACTGGGCCACCGACTTCGATCACACCCACCCCGACTACGCGGCTGCCGCGCCGGA
>JBBSLH010000218.1:0-7061 GCA_038255425.1 Acidimicrobiales bacterium
CACCCGCTGAATTGCGTACCGGGTGAGGGAATGACGACAGGGAAAGGTTGAATCGAAACGTGCCTGCGAAGAAGATCCGCGTCCATGAGCTCGCCAAGGAGCTCGGGATGACCAACAAAGAGGTGCTCGACCTCGCCGGAGTTGCGGGTGTTGCCGCGAAGGCGCCCTCCTCGTCCCTGCAAGAGGCGTACGCCGACATGCTCCGCCGTCGCGCCGAGCGCGAAGGCCTGACCCGGGACGAACAGCCCGAAGAGGCCAAGCCCGCGAAGAAGGCGAGCTCGAAGAAGGCCGTAGCCAAGAAGACTGCAGCCAAGCAGGTCGCAGCCAAGCCGGCTGAGGAGGAATCCGCCGACGGCGTGGTCTCCGAGGCCACTCCGAGCAAGGTGATCAGCTCGAAGTCGCCAACCGACACCGATGCACCGGCCGCCACCGAAGCCCCGGTCCAGACCGATGCCGCAGCCGACTCGGCCGCGCCCGTCGAAGCAACCCCGTCCGCGGCGCCGACACCACCGGACGCCCCGCGAGTCGGCGACAGCAAGCCGGTTGCACCGGCCGTTGCCGACTCGGCACCGCCGCCGCCCCCCGGCAAGGCACCGATCGGCACCTCCCCGACCGTCGCCGTCGAGTCTGCGGGCCCGTCGGCGTCGGACCTCGTGGTGCTCGCTGCCGAAGGCAAGCCGATCCCGAAGATGGCGGCCCAGCAGGCGCCCGCTCCGGCCCCCGCCCCGCAGCCTCCGGCGCCCGAACCCCGTCGCGTCATCTCGAGTGCGAGGCCGAGTGCCGACGGCACGCCGCCGCCCGAAGCGCATCCCCCGATCCCGACCGATGTGCCGGACGGTCTGGCACCCACTGCCCGCGGACCGATCGGTCTGTCCGGCAAAGCTGTTCCGCCGCCTCCCGGTGGCGCCAGGCCGTTGTCGCCCTCGGGCAAGCCGATTCCTCCGCCCCCGGGTTCCTCGCGGCCCGCACCAGCGGGCGATCGCCCTGCCGGCGGCGGATACAACCGACCCGGAGGTGGCGCTGGTGGTGGAGCGCGTCCCGGCGGAGGAGGGCCTGGAGGCCCGCGCCCCGCTGGCGCAGGACGCCCCGGTGGCGGTCGCAGACCTCCTCGTCGCACGGGCCGCCGTCGGCGTCGTCGCGATCAGGACGATCTGCAGCCCCAGGCAACGCAGTACACGTCGAGCGATGTTCCCGTCCCCGAGGGCGAGATCATCATCGAACGCGGCGTGTCTGCGCAGGAGTTCGGTCCCAAGCTGAACCGCACGTCGGCTGATGTGTTGCGCTTCCTGCTCACCAACGGCGAGATGGTCACCGCGACCACGACGCTCGCGGACGAGCAGATGGAGCTCTTCGCGCTCGAGGTCGGTGCCGAGATCCTGATGGTCGAGCCGGGCCAGCAGGAAGAGGTCGAGCTGCAGAAGTTGTTCGACGACTCCGACGACGACGAGGATCTGGAGCCACGTGCGCCGGTGATCACCGTCATGGGCCACGTCGACCACGGCAAGACCACGCTGCTCGACCGCATTCGCGGCGCCAACGTGGTCGACGGCGAGGCCGGCGGCATCACCCAGCACATCGGTGCCTACACCGTCACGAACGAGCACGGCTCGGTCACGTTCCTCGACACCCCGGGTCACGCAGCGTTCACGCAGATGCGTGCTCGCGGCGCCGAGGCGACCGACATCGTCGTGTTGATGGTTGCGGCCGACGACGGCCTGATGCCCCAGACGATCGAGGCGATCAACCACGCGCAGGCGGCCGACGTGCCGATCGTCGTGGCGGTCAACAAGATCGACAAGGAGAACGCAGACCCCCAGCGGGTGCTCACGCAGCTCGCCGAGTACGAACTCGTTCCCGAGTCGTGGGGTGGCGACACGATCGTCGTCGAGATGTCGGCACTCAAGGGTGACGGCGTCGCCGAGATGATCGAGCAGTTGCAGGTCGTCGCAGAACTCGAGGAACTCCAGGCCAACCCGAACGGGCGTGCCAAGGGCATCGTGATCGAAGCGCAACTCGACAAAGGACGCGGCCCGGTGGCCACCGTGCTCGTCGACAAGGGAACCCTCAACGTCGGCGATCCGATCGTGGCCGGTGGCACCTGGGGCAAGGTCCGAGCGATGATTAACGACAAGGGCGAGCAGGTCACGTCCGCCGGCCCGTCCACCCCTGTCCAGGTGCTCGGACTGTCCGACGTGCCCCAGGCCGGTGACGAGTTCCGGGTGGCACCCGATCAGAAGACAGCCCAGACCGTCGGTGAAGCACGCGCCCTGCGTCTCAAGGCACGTCACCTCCGCGAGGACTCGCGGATCAAGACCGGGACGAAACTCGAAGACATCTTCGCCCAGATCCAGCTGGGTGAGAAGGCCGAGCTGAACCTGTTGCTGAAGGCGGACGTACAGGGCTCGCTCGAAGCGGTCACCAGTTCGTTGCGGCAGTTGAACAACGACGAGGTCGAGTTGACGTTCGTCCATCGTGCCGTCGGTGGCATCACCGAGAACGACATCACGTTGGCGCAGGCCACCAATTCGACGATCATCGGATTCAACGTTCGGCCCGACGGCAAGGCCCGCAAGGCTGCCGAGCAGGCCGAAGTCGAGATCCGTACCTACGAGATCATCTACAAGCTGCTCGAGGACATCGAGTTGTCCATGGTCGGCATGCTCGATCCCGAGTACGAGGAGCAGGTCACCGGCGAAGCCGAGGTCCGCGAGATCTTCCGGGTCCCCAAGCAGGGTGCGATCGCAGGCTGCATGGTCACCTCGGGTGTCATCACCCGTGGATCGAAGGTCCGCTTCCTGCGCGACGGCACGATCATCTGGAAGGGTGCCATTGCATCCCTCCGTCGCTTCAAGGACGATGCCAGGGAGGTCCGTGAGGGCTTCGAATGTGGTGTCGGCCTCGACGACTTCCAGGACCTCAAGCCGGGCGACGTCATCGAGACATACGAAGACATCGCTGTCGAGCGCACGGCGCTCTGAACTCCGCTGCCGTGACGAGCGCGTCAGCTCGTTGCGGCGCGTGGGTGATCGAAAGTTCGGACGATTCCCCTTGCTGATTTCTTCTGCCTTGTGACGGCTGACATACTCTCCACCACAAGTCGAATCCAATCGGGATTCGCACGAAGGGGGAAAGCACATGCAACGACGTCTACGTCTCGTGGCCGCTCCACTGGTCGCAGGGGCGCTCATCGCAGCCGCCTGTGGCGGCAGTGACGGCGAATCCGAATCCAGTGACACCGAAGTCGAGGACACCGGCGACACGGTCGCCGAGGACACCGGTGACACGGTCGCCGAGGACACCGGTGACACGGTCGCCGAGGACACCGGTGACACCGAAGTCGACGCCACCGAGGACACGGTCGCCGAAGAAGCTGGTGACACGGAGGACACGGTCGCCGAGGAAGCTGCCGAGGTCACCCGGGGCGGCACGCTCGTGGCGCTGCTCGAAGCCGAGTCCGACACGTGGGACATCCCCGGCGCCAACTGCGCAGTCGCCTGCATCTCGGTGATGAACCAGGTCGCCGACACGCTCACGATCGTGGACGACAACAACGAAGTACAGCCCTTCCTGCTCGAGGCGTACGAGACCAACGACGACTTCACCGTCCACACCCTCACCATGCGTGACGGGGTCACGTTCCACGACGGCACACCCGCCGACGCGGCTGCCGTCCAGCGCAGCCTCATCGAGATGGCCAATGGCATCCTCCAGGGCCAGGTCCTCACCGACCTCGTGAACGGCGCACCGATGAGCGCCGACAACCCCGGTGACCCCGCCGAGTCGATCGTGCTGACCGACGACAAGACCGTCACGGTCACGTTCGACAAGCCGTTTGCCACGTTCGGGCGCAACCTCGCCGGCCGCACCGGCTGGTTGATCGCACCGAGCTTCTGGGACAGTGAGACCCGTGCGAGCGACCTCATGGTCGCCACCGGCCCGTTCGTCATGACCGAGCAGGTCCGTGACGAGGTCACCCGCCTGGAGGCCAACCCGGACTACTGGCGCACCGACGCTGCGGGCGAAGCACTCCCGTACCTCGATGGCATCGACTTCCGGCCCGTGGCCGATGTGTCGGCACGTCGCGCCGCGATGGAGTCCGGTGCTGCGAACGTCAACCAGGACAGCTTCGGTGAGAACCAGGAATTCTGGGAAGGACAGTGGCTCGACGACGGGAACTCGCTCGCTCCGGCGGCGGACGACCGTGAGGTCAGCTACCTCATGTTCAACAACTCCAAGCCGCCGTTCGACAACCAGCAGGTCCGTGAAGCGCTTGCGTTGTGCACCGACCGGGAACTGGTCCTCCAGCTGCGTTCGCCCGGCAACAAGCTGGCCAACGGTCCGTTCGCGGAAGGCTCGGCCGGATACATCGAGGACCCGGGCTTCCCGCAGTTCGATGCCGAAGCCGGCAGCGCGCTCTTCGACGACATCGGCCGGCCGGACGTGATCAACTACGGCACCACCAACGACCCGTCGAACCTGCTCACCGCCGAACTGTTCGCCAAGATGTGGTCCGACAACTGCGGGCTCAGCGTCGCCATCGACCAGTTCGACCAGTCGGAACTGATCACGCGTGCGATCACCGGTGACTTCGAGGTGTTTGCGTTCCGCAACCATGGCCAGGGCAACCCGGGCCTCGAGATGGTGTGGTGGCACAGCCGCCACGCCGAGGGCCTCGCACTGAACTTCGGTCGGATCATCGACCCGGTCATCGACGAACTGCTGTTCGAGTCGTGGACCACGACCGACCCAGCCGAACTCGACCGGATCGGCCAGGAGATCAACACCCAGTTCGCCGAGAACGTCAACAACCTCTGGCTGAACACGACGGAGTGGACCAACCCGGTCGCTGCAGGAACGAACGGCGTGAACGTCATCTCGATCGACGGCGATCAAGGGGAGGTCGGTCAGTACGCCGGCCGTCTGTTCCTGCAGGAGGCATGGCTCGAAGGCTGATCACGTCTGAACATCAGTTGAACACCCGGTCACGGGCGCGCCTCGCCGGCGCTCCCGTGACCGGCTCGACCCCCTGGCCGGATTGGCGGACCTCACCTCATGATTCTCATTCTTCTCCTCATCGCGATCCTGGCCCTCGTGGGGTGGATCGTCTACACCGCCGGCCCCAAGTTCGCGCTCAAGCGCTTCGGCGGGGCGCTGGTTGTCCTCGTCCTCGTGACGTTCGCCGTCTCGTCGGTCCTGAGCTTCACCAGCGGTGAGGAGAGCACCAGGCAGGCACTCGAGGACCTCGGGGTCTCGCGCAACGCACAACCCTGTGTGACCGCGCTCGGCACCGGTGCAAACGTGGATGCAGTGAATGCCTGTGTTGAGGATCGGGGCCTCGACGAGAACCTCGTCGTGCAATACCTGACCTGGGGCAAGCAGATCGTCGTCGACCGCGATCTCGGCTTCGCCTTCTACAAGAACCAGGAGAAGCTCTCCGACACGATGCGCCAACGGTTGCCCCGCACCGCGTGGCTGTTCCTCTACAGCCAGTTGACCGCGCTGTTCCTGGCTGTGCCACTGGGTATCTGGTCCGCCTACCAGGCGAGTCGACCCCGCGCTGCGGTCACGCCGGCGAAGGTGGCCGGTGCCACCGGAGCGGCGTTGGTGCTCGGCCTCCTCTTCAGTACCGGCCCGCTGATCGCACTCCCGGCCGCGGTCCTCGCGATCCTGGCCACGGTGTTCGCATCACGGCTCGACCTCGAGCTTCCGTTCAAATCCTGGATCCTGCCGGCGGTCGTCGCGGCAATCGTGCTCGCCGGGATGCTCAGCGGCTGGCGGCTCACTGCGCTGTTCGCCGTCGTGGTCGCTGCGATCGCCGTGCTCAGCATCCTCGCCGGTGGACGCATGGCCGACAACAACACCAACTTCCTCGCGTTCGCCCTGCTTTCGATCCCCGTCTTCGTCCTGGGTGAAACGCTCCGGTACGCCTTCGCCATCGAACGCAGCGCCTACCAGCTCACGGGGTACGCGCCGTGGAGCAGTGGGGCATCGGAGCATTTCCGGTCGCTCTGGCTGCCCACCATCGTGCTCGGGATGGCGGCCACGCCCGTGTACCTGCGACTGCTTCGCGCCGACATGATCCAGAACCTCCAACAGGACTTCGTGTCGGTCGCGAAGGCGAAGGGCATGTCAAACACCCACATCCTCCTGCGTCACGTGCTGCGTCCGTCGACCGTCACGCTGATCACCGTGCTGGGGCTGAACATCGCACAGTTGGTGAACGGCGCGATCGTCGTCGAGTTCATCTACGACTTGGACGGGATGGGCAGCTACCTGATCCAGGCCTTCGCCCGACGCGAGTACTTCGCAGTGCAGACCATCGTGGCGCTCGTGGCGGCGCTGTTCATCTTGACCAACACCGTGATCGACGTGCTGTACACCGCCGTCGACCCCCGAGTGAAAGCGGACGCGGACAAATGACCAACGTCGCACAGGAAATCGCGACCGGAAGCCACAAGGCCGACGTCGCTCAAGCGGGCAGCCCGGGAACAGGGGGGAAGACGCGAAACGCCATTTTCATCCTCGCCGTCGCCTGGCTCGTCGTCGTCGTCGCGATCGTGCTGCTCGGCTGGATCTTCGGAGATTCACTCCCGTTCCTGTCGGATCCGAAGGAGATCGATCAGGACTCCCTCGGAACAGGACCGTCGTGGGCACACCCGTTCGGCAACGCGTCGTTCGGCGAGGACATCTTCTCCCAGGTGGTCGAAGGCGGTCGGATCTCGCTGCGCATCGCCAGCCTCGTCACGGTGCTCGGCATCGTCCTCGGGGGCGGGATGGGGCTGATCGCCGGCTACTACCGGGGTGTCCTGGATGCGATCATCCGGCTGATCATCAACGTCACGCTGTCGATCCCCGCACTGCTGCTCGTGATCTTCATCGTCACGATCCGGGGCCAGACCGAGACCACGGTGATCTTCGCGCTGACGTTGCTGGCCATTCCGGCGCTCGCCCGCATCGTGCGTGCCAGCACGCTGCAGGTGGCGGACCGGGAGTTCATCAAGGCAGCGGAAGTGCTCGGGGTGAGGCGTTCCAAGATCCTGTTGCGCGAAGTACTCCCGAAC
>JBBSLH010000219.1:0-7007 GCA_038255425.1 Acidimicrobiales bacterium
CGCACCCCAAACTGAATCTCGCGAGAGTTGTGGCGACCCCCTGACAAGAAGTCACGCAAGATTCGGTGTTGGGAGGTCTTGGAGGAGGAGGTCGGCGGCGATCTTGCCGCTGATGGCGACGAGGGGGAGTCCGCCGCCGGGATGGCTGCTCCCGCCGCAGAGATAGAGGCCGTCGATCGGTCCGCGGTTGCCCGGTCGGAGGAACGCCGCCATCGTTCCGTTCGACGACGTGCCGTAGATCGATCCTCCTGGCGTCCGGAACCGGCTGGCGATGTCAAAGGGCGTGATCTCCTCGCGGTGGACGATCCGGCCGGACAGGTCCCAGCCACGTCGGGCCATGACCTCGAGGACGTGGTCTCCATACCCCGCATACGTGTTCTCGACGAGATCAGCACCGGTTACCGGGGACTCAGAAGTCGAGAACGAGTGGTCGGTCGGGAACGAGGGGGCGTTGACGAGGACGAACCAGTTCTCGTGACCGGCCGGTGCCTGGGTCGGGTCGGTGAACGACGATGCCGAGACGTAGACGGTCGGATCGGCGATCGGCGTGTGGGAGTCGAACAGTGACGCGAACTCGGCGGGGTAGTCGGCCGAGAAGGAGATGTTGTGGTGCGCCAGACCCTCGGTCGTGCCCTCGACCCCGAGGAGCAGGACGAAGCCGGACGAGGAGCGAGGTGCACGCTCCGCTCGTCGGCGTGCCTTCGGATGGGGGAGAAGGTCGCGGTAGAGGTGCAGAGCGTCGGCGTCGGCGATGACCGCGTCGGCGGCGATGCGCTCTCCGTCGGCGAGTCGGACACCGGTGACCCGGTCGCCGACGCGAGCGACCGAGTCGACGTCGCACCCCAGCCGGATGTCGACACCGGCATCGGTCGCCAGGTGCCCGAGAGCGCCGGCGAGGCGGGCCAGTCCACCCCGGACATACCAGGCGCCCAGGTCCTGTTCGATGTGTGGAATGCAGCTGAGCGTGGCGGGAGCGTCGTACGGCGACGAGCCCGAGTAGGTGGCGTAGCGATCGGCCCACTGGACCAGTCGCTGGTCGTCGAAGCTGGCATCGGCGCGCGCATGGAGCGAACGCAGGGGGTCGATGTCGAGGAGGTCCCGCGGCGACTTCATCCGTCGGAGCAGGCGTAAGGGCGATGCCATCGCTCCGGCGAAGAACGTGCGCTCGGCCACCTCCCAGACCGTCTCGGCATGCTCGAGGAAGTTGCGCCACTCGCGGCCGGCACCCGGCGCCAGCATCTCGGCCTCGGTCGCTGCGGCGTCGAGACCCGCGAGATGGTCGAAGCCGGATCCGTCGGCGAATCGGTAGCGGCAGATCGGGTCGAGTCGGACGAGGTCCACCAGATCGTCGAGGTCACGACCCACGGCGGCGGCCAGGTCGCGGAAGACGTGTGGGATGGTCAGGAGCGACGGTCCGGTCTCCCAGGTGAATCCGTCGGCCGTTCGCTCGTCCAGCTTGCCGCCGACGTGGGTGAGACGTTCGACCACGGTCACGTCGTGGCCCGCGGCGGCGACTCGGATGGCGGCGGCGAGTCCACCGACTCCTGCCCCGACGACGACGACCTCAGCCATGGACGAGCCGCCGAACCGATGTCTTGCGTCGCCATGCGAGAACGGTGATGGCGCCCATCGCGACGCCACCGACGACGCCAACGAACGGCTTGCCGAAGAAGACGATGAACCCGATGGTGTTCATCACCGCCCACCACGTGTAGAGGCACAGGAGGGCGAGGCTGTTCGAGTGGCAGGGTGGTCGGATGCGGTCCACCACGGCGAGCACGACGATCCCGACGCCGAGCCAACCGACGTAGTTGGAGAGCGGGATGCCGTCGTACACGCCGTCGGCGGCCCACTCCCAGTACCCGTTGTCGACCATCTGGGGGTCGAGGAACAGGTCCCAGGCGGTCAGCGCCAGCGCCCCGACGACGACGGCTCCCAACCGGGACCGACTGATGAGGTGGCCGACCTCGAGTGCGGGGGCCCCCATGGCGAACCATGCCATCGGAACGATCACCGGGACGCCACCGAAGGTCGGTTGGAGCGCGCCCGTGTAGTGGTAGTCGCCGAAAGGGAAGCCGGTCGTGCTCCCGACGCGTTCCACGACGAGCGTGGCGACGACGACGAATCCTGCGGCGCCGAGGGCTCGAGCCGGGCCCCACCGCCCGATGGCCAACACGAGCGTCGTCACGAAGAATGCGGTCACCACCAGCGACGACATCCATTCGATCGTCGCGTCGTCGCTCGTCAGTGGAATGGCGATCTGCGCCGACGCCATCACCGCGAACGCGACCCCAGCGATCCGGTTCGTGGTCACCCGATCAGGAGGGCGCGGCCGGCGGTGGTCACCTTCTGCCACGTGGGGACGCGAGCGCGGGTCGAGAAGACGTCGAGGTCGATCGCCTCGATCTCGTCGAGGATGCGCGAGTAGAGGTCGCGGGCGGCGCCGACGCAACGCCCGGATCGGCCGGGGAGCAGTTCGATGCCGGGGTCCGCTCGCCGGTACAGCTCGCGGGTTCGGTCGACCTCGAAGCGCATGAGGGCGAGGAACTCCGGCGTGGCGACTCGCTCGACGAAGGCCGACTCGGCGCCGAAGCGTCGGATGTCCTCCTGCGGGATGTAGATCCGATCCCGGTCGAGATCCTCGTCGACGTCGCGCAGGAAGTTGGTGAGTTGGAAGGCATTGCCCACCTCGCGCGCCGGCTCGGTGGCGGCCGGATCGAGCGGTTCGAGGATCGGCAGCATCATCTCGCCGATGACTGCGGCCGAGCCGTCCATGTAGCCGACGAGGTCGTCGTAGGTCTCGTAGGTCTCGACCGTGAGATCCATGGTCATCGACCGCAGGAACCGGCGGACGCACTCGGGATCGATGCGGAATGCTCGGACCGTGTGGACCATCGCCTTGAGCACGAGGTCGTCGGAGTCGCCAGCCTCGAGATCCGCGAAGAACTGATCGCCGAAGTCGGCCAGCGCCTTGGCCCGGACATCGGTCGCGATGTCTGTCCGACCTTCGGGGCTCAGCTCGTCGACGATGTCGTCGGCGTAACGACAGAATCCGTAGAGCGCATGGACGTGATGGCGCTTGACCCGCGGAAGGACGTTCGTCGACCAGTAGTAGGTCGTGCCGCTGGCCTTGTTGAGCTTGCGGCAGTGTTCGTAGCTCTGCTCGAGCGTGACCCTGGTCATCGGTCGAGCTCCTCGACTCGTTGGGCGGCGAGCTTGCCCGAGATCAGCACCATCGGCACGCCCACTCCGGGGACCGTTCCGGAGCCGACGAACACGAGCCCGGGTGCGTGTTTGGTGACGTTGTTGGGTCGGAACGGCCCGGTCTGACGGAACTTGTGTGACAGCGCGAACGGCGTGCCCCGCTCCATGCCCTGCGACTCCCAGTCGCTGGGATCGAGGAAGGCTTCGACCTCGATGTCCATGGGGTAGCCGAGCGCGGCGACCCGGGACTGGAGCGACGTGTGCAGACGGTCGCGTTCACGTGTCCAGTCGATCGATCCGTCGAGGTTGGGTGCCGGCTCGAGGACGTAGAGCGAGTGCCGGTCCTCCCCGTCGCCTCGGTCGGGGACGAGCGACGGTTCGTCGAGGCTGTGCACGGTCACGAGGATCGACGGGTCGCTCATCAGCTGGCCGCGGTGCAGCAGGTCGCGGAACGATTCGTCCCACTGTTCGCCGAAGTGGATGTTGTGGTGGGCGACGTCGGCGGGCATCGACCCCTTCACGCCGACGTGCCACAGCGCACACGAGGGTGAGTAGTGCCCGTGCCGGACGGCGAAGGGTTCCTTCAGCCCGGGCAGCAGCGTACGGTACGCGACCGGGAGGTCGGGATTGCACACGACTGCGTCGGCCTCGATGAAGATGCCGTCGCTGTCTCGGATGCCCCTGACCCGGCCCGAGGTCCCGTCGGCGAGCACGATGCGCTCGACGTCGACGCCGTACCGCAGTTCGACACCGGCCTTCTCCAACGCATCGGCCATCGCGAGGGGGACGGCGTGCATGCCGCCCTCGGGGAAGTACACGCCCTCGATCGAGTCCATGTAGGTGATGACGCAGTACAGCGCCAGTGCCTCGTAGGGGGCGAGGCCCGCGTACATGGATTGGAAGCTGAACAGCTTCTGGAGGCGATGGTCGTCGAAGTAGGACCCGACACGCTTGGCGAGCTTGCCGAATCCGCCGTGCTTCAGCAGGCGTATCGCCGGTCCGATCGGCCACGCGAGATCGAGGGGCGAGTCGAAGTTCGAGTCGATGAAGCGGTCGTGCTCGATCTCGTAGAGCTGGCGGAGCCAGTCGGCGAACCGACCGAACTGGACGGCGGCATCGGCGCCGATGACCTCACGGATCTCCTGCGTCATGCGGTCGCGGCCGTGCCACACACGCAACTCGGAGCCGTCGTGATACGTCGCCCGGTACATGGGATCGACCGGCTTCAGCGTGATGAAGTCGTCCATCTCGACGTCGAGCGCGTCGAACGACTCGCGCAACAGGTCGGGCATGGTGAAGACCGTCGGTCCCGTGTCGAAGCGGTAGCCCCCGAGCTCCAACAACCCGTTCCGTCCTCCCGGCCCCAGCGCCCGCTCGACGACGACCACGTCGTGTCCGCGACCACGGAGATGCGCGGCGGCGCTGAGGCCCCCGAGGCCCGCGCCGACGACGACGACTCGCACTGCAGCGCTACGACTCGCGCCAGGCGACGAAGTGAGCCAGGTCGATGAGCGCGGTCTGGGCGGTGTCGGTGATCGGCGCGTCGGTGATCGAGGCGAGCGCGCCGTCGGTCAGCCGTTGGATGTCGTCCTCGATGACCTCGACGGCGCCGGTGGCGATGAGGACGGCCTGGATCGACGCGATCTCGTCGTCGCTCAGATCGGCGACACCGATCCGGGCCAGCTGCTGCGCTTGGTCGGGGTCGGCTTGCTGGTTGGCGATTGCGAGCAGGGGGGTCGGCTTGCCCTCCCGGAGGTCGTCGCCGACCGGCTTGCCCGTCATCTCCGACTCACCGAACGCCCCGAGGATGTCGTCTCGCAACTGGAAGGCCTCGCCGAGGGGATCGCCGTATGCCGACAGCGACGGCGCGAGCTCTTCGTACCGTCCGGTGAGTGCCGCCCCGACGTGCAGGGGCCGCTCGATCGTGTACTTGCCCGACTTGTACCGGGCGATGCGCCGGGCGGCCTCGGGGTCGATGTCTCCGCGTGCGGTGCCGAGGATGTCGAGGTACTGGCCGATGTTGAGCTCGATACGCAGCTCGTCCCACACGCCGAGTACGCCTGCGGGGGCCGAGCGCAGCAGCAGATCGGCGTAGACGTGGGCGAGATCGCCGATCAGGATGGCAACGCCCTCACCGAAGCGTCGTTGCTCACCTCGCCAGAACTCGGTCTGATGTCGGTCGCCGAATGCGAGGTGCGCGGTGCGGAACCCTCGGCGGGTCGACGAACCGTCCATCACGTCGTCGTGGACGAGTGCGAAGGCCTGGAGGAACTCGAACGCTGCGCCGGCATCGATCACGACGGGATCGTCGGGGTCGCCGCCCGCGCCGACGAATCCCCAGTAGCAGAACGCTGGACGCAGCCGCTTCCCACCGGCCATCACCAGTGCTCGCAGCGCGTCGAGTGGGGCGGCGAGATCCGCAGTCATCTCGGTCCAACGTGCGGTCTCGGCGTCGAGCACCGTCGTGAGACGGATCTCCACGAGGTCCGCGACGCGAGCCAAGCTCGGCGGAACTGCGACGGCGTTGCTGGTCGGAGGGACGGCCATGATTGGAGACGAGCCTACGGGTGGATGCGTGCGGGATCGCAGGCGGAGCACCGGAGATGTCCTGCCCGCCTGAGCAGTTTCGCCTTCTACGAGGCTGGCAAGCTTGTCGGATGCCTCAGCGCCCGGATCGCGTCCAGCGCCAGTGGCGACTCCCGACCGTCGTGCCCCTGGTCTCGGCGCTGGTCGTGTGCGCCGGGCTCCTCGTGTTCGTGGCGAACTCGGGTGGTGACGATGACCCGACGCCGACCACGAGCGAACCCGAGTCCACCTCGTCCACCACGACGGCGACGACCGCACCGCCGCCGGACCCGATCGACCTCTCAGCGTTGCAGGTCGAGCCGTTCCCGGAGGACCGGCCCGACTCCTACCGCGTCGTCTACGACATCGAGGAGAACGCGCTGGAACGACAGGAGACCTGGACGGTCAGCCGTCCCTACGAGTCGCTCGTGGTGGCCGAGCGCGACGGCGTGGTGATCAGCGGGACGGCGACCTCGGTCACCGATCTCCACACCTATCTCTCCGAGCGCAACGCGTGGTTCGCCATCCAGCCCGAGCTCCACCGTGCGGCGTTCGACCAGCACCCGTTGACCGCGATGGCGACGATGATCGCCCTCGGTTTCGCCGAGGAAGGGGAGAAGGCCGAATACGCAGGACGCTCGTGCACCGTCTACGTCACCGGCGCACCGCTCGCCAGCGGGTCGGTCGCGCCCGCTGGCGACGAGCGCACCGAGGCGTGCATCGACGATCGAGGACTCGTCCTCCACGAGCGGTGGGAGATCGACGGTTCTCTGGTGTCCGAGCGGACGGCGGTGTCGGTCGAGATCGACCCCGACCTCGATCCGACCGGTTTCGACCCCGTGCCGCAGATCGACGATGCGCCCGAACTCGAGACGCTCCTCGCCAACATCGCCGTCGTGGCCGACGAAGAGACCCTTGCGTCCCTGCGGACCGACATCGCGGTTCCGGAGTCGTACACCTTGAGCGGCACGGTCTTCCGGGCCAGCACGTCCGACTCGGGTTCGACGGGAGCGGCCGAGACGGTGCGGTTCTACTCCGACGGGACCGACCTGATCGAGGTTGCCGAGGTGACGGTCGGTGGACCCGCTGACCTCGGCGGCGGCGGGGCGCTTCCGGTGGAGATCGACGGATTCGAGGAGACCTGGTTCGACCCCGATTACCGGGTGTCCGCCATCCGGACACGGATGACGGAGACGAGCTTCGTCGAGATCCGCGGCGCTGACCCTCGCCAGCTGGTC
>JBBSLH010000220.1:0-7007 GCA_038255425.1 Acidimicrobiales bacterium
GGCGTGACGACGTACGACCCCGACACGCTCGACGTGACCGGTGACGAGTCGATCGACTCGTGGCGCGGCGTCGCGCCCGAGGACGTCGACAACGTCCAGGGCAGCCTGGCGACGCTGCTGCGGTCGCGGAGTCGGGCACTCCTCGGCTCGCTGTTGCGGCCGCACAAGAAGACGATGCTCTGGGCCACCGCGCTCATCGGCGTGAACATGGTCGCCCACCTGTCGGCGCCCTGGTTCGTCGGCCAGGCGATCGACGAGGGCATCCCACCGCTGCTCGACGGCGGCGACGGTTCGGTCCGACCGCTGCTGCTCGTCACCGGCGGCTTCCTCGTCGCGACTGTCGTCGGCGCGGTGACGTTCAACGCGTTCCTGCTCGTGTCCGGCCGGGTCGGACAGGATGTCATCGTCGACATCCGCCACCGTCTCTCCCGTCACTTCACCGACCTCAGCATCGGCTTCCATCAGCGCTACACGTCGGGCCGGGTCATCTCCCGCCAGACCAGCGACGTCGACGCCGTCTCCGAGCTGCTCGGTCACGGCCTCCTCCAGCTCACGACATCGGTGCTGACCCTGGTGGGCATCGCGGTGATCCTCGTGGTGCTCGACCCGGTGCTCGCGCTGGTCTCGCTCGCCATCATGCCTGCACTGTTCCTGTTGACCAGGTGGTTCCGGCATCACTCCGAGAAGGCGTATCGAGCGACCCGCGAGGCGGTCGCGCTCGTCATCGTCCACTTCGTCGAGTCGCTCGGTGGGATCCAGGCCGTCCAAGCGTTCCGGCGGGAGCCTCGCAACCAGGAGATCTTCGACGATCTCGACAACCGCTACCGCGACGCCAACGTGTGGTCGGCCCGCCTCGCCGCGACCTATGGGCCGGGCGTGCAGTTCGCCGGCCGACTGACGAGCGCCATCGTCCTGTTCTACGGCGGCACCAGGGTCATCGACGGCCACATCGAGATCGGCGTGCTCGCCGCGTTCATCCTCTACCTGCGCCAGTTCTTCGAGCCGATGCAGGAACTGTCGCAGTTCTACAACCTGTTCCAGGCCGCGGCGGCCGCGACCGAGAAGCTGTCCGGCGTGCTCGACGAACAGCCGACAGTCGAGCTCCCCATCGATCCCATCGCACTGCCGGTTGCTCGCGGCGAGCTCGAGTTCGACGGCGTGTCTTTCTCCTACGGAGCGCACACCGTTCTGCACTCGTTGGATCTGGTCGTCCCCGCGGGACAGACGGTCGCGATCGTGGGTGAGACGGGCGCGGGGAAGTCGACGATCGCTCGCCTCGTTGCGCGGTTCTGGGATCCGACCGAGGGTGTCGTGCGACTCGACGGCATCGACCTGCACCGCGTCGACGACGACGACCTCCGGCGTGCCGTCGTGATGGTGACGCAGGACAACTTCCTCTTCAGCGGCACCGTCGCCGACAACATCGCGTTCGGTCGGCCAGATGCCTGCCGCGCCGAGATCGAGGCTGCCGCAGAGGCCATCGGTGCCGACGTCTTCATCCGTGCGCTGCCGCAGGGGTTCGACACCGACATCCAGGCCAAGGGCGCGCGCCTCTCGGCCGGCCAGCGCCAGCTGCTCGCCTTCGCCCGTGCCTTCCTCGCCGACCCGGCCGTGCTCATCCTCGACGAAGCCACCAGTTCGCTCGACATCCCGTCCGAGCGGTTGGTCCAGCGCGCCTTGCGCACGCTGCTCGCCGACCGGACCGCAGTGATCATCGCCCACCGACTCACCACCGTCGAGATCGCCGACCGAGTCCTCGTGGTCGACGACGGACGTGTGATCGAGGACGGTTCGCCGGCGCAGTTGCGGGGGAGTGGTGGCGAGTACGCCGACCTCCACGCCGCCTGGGCCGACTCCCTCATCTAGGCATCTAGGCATCTAGGCATCTAGGCATCTAGGTATCTAGGCATCGGTGGCACACAAGGTGCGGGTGGACGAATGACCCAGTGACAACTGTCGGGTCCGGGCCTACGTTCGAACCAATGCGACGACGGGGCCCAGTGACACGTCGGGACGAGGCGGAGTCATGCGGATGAACACCCGATGGAATGCCGCGGTGGCCGTGGCAGCGCTGTTGCTGGCGAGTTGCTCCGGTGGCGGTTCGAGTGACACCTCGCCCGACGGCTCGGGGGCGACGCCGGAAGCTCCCGACAGTTCGTTCGAGGACTCCGCCCTCGGTCAGTTGGCTGCCGCCAAGCAGTCCGGGGAGCACACCGAACTCGCGCTGACGCTCACGGAGTTCACCTGGCACTTCGGCGACGTCGACGGAGCGTTGCCGATCGAGCCCGACGATTCGGTGTCGGACAGCGCCACCGGAATCGCGGAGGACCTCTTCGTCCTGCGGGATGAGCTCTCCGACGAGCAGGTCGCGTCGGTGCGCGCGGCGTTTCGTCCGGTCGTGGAGATGATCGATCCCGAAGCGTTCTCCCGTGTGCGGACGGCGCCGACGACCGCGGAGGAGGACCAGGTCCGTCGGTGGGCAACCGATGCTGCGGCGACGATCCGATCCCAGCTGGGCGGTCCGGCACTCGAGTTCTCGATCGAGTTCTGGCCGGTCGACCCACCGGAAGGGAACAGCACGACGACGGCCACCGTGCTCGTCCCTGGCCTGCTCGGCGGGCTGTGGGAGTGGCTGACTGACTCTGCACCGGACGACCCCCGGGGCGAACTGAACGAGTGCAGCATCATCGTCGGGCCGTCGACGATGGCGTACACGGATGCGGCAGCGAGGCACTCGGGCATCGCGCACGAGATGTTCCACTGCTGGTCGATCTACAACGCCCCGACGATCGACGCGCACATCCGCATCCCGGACTGGTTCGACGAGGGAGTTGCGTCGTGGGTGGGCGAGAACATCGCCGGTGGCTCGGAGTACAGCGAGAACTGGTGGAAAGGGTACTTCGAACCGAAGAACTACGACCTCTTCTCCTCCTCGTACGTCGCCATGCCGTTCTGGGCGTGGCTGGCGGAGCGCAAGGGCGACCTGTGGAGTGACATCGTCCGTATCCACCGCACCGCCGTCGGCGGCAGCAACGCCGCCACGCTTTCGGCCGCACTGGACGGAATCGACGTCGAGACGTTGTCGTCGCAGGCGGCGTCACGGCTGCGGGAATCGGGGTGGGGGGCCGCATGGGACATGCACGCCCCGGGGATCCAGGGTCGTCACGAGGGCGACACCACCAGCATCGTGCAGGACCGTCGCTTCGCGGTGGTCGCAGGTCCGGGGCAGTTGCGGAACGTCGCGATCCGCGCCATCGAGGACCTCACCCCGGCGGAGGCGGGACAGGTGCTCGGCGTGACGATGATCGCCAGCGGTCCCACCCGCATCCGATGGAACGACGGTGCCGAGTTGGGCGCCGACGACGTGAACAGGTCGTGGTGCGTGGCCGACTCCTGCGCTTGTCCGGATGGCTCCACCGCCACCGGTTACGACGACGTCCCGCCCGGCCGTGGGGACATCCACGTCGCAGCGACCGGGCCGCCCGGTGGCGAGGCACGAGTCGAGATCACCGTCACGGACATCTGCGCCGACGACGCGGAACGGGGCGAGGAGAGCGGGATCCTCGTAGGGACCTGGATCGCGACGAACCCGGCCGTGACGACCTTGTTCGAGGGGCTCTTCGCCGGAACCGAGGCCACGTTCGACGGGCTCGCGTACAAGGGCGAGGGTCAGGTGGTCCTCACCTTCCGGGACGACGGCACCGCCAACCTGACCTACGACGACGTCGGGCTCATCGCGCCGGGCGAGTTTCCGGTCGAAATGGTCGTCGACGGTGGTGGCGACCTCCGCTATCGGGTCGAGGGCGACGTGATCCGCTTCGAGGGACAGAGCCTGGACATCGGGATCTCGGTGTTCGGTCAGGCGTTGGACCTCACCGGAGCCGACGTCACGCTGGGCGCGCCCTCGGAGGCGATCTGGTCGACCGAGATCAGCGGCGGCACCGAACTCCTCCTCTCCTCGACCAGCGCCAGCACCCTCATCCCTCGCAACTGGACCAAACAGGACTGAGTCGATTCCATGGGGTCTCGGCCGTGACCGCGATCGATGCGCCGACCGACGGTCAGTCGTTGAAGATCAGCGGCACGGACGACGCGATCGGGCCGTGGGGCAGCACCCACGCGAGCAGGCAGCCCGGAGGACCCACGCAGGTGCCGGTCAGGGAGAGCGACTCGAACAGCGTGACGTCGATCGTGAAGTTCCCACCGTCGTCCACCAAGAGGCTTCCGAGCAGGGCAGGGTCGTAGCCGCAGCGCTCCTCGACGGCCGTGTCGAGGTGGGCGGGGCATTGTCCGATCTCCCCAGCGAGGTCGCGGCCCGGGGGGAAGCCCGTGCCGCGGATGGTGACCACCTGCCGATCGGTGTACGGGCCCGGCGGCGACAACTCGAGCGTGGGTTCGGGCGCGGTGGTGCCGACGGTGAATCGAATCGGGGCACTGCGGACGTCGGATGCTGGGTCGTCCACGACGAGCACGCACTCGACCTCGGTGCAATCGGTTCGACCGTCGGTTCCGTACACCGCGGAGCGGACACGGAGCTCCGTGGAGAATCCACCCGTGGCGTCGGAGCGCACGACCTCGGCAGCGACATCCCATTCGCAGTTCCGGGTCTCGATGGGCTCGTCGGTGCAGATCGAGAGTTGGATCGGACCGTTCGGCCTGAATCCACTCCCGACGACGTCCACGGGCTGGTCGTCGGCCAGGTCGTTCGCCGGCGACAGTGTGAGCGTCGGTGTGAGGAGTGGGACGTCGACGAACTCGAGGCTTGCGGCGGCCTCCAGGGACGGATTGTCCACGTCTCCGACGACGAGGATGCAGCCAGCGGACTCCGTGGCGCAGTCGTACGGCTCGGGAACGTTCGCATCCCCGGAATCTCGCGTGATGCTGAGGATCCGAGAGACGGAGACCCGCAAGCCGTTCGCAGCAGAGAGGTCACCCATGGTCTCGCCGCCCGGGCCCACGACCGCATCGAGGTCGCAACTACCGAACAACCCACGCTCGTCTGCGTCGCCCGCACATTGTGCGATCTGTCTCCCAGCGAGCTGTTCCGGTCGATCGATTCCGAGCTCGACCACGTCACCGTCTTCGAGCCCGGAATTCGGCGTGACGTGTATGGCCGCCCCGTCGTCGTCGTCGGTCGTCGGCGGGGTGCGGGCGCCGTCGGATGTGTCGACCGCCGCGTCGCCATCTCTGGTCAACGTGATGGCGCCGATGGCAGCGAAGACGAGCACCGCGGCGGCAGCGGCCGCGATCCACCGCCGTCGGGGAGGATGGACAGCGGCGACGGGCCGTTCCGCGACGCCGTCGTCCACCTCGTCCGACAAGGCGCGGAGGTACGCTCCGAGTCCGAGATCGTCGAGTTCAGGATCCGGCATGTTCGGTCACCCCCAACTCCGCACGGAGCTTCTCGAGCCCGCGGTCGACGTGTGCCTGTACCGACGAACGGCCGATGTCGAGGAGGTCGGCCACCTCCTGGTAGGTCCATTCGTGGACGATGACCAGCGCGACACACGCTCGTTGTCGTTCGGACAGCGCACCGAGCGCGGCTGGCAGGCCGGGTTCGACGTCGGGGAGTCGCAGCTGACTCGGCGGCGGAAACGTCTCCGGGCGAGGGCGCCGTGGGCGCGACCGAGACTGTCCGACCCGGTACAGGTACCCTCCCGGATTGTCCATGACGAGCAGTTTGTCGCCGTGCTCCCACGCCCAGGCCAACGCCTCGGCCAGCGCGTCCTGCCCGCGATCGAGTCCGTAGGCGGCGCTGAAGGCACGCGCGAGGCGAGGGCGCAAGTCCCCGATGAGCGCCTCGAACGGATCCACCACACCCGAGTAGAGCGCATCGAACCCCATCTGTACGACGAGATCGCTGATGGATCTGACCCGCTGGCCGATGGAGCGATAGTTTCCGGCAGTACCCGCCCGGCCCCTCCTTGGGGCGCACACGTGAGCTTGTGCAAGGATTCACGACGATGCCCCGGTTCAGCGCCGAGAACACGATCCTGGCCAAGGAGATCATCGGTCGGTACCCCCTTCCCAAGTCGGCGTTGATCCCCCTCCTGCACCTGGCACAAGAGCAGGACGGCTGGGTCGCCGACGACGCGATGGAACACATCGCCGAGCTCGTCGGCGTGACGCCGGCCGAGGTCATGGGCACCTGCACCTTCTACGAGATGTTCAAGCGCGAGCCGGTCGGCGAGTACCTCGTCAACGTCTGCACCAACATCTCGTGCATGCTCCTCGGTGGCGAGGAACTGCTCCATCACCTCGAAGAGCGTCTCGACATCCGCCCCGGCAGCACCACGTCCGACGGCATGTTCACGCTCGAGGACGTCGAGTGCATCGCGGCCTGCACCGAGGCCCCCTGCCTCACGGTGAACTACCGCTACTTCCACAAGATCACGCACGACGAGGCCGACACGCTCATCGACGACCTGCGGGCCGGCCGGCGAGCGCAAATCCCGAAGCACGGCACGCTCGGTCGGGTTCGCCAGCAGATCCCCGCCGACAAGCGCGCCGGTGCCGCAGTTCCCGGTGAGTGTGAGACGCCGGTGTGGCTGGCGAACAATGCTCCAGCCGACGATGAGGCCGGTGCCGGCGCATGAGCGACCCCCAGAACGGCGCCGACACGGTGGTAAAGCCCGACGTCCCGATGATGATCACGGGTCGGTTCGGGTACGACGACTCGCACACCATCGAGCGCTACCGGGCCACCGAAGGCTACGACGCCCTGCGCAAGGCCATCCAGATGGGCCCCGAAGCAGTCAGCGGCGAGATCAAGGCTGCGAGCCTCCTCGGCCGCGGCGGCGCTGGCTTCCCCGCCGGCGTCAAGTGGGGGTTCTGCCCGCCCGGTGTGTGGCCGCGCTACCTCGTCATCAACGGCGACGAGTCGGAGCCCGGCACCTACAAGGACCGCCTCCTCATGGAGCGCGATCCGCACCAACTCATCGAGGGTGCCCTCATCTGCGCCTATGCCGTCGGCTGCGCCCAGGTCTTCCTGTACGTCCGCGGCGAGA
>JBBSLH010000221.1:0-6976 GCA_038255425.1 Acidimicrobiales bacterium
GGCGCCATCGCCTCGACCGCGTCGTGGAAGCTGTCGGCGACGAACACTTGTGAACCGATGTGCATGTGGATGCCGACGAGATCGACCGCCGGCGACGACGCCGCCAACTCGATCGCTCGACCTGCGGCGCCCGAGTGCAGGCCGAAGCCGAACTTCGAGTCCTCCTGGCCGGTCATCACGAACTCGTGGGTGTGGGCCTCGATCCCCGGCGTGATGCGGAGGAGAACCTGCGGCGCGAGCCCGTCGTCCTGGTGGAGCAGCGTGAGTCGCTCCAGTTCGTCGAACGAGTCGACGACGATCCGGCCGACCCCCGCGGTGCGCGCCATCGCCAGTTCGGCCAGCGACTTGTTGTTGCCGTGCATGACGAGCTTGTCGGCCGGCACACCAGCGGTCAGCGCCACATGGAGTTCGCCGCCGGTCGCCACGTCGAGGTGCATGCCCTCCTCGTGGGCGAGGCGGGCCATGGCGACGCAGAGAAACGCCTTCGTGGCGTAGGCGACCCCACCGGGGAAGGCGGCGACCGACTCACGACAGCGCGCCCGCAGGTGGTCTTCGTCGTACACGAACAGCGGGGTGCCGAACTCGTGGGCCACGTCGAGCAGGTCGCAGCCGCCGATCGACAGTCGACCGTCGTCGCCGACGACGGCGTTGTCGGACAGCAGGCTCTGATCGAGTCGGCCCGCCACTACATGTGCTCCGGGGCCGAAACACCGAGCAAGTCGAGGCCGATCGAGAGGCCGATCCGCGCCGACTCGACGAGCCAAAGTCGCGCCTGCGTGAGGTCGGCCGGCACGTCACCGATCACGTAGCAGTCGTGGTAGAAGCCGTGGAACCGGTCGGCCAGCTCGCGGACCCAGTTGGTGATGGTGTGTGGCGTCCGATCGCGGGCAGCGATGCCGAGCGTGTCCGGCAACTCGGACAGCACACGAAGCAGCTCGATCTCGCGCTCGTGGGTGAGCAGCGACAGATCGGCGTCGGCGAGCGGCGCCCGCTCGATCCCGGCCTCCGTCGCCTTGGCAACGATCGCGTGGATCCGAGCGTTGGCCATCTGCACGTAGAACACCGGGTTCTCGCTCGACTGGCTGGTGATGAGCCCGAGGTCGATCGTCTGCTGCGAGTCGATCGACTGCAGCAGGTACGTGAGGCGAGCGACGTCGGCCCCGACGTGGTCGATCAGGTCGCGGAGTTCGACGATGTCGCCCGCCCGCTTCGACAGTCGAACCTCCTTTCCGTCACGCTCGAGCCGCACGATCTGCACGATCTGCACCTCGAACTCCGTCGGGTCGTGACCGAGGGCCTCGATCGCCGCCTTCATCCGGGGCACGTAGCCGTGGTGATCCGCGCCCCAGACGTCGATGAGCAGGTCGAACCCGCGCTCGAACTTGTCGCGGTGATAGGCGGTGTCCGGCAGCAGATACGTCGGTTCGCCGTCGCTCTTGACGAGCGGCCGGTCCTTGTCGTCTCCGAAGTCCGTGGACCGCAACCAGGTCGCACCGTCGGCATCGAAGGCGTGGCCCCGCGCTCGTAGGTCGGACAACGCGGTGTCCATGGCGCCGGAGTCGACGAGCGCCTGCTCGGACGACCAGACGTCGAAATGAACGTGGAACGCGTCCAGTACCTCGCGCTGATCAGCCAACGCCCGCTCGTAGCCCCACGCCCGCACCGCCTCGATGCCTGCGTCGACGACTTCGTCGGGCATCTCGGCCGCCCAGTCGGCGACGTACTGGCCGGCATAGCCGTCCTCGGGGACGTCCTCACCCCGCTTGCGAGCGAGCAACGACTCGGCGTAGCGCAGCATCTGGACGCCGCGATCGTTGAGGTAGAACTCGCGCGTCACGTCGAACCCGGACCGCTCGAGGATCCGGGCGAGCGCGTCGCCGTATGCCGCGCCGCGGCCGTGACCGGCATGGATCGGGCCGTTGGGGTTCGACGAGACGAACTCGATGTTGACCTTCGTCCCGGCACCGATGTCGAGACGTGCGTAGCCGTCCTGACCGGCCTCGACGACGGTGGTCAGCACGTCGTGGAGCCATGACGGTGCCAGCCGGAAGTTGACGAATCCCGGACCGGCGATCTCGACTCGGTCGACGTGGTCGAGGTCCATGGCTTCGAGCGCGGTCACCAGGTCGCCGGCGATCTCTCGAGGGTTCCGCCCCGCAGCCTTCGCCGATGCCATCGCGATGTTGCACGACCAGTCGCCGTGCTCGCGGCGCGCCGGACGTTCGATCGTCCAGTTGACGGCGGCGGGATCGAGGCCGACGCCGGCAGCGGCCGACTCGACCGCGACGGCGAGGATCTCGCGGATCACGGGTACTCCAGTTGCTGGATGGTTCGGGACGACAGTCTCGGCGAAACGATCAGCGTGACAACAATGCGTTGACGCGATCGATGAGGTCGAGTGGCTCGAACGGCTTCGTGACGTAGTCATCTGCACCGGCATCGATGCCATGGCGGACGTCGGAGCCCTGCGCCTTCGCCGACAGCAGGATCACCGGGATCTCCGCCGTGTCGGGGCTCGCCTTGAGCTCGCGCACCATCTCCAACCCGGACATGTTGGGCATCATCACGTCGGACACGATGATGTCCGGGGCGTTGGTCCGCGCCGACTCGAGGCCGATCGCACCATCTTCGGCTCGCAACACCGTGAACCCCTCCATCTCGAAGTTGACCTCGAGCAGTTGGAGGATCGTGGGATCGTCCTCCACCACGAGCACGGTCGGCGCTGCCATGGCGGGGCAGCCTAGGGCCCGCGCTACCATCTCGATTTCCCAGCCCCCGTAGCTCAGCGGATAGAGCATCGGCCTCCGGAGCCGTGTGCGCGTGTTCGAGTCACGCCGGGGGCACGCTCAGGAAATCGGCCCTGACCAGCGGATATACGCAGGTCAGGGCGTTTCTCGTTCTGACCTCCAGTCACCGGGATCGACCCTGAAATACCCCGATTCTCTGTTCAAATTGGGAGGATTCTGGGAGGAGATCGTCGGTGACGGGCCATCTCTACCTCCGACGAACGCGGAGATCGCCGTCCCGAAACACGGCAACGCACCCGGCGAGGTCATCGAGATCGACCGACGCGAGCAACTGCTCGACCGTGCGCACCACGGCCGGTGCTGCTTGGTCATCGACCCGCACGACGAGAATGCCCGCGTGCGTTCCGGGCGGATAGCGCCGGATGTCGACGAAGCCGCGGTCCAGGGTCAACACCAGTCGACCCTCCACCGTCGCCGCGGCCGCCACGGACGGATCATCGGCGCCTGCCAGTCCCTCATCCACGACTGTGTCGACGTCGTGGCCGGCAGCCTCGACGATCGGGCCGACGAGCGTTGGCAGGTTCTCGTCGAGTTTGATCTTCACCCGGCAGCGACTGCGGGGTACTCGTCTCGAGCGAGATCGGCGCCGTATGCGGCGGCCGCCCGAATGCCCTCCGACGTGAGCGTCGGGTAATCGCCCAGGATCTCGGCCTCGCTCATGCCGGCGGCCAGACAATCGAGGATCACGCTCACCATGATGCGGGTGCCCGCGACGACCGCCTGACCATGACAGATCGCCGGGTCCCTACCGATCAACTGCTTCTGCGCACCGGTCACGGTGTCAAAGCTACGCCGAGCCCAGCCGACTGTCCCGCGCACATTCGACTACCCACCGTGTGGGCACCGGCGCGACGCCGGACCGCCCCAGACTCAACGCTCAGGAGCAGGCGGAGGCGGGGTCGGTGTCGGTTTCGGGGACGTAGCCGACCGGAGCGGTGGTCGACGTCGTCGACTCGGGTGCCGACGTCGTGGTCGAGGATCCGGTGTCGTCGGTCGCGACCGTGGTCGTAGTGGTCGTGGTCGACGTCGGGAGGGCCGGAAGCGTGGGCGAGGGCTGGTCGTGCACGGTCGTGAAGTCCGGGCCGACGACCACGACGACCTCGCCGGGATCGAGATCTTCGTCCACCCCGACGCGCACTCGCGACGTCAGGTGGCGGATGACGCGAGATGCGGCGTTCTCGCTCCCCGGCGCGTAGTAGACGGCCGTCTCGGTGATCGCCTCCGCTGTGTCGCCCGGTTCGCCGATCGAGAAACCGATCGCGTCGAGCGCCGAGCTCACGTCACTGGCGAGCCCGTCGACGCCAGTGCCGTTGAGCACCGTGACGTCGATGAGCCCAGGCGTCAGTTCCGACGGATCCATGCCACGGAAGATGTTCAGGATCGGCTCGGCCGCCTTGGTGTCGAGGTCGAGCACCGATGCGCCCGCGCTGGTACGGAACGGCGTGGCCGGAAGGCTGTAGGTCTGCAACGTGTCGGCATCGAACGTGGCGAACCGTCGGCCGAGGCCGATGATGTCGCTGACACCGAGCGACGGGTCGAGGCCGACGAATTCGACCCCCACGTTCACGAGGTCGTTCAAGGTCGTCGGATTCGACAGGCCCTTCGACACTGCGGTCGAGATCGCCCGGCGGATGAACTCCTGCTGGCGTGAGATCCGGCCCAGGTCGCCGGTGGGGTCCGTCCGGAACCGGCCGCTCTCGTAGTCGTAGTACTCGAGGTAGCGCGACCGGGCGAACGACAGTGACTGGCGGGCGTCGAGCGTGACGCACCCGGAGTCCTGGACCACCAGCCCGGAATGGGTGTCTCGCACCGGTGCGTCGAAGTAGAACGGCACCCCGCCCACCGACTCGACGAGCCCGAGGAAGCCGACGAAGTCGATCTCGACGTAGTGATGGATCGGGATGTCGAAGTTCTGACGAATCGTGTCGATCAGCACCTCGCGGCCAGCGGTGAAGGCGGTGTTGATCCGATTCGACTTGCCGTCGTCCGCGATGGGCACCCAGAGGTCGCGTGGGAACGAAAGCAGCGACGCCGCGCCATCGTCGGGGTCGACCCGCAGGATCATGATCGTGTCGGTGCGCTGGGGTCCCCCGACGACGATCGACGGGTCGTTGAGGAACACCGCATTGGCAGGATCGTCGGGGTCGAGACCCGCTCGACTGTCGGAGCCGACGAGCAGGTAGTTACGCGGCTCGCCCGACGCCGGCGGGATGTCGATGGCCACGTCGTAGCGGGTGATCTGGCCGTAGCGATAGTTCAGATAGCCGGTCACGCCCGCGCCCGTGAGCAGCAGCAGGCACAGCGCGCTCCCGATGACGAGAAGCAAGATCTCCCGACCGGAGCGCCCCGATGCCCGAGCGAGATGCTTCGGGGGGGACACGGCGGACAACGCTACTGGCACCCCGGAGGGTGCTCACAGTCACGAGACCGTCACATACCCCGGTGCATCGGGCCGACGAACGCAACGAGTCGGTTCGTAGCCGACCTTCGCGATGCAGAGGTTGCAAGGGATGCAGCGGCTCGTGGCCGCTTCTTCACGCGCGTATCGGTCGATCAAGTCCGGTTCACGCAGCAGGGCACGCCCGATTGTCACGAACTCGAATCCGCTGTCGATCGCATCGATCATCGAGTCGCGACGAGTGAGACCACCGAGCAACATCACCGGCGTGTCGATGGCGCGTCGGAACAGCTCTGCCTTGGGCCGGAAGAACGCCTCCTCGAAATCGAGGTTGCGGATCACCAGCGGCGCACCGATGCGCATGACCGTTCGGCGCACCGGGTTCGGGTCGTCCTCGAACATCTCCTTGCGTGGCGCATCGCCGCGCAGCAGATACATCGGCGAGCGAGTCGTGTGGCCACCCGTCAACTGCAGCGCGTCGAGCGTTCCGTCGCCGTCGAGCATCCGGGCGACGGCGAGCCCCTCGTCGAGGGTCATGCCGCCGCGGAACCCGTCGTCCATGTTCAGCTTCGCCCAGACCGCAACCCGGCCACCGACCCGGTCGTGCACGGCATGACAGACCGCCCGAGCGAACCTCGCCCGGTTCTCGATCGTGCCGCCGTACTCGTCGTCGCGCTTGTTGTTCCACGGACACAGGAACTGGCTGAGCAGGTACCCGTGGCCGACGTGGATCTCGACACCGCCGAATCCGGCCTCCTCCGCCATCGCTGCCGCATCGGCGAAGTCCTGGATGACCCGCTCGATGTCGGCCGCCGTCATGGCCCGACTCCGCGTGCCGCCATGCGGACTGAACTGCCGGCTCGGCCCCATCGGCGTCTCGCCCGTGGCATGGGGATCGGCGAACCACCCGGCATGTCCGAGCTGCACTGCGGGCATCGACCCTGCCTGGCGCATCGATGCGCAGAAGCGAGTCAGACCGGGAAGGGCCTCGGGCCGCATGACCAGCTGATCGGCGAACGTCCGTCCGTCGGCGGAGACGCTGCAGTAGGACAGCGTCGACACACCGACGCCACCGTCGGCGATCTCACGATGCCAGGCGATCAATTCGTCGGTGACCAACCCTTCGTCCCCGAGCGACTCGTAGGTCGCCGCCTTGACAGTCCGGTTCCGTACCTCGATGGGACCGAGCCGCGCTGGTTCGAAGAGTGCATGCATCGACATCGCCTTTGACGGTAGGTCACCGCGTACGATCCCGTTCATGGCACTGACAGACGTCGTCACCGGAGAGACCGCTCGCTGGACCAACCAGTGGCTGGAGCTGAAGAACGAAGTCATCGACACCGGCCTGTGCACCGGCTGCGCCGGCTGTGTGATCGCCTGCCCGCACGACGTCATCGGGTACAACCACGAATCGGGCGGCTACAAGCCGTTCCACCTCGAGGACGAACTCGGCCCAGACGACTGCGGACACGGCCAGAAGGGCTGCACGTCGTGCACCCGGGCGTGCCCACGCTTCCGCAACTGGGAGCCGGAGGCCGACGAGCACCTCTTCGCCCGCCGTCGCGAGGCCGAGGACCTGTCGGGCATCTACAAGGACATCATGCTCACCAAGGCGTCCGACAAGACCGTCCACGAGCTCGGCCAGGACGGCGGTCTCGTCTCGGCGATCCTGCTGTGGCTGCTCGAGGAGGAGTACATCGACGGCGCGCTCGTCAGCTACCTCGACGGCGCCAAGGGTGATTGGAAGGCCAAGCCGGGCGTCGCCACCAAC
>JBBSLH010000222.1:0-6966 GCA_038255425.1 Acidimicrobiales bacterium
CGACGCGCTGCCTTCAGCTCCTCCGCCGGTGCGTTGTCGAGGTCGGCGGCCTGCAACAGATCGGCCGCCGTCTCCAATGCGTCGAGGGCAGTGTCGATCGAAGGTGGGTCGATCGTGGGTGGGCTCATGACAGATTCCCCGACCCGATGCGTCGTGTACGCATGGTCGCTCCTGTGGTTCTACAACTGGAAGGGGGAAGTACGAACCACTCTACGAAAGGGGGGTGACAAGAACTCCCCTGTCCGACGCGAACTCGGGAAAGAAAAACGGACCTACGCCGATCGACGTCGGATGGCCCCGACCGCGTCGGCGACCGCGTCGGCAGAACCGTCAGCAGTGGCCAACAACTCGGCGGCAGCGTCGGCGTGACGCTCGCCGATCCAGACGCCACGGATCAGGGTCGGCACGCCGTCGAGGGTCACGAGGCGCCCCATCGTGGCGATCGGTGGCCCACCAACTCCGTAGCCGCCGAGCTCGCTGCAGTCGGCGACGGCTCGCCCGTCGGTGAGGACGACGTCGCCGTCGTCCTCATGTCCGACGACGATTGAGGAACCGACCCACGATTCGGCCAGCGCGCGGTCGTCCGGAGGCAGGAGATGCCCCCGGCTCTCGAGATACGTCGCGAGGCCCCTGTCCTCGAACCACGACAGCGTCTCGATGAACGGGAGGAACATCGACGCGTCATCGGTCATCCATTCGTCGTCGATCACGAGTCCGGCGAGCCGATGCCAGCGGTGCACACCGAAGTGCTCTCGGCGGACGTCGTGGCGAGACAGACGTGCGATCAACAACCGAGCGCGGTCGACGTCGGTGAGCGGCGGACCACCGGGAGCACCGTGGCAGCGCTTGAACTTCTGGCCGCTGCCACACGGGCATGGATCGTTTCGCCCCGCGACGTGGCTGCCAGCGGCCGCCGCGATCGGCGCGTACACGGCGTCGGGGAGGTGCACGTCGCCGCGGTCGTAGTGCCGCCGCGCCGCGTCGAGCCGTCCCCGGTCGAGTTCGACGTCTCCGGCGATCGAACACAGCAGCTCATCGTCGACGGCGTTGACGTGCGCACGGCCGAGGAGGTCGACGACCACGTCGACGCGGTCTTCACGGTCGGCAGCGATCAGCCCGAGACGAGCCGGTCCGGAGACGTTGTTCGCCTTGGTGCGGTCCACCAACGAGAGGGCGATGTCGCGGACCGACGCCAATGACGTGGGCGAGGGTCGCGTACCCAGCGCCAGCATGAACGTCGCCGTGGCGAATCCCGGACGCGAGAGCAGTGTGCTGACGGCGTCGACCAACTCGTCGTCGACGGGCCGCGCGATCGCGTCGGGATCGAACGAGACATCGGGACCGAACAGCTCGGTGATGAGCTGGCGGACCGCGGGAGCCTCATCAGGACTGTCGACACCGGCACGACGCAAGATCGAGAGTTCGCCCCGAACCCTCTGCTCGTCGCGGTGACGCTCCCAGTCGAAGTCGGCCGGTGCGACCTGGTGATCGTCGATCGACCAGCCGGCATCCACCAACAGATCGGAGAGGGGCCGACCGAGATCGCGGCCGAAGCCGCGGGCGTGGACTGCTGCGACTCGATACGCACGATAGATGTCGATCGGCATCTCGCCGGCGAGGGTCTCCCGGACCTGGCGGAGCGAGTCGACCGCACGAGCGGCGTCTGCCGCAGCGTCCTCGGCCATCACCTCGACCTCCACCGCGGCACCGCTCCGGGTCGCGGCGATCACCTCGCCGGCAGACGCACCGGCAAGCCAGCCAGCCGGGCCCTCGACGACACGCACCCCACCTCGCTCGGTCTCGTCGCCGTCGACGGCGGTGCGGAAGGTCTGGTGCAGCGGGCCGAGACCCTTCACTTCGCCGAGGTCGAAGCCGTCGAGGAGCACCGCGAGGTCGATCGTGTCGTCGAGCCGTTCGGTCGCAGCCTCGGCGTCGCTCAGTCGGTGCCGGAACCGAACCCCTTCGATGAGCACGGTTTCGTGGACCACCACGTCGGCGGGATCGATGAACACGTCCGGTGTCCACAGCGCCAGGTACATCCGCAGGACGTCACGAGCATCGGGTCGGGACAGCCGCAAGGCCGGAGCGAACGCCTGCACCAACGCGTCGAGCGGGACGAAGTCGTCGCCGAGCTGGTCCACCAGATCGTCGTGGATGGTGCTTCGCAGGATCTGGGCGATGTCGGCCTCGATCGAGAGGTCGGGTTGCTCGCGCCATTCGTCGATCATCCACTCGAGGTCGTCGAGCGGCTGCTCCAGTTCGTCGGGGTCATCGGGGAGCGACCGGAGGGCGCGGACGAACTCGGTCGAGTCGGCCGGTCCGTCGTGCGGTGAGGTCGGATCCAGGTGGTCGATGGCCGTCTCGACGAGCATCTCCTGGATCCGCTCGTTCGGGACACCGTCGTCGCGCAGGCGGAGCACCGCCGGCCAGACCTCCAGCGTGTCGTGCACGATGAGTTCGGCGAGGGCGACGCGGAACAACAGGATCGTCTCGGCCACCCGCGCGCCGAGCTCGGGGTCGTCCGGTGCGAGATCGTCGATGCCGGGGAGCGAGCGCCGAACGAGCTCGCGCCGGTCCTCGGCGTCGAACGGGTCGAGTCCGGAGGCGGCGACGTCGACCTCCGGGAAGGCGAACGCGAGGCGTGCGTCGAGGTCGGCCGGTGTCATGCGCGTCGCAATTCCTGCGCCCGAACGTGACCGGCAACGTCAGTGACGAGCTCAGTGGTGGACGGCATGTCGCGATCCTGCGCCAGCCGACATTCCGCTGTCAACGAATGTCAACAACCGCCGGCCACCCCCGCTCCCGTGCCATCTACGTCCGGGTCGATGGGCGGAGGTGCGGCGGCCGCATGTGTGGCGGGACGAAGTAGCCCTTGTCCTCCGACGGCACCCAGTTGCCGGCGAGGAACTCGTCCAGCTCGAACGCAGTGACCTCGATCGCCTCGCCTCGGTCGTCGCCGATGATGTAGCTCATGCACGAGTTGTCGCTGATCCAGCGCTGCTCGGTCTTGTTCCAGTACTGGCAGTGGGTCTTGCGGACACGCATGCCGTTGCAAGCGGTCGACGGCTTGCCCCGCTCGGCCAGGAGGAGGAAGCACTGCGGCGTGGGTCCGTTCGTCATGCCGATGCCGCTCGGCCATCCGCCAGCGTGTGCGTGTCTGATCCCCATCACTCTCCGCCCGTCGGCTGCCGGGGCGATGAAGGGAGGTACGTCCGAACCGTGAAACCGCAGGGTTTCGTGGCTGCTCTCGAGCGGGAGACGAACCCGACTTTTCCGACCGTCGCGATCGTCCACAGGGGTACCGTTCGAGCATGAAAATGAGAACGGGCGTGGCTGGGGCAGTGGCTGTGTTGGTGACGGCGTCGACGATCGTCGGCGCCGGCGCTCTCACCGGGACCTTCACGGAGATCGAGCCGCCGATCCCCGACGGCGTCGTGTTCGGAACCGACATCAACGACGCCGGCCAGGTCGTCGGCAACGCCGACTTCGCGGGTGGACGGCACGGGTTCCTCCGGGACGCGGACGGCACCTACACCGAACTGGTGCCGCTCGGGGGCGACTCGTACTCGGGAGCGCAGTCGATCAACAACGACGGCGACGTGGTGGGTCAATCGGGTGGAGCGGGCGCCAGCTCGGCGGTCATCTGGACCGGTGGAGGCGCCCCGACCGATCTCGGCTCCCTTCCCGGCGAGGCCTACTTGTTTGCGGTCGACATCAGTGACAGCGGCTGGATCGTCGGCAACGCGTCGGACACCAGCCAGGCCTGGTACATCGATCCCGACGTGGGGACGGTCGAGATCATCGATCCGGTTGCCGGTGCCACCATCACCCAGGTGCGGGCCATCAACGACGCCGGGGTCGCGGTGGGGAGGGTCTACGTCGATTCGGTGTTCGAACCGTTCATCTGGAACGTCGACGACGGCATGACACTCCTTGCCGAACCCCCTGGCGAGGAAGGTTTCGAACCGACGCAGATCAACAATGCCGGCCAGATCTCGGGGCACGTCTTCGAGTTCATCGCACCCGAGGGCGTCTACCGCGCCTACGTACTCGACCCCGACGACGGCTATCAGGAGCTCACGGTCGAAGGCTACGAGAGCGCGTTCCCCCACGGACTGTCGGACAGCGGCTGGGTCGTGGGCTTCGTCGACAACCCGGAGAGCGAATCTCGGGTACCCGCAGCATGGAATCTGACAGACGGAGATGCAGCTGCCTTCCCGCTGTTCAGCGACGCAGCATTCACCAACGAACTCAACGCAGTGAACGACACGGGCGGTGCCGTCGGAATCAGCCGGGAAGGCGAGGACTTCGAACGCACCTATCTGGGCCAAGTCAGCCCCGAGCCCCCGCTGCTGGTCGACGAGCCGCTTGCGCCGCCGCCGAGTCCGGTCCCGGGCGAGAAGCCGGTGTCCCGGCCAGCTCAGGTCGTGCGAGCGACCCCGAACTTCACGGGCTGATCCGCGATCGGCCTCATGACCCCAACCGTCGGAGTGTGGCGCCGTCGAAGCTTGGTGATGGCGGGCATCGTCGGTGTTGGCGCGGTCGCAGCGTTTGCGACGGTGGACGACTCGTCGGTCGCGGTCGAAGCGGTGACGACGACCAGCTCCGTCACGACCTCGACCGAGAGGCAGTCGACCTCGACGTCGCGGCAGACGACGACCACGAAGCGGCCCGTGGCACCCGGGGGCGGGTACCGGTCGGGGGACTTCGAGCTGGCGGCGTCGACGCAGATCGACGATCGGGTCGATCGAGCGGCCGTGGTGTTCGAGGACATGACGTTGCTCGAGTCGTTGCGGGTCGAGCCGGAGTCGCACGCCAGCAGCTACGACCGCAGTCTCTTCCCGCACTGGGACGACGCGGACCACGACGGTTGCGACACGCGGTGCGAGGTGCTCACGTCGCAGGTGCGGGCCGACGGTTCGTGGTTCTCGGAGTGGGACGGTGCGAGCGAGTCGGACACGTCGCTCATCCACATCGACCATGTCGTGGCGTTGGCCGAGGCGTGGCGATCGGGAGCGTGGGATTGGACGGCGTCGGATCGAGACGAGTTCGCCGACGACCGGGCGAACCTCCTGGCCGTGACCGAGACGGCCAACCTCCGCAAGAGCGACAAGGACGCGGCGAGCTGGTTCCCCAGTCGGGCCGAGGCCAACTGTCTCTGGGCCCGGACGACGGTGACGGTGAAGTCGACGTGGGACCTCTCGGTCGACCAGGACGAGAAGGACGCGCTGGCCAATCTCCTGCGGTCTTGTGGCGCGGCGCCGCCGACGACCCCGACGACTGCGCCCCCGCCACCCCCGCCTCCCGTGGCGCCACGGCCGCTGGTTCCGCAGACGACGCAACCGCCCTCGAACGACTGCACGCCCGGGTACTCGCCCTGCCTCCCGCCGGCGTCGGACTACGACTGCGCCGGTGGGAATGGGAACGGGCCGGCGTACACGGGACGGGTGTCGGTCGATCACTCGTATGGCGACAAGTACGACCTCGACCGGGACGGCGATGGCGTCGGCTGCGACTGACTGTTGCGTTTGGTGATCAGCGAAGCGCGGTGAGGAGACCCTCGTGATCGGTGACGCCGACTCGGAGTCGCTTCAGCCGGATCGGGACGAAGCACACCCGCGCACGAACCGCCTGTCCTGATCCTGGTGCGAGGTCGAAGGCGACGCCGCGGCCGAGTGCGCCGTTCACCTGCCAGCGTCCCCGGAACCCGTGCACGCCGATGCCGACCCACCCCTTCATGTCCTCGGCATCGACCGACTGGATGGCGCTGCGCGGGATCGTCGCCCGGAACGCCCATCCCATCCGGACCCGGACCTCGGTGTCGTCGACCTCGACCCACGATCGGCTCGGTCCGGTGCCGAGCAGTGACAGCAGCCACCGGATGTTGCCGAACCGGAGGTCGAATCGCTGCGACGTGGTCATGGGCCGATCCAATCACGCCCACATTCGGCTGAGCGCCACTGCCAGCGGGGTCAGCGCGGATTGCGAGCGGTGACGATCCAGCTCGCCGATGGTGCGCTGATGCCGTCGGGTGTGGTCCAGGCGGCGAGTTCGGCGACGAAGTCGGCGTGCATGGCCTTGGCCGCCTCCGGGTCGCTGTCGGCCAGTGCGACGGCTGCCGGTTGGAGGCGGGTCATGAAGTCGGCGGCTTCGTCGACCGACGTCCCGAGCACGGCTGGAGCGTCGAACGGCTCGATGTCGACGCCGCTGAAGCCGGCGCCGGTCAGGATCGTCTCGACCCGCTGCGCATCGGCGAACGAGAACGGCCCTGGCGCGGTGGGATCGGTGCCGAACGGAAGCTCGACGTAGCGAGCGGCGACGCCGAGCGCGACCGTGACCCAGGGGTTGTCGTCGACGCCACGCCAGGAGGCGAACGCCACCCGCCCGTCGGGTCGCAACGCGGTGCGGATGTTGTGGAATGAGGTGACCGGGTCGGCGAAGAACATGACGCCGAAGCGCGAGAACACGCCGTCGGCGTCGCCGTCGAACGACTCCACGGTCGCGTCACCGACGACGAACGTCGCGTTGGCGACGCCGCGCTCGGCTGCGTAGGCCGTGGAGCCCTCGATCATCGTCGGGCTGATGTCGAGGCCGAGCACGGATCCGGTCGGTCCGACCGCTGCAGCGATCTCGAGCGTGGCCGATCCTGCGCCGCAGCCGATGTCGATCACGCGCTCGCCGGTGGCGGGAGCGAGTGCCTCGATCGCTGCTCGGCCGTGGACGCCGGCCTGGTCGTCGAACCGACGTCGCTCCTCCACCCACAGCGCTCCGGCTGATTTCCAGAACTCGGCCTGTGCCGCATTGTCCCCATCGATGGGCATGGCCGAACCCCCGTGATCGATTGTCTCGCGAAGCGTAGGTCCGCCTGCCCGAGGGCGCGCTCGTCAGGGGAGCGGTTCCTCGAACACGTCGGCGAGGCCGCGGAGCATCCACGCTTGATCGTCGGGGATCTCCCCGTCGTAGGGC
>JBBSLH010000223.1:0-6929 GCA_038255425.1 Acidimicrobiales bacterium
CACGCCGTCCTTGCCGACCTTGTCGATGGCGTCGGCCAGGACCTGGCCGATGCTCTCGTCGGCAGCAGAGATGGCGGCGACCTGAGCGATCTCGCTCTTGTCGTCGATCTCGTTGGACTGCTCGGCGATGGAGTCGACCGCGGCCTTGACGGCTGCTTCGATGCCCTTCTTGAGGTTCATCGGCGAGGCGCCGGCGGCCACGTTGCGGAGGCCTTCCTTGACCAGTGCCTGGGCGAGCACGGTGGCGGTGGTGGTGCCGTCGCCAGCAATGTCGTTGGTCTTGGTCGCCACCTCCTTCACGAGCTGAGCGCCCATGTTCTCGAAGGGATCGTCGAGCTCGACCTCACGGGCGATGGACACGCCGTCGTTCGTGATGGTCGGCGCGCCGAACTTCTTCTCGAGGACGACGTTGCGACCCTTGGGGCCGATCGTCACCTTCACGGAGTCGGCCAGGCGGTTCACGCCAGCCTCGAGTGCGCGGCGAGCCTCGTCGCCGAACTTGAGTTGCTTTGCCATTGGTGAATCAGTCCTTATTTGACGATGGCGAGTACGTCGCGGGCGTTGAGGATCAGAAGGTCCTCGCCTCCGGAGGCGATCTCGGTGCCGCCGTACTTGCTGTAGACGACCGTGTCGCCGACGGCGACGTCGACGGGAATGATCTCGCCGGTGGTGTCGGAGCGCTTGCCTGGGCCAACGGCCAAGACTTCACCCTGCTGGGGCTTTTCCTTCGCGGTGTCAGGAATGACCAGGCCGCTGGCCGTGGTCTCCTCGGACTCGCTGGGACGAACGACGAGGCGATCCTCGAGGGGCTGGAGATTCATCGCTGGCGCCTCCATGTGTGACGCAATTAGCACTCGGATAGGACGAGTGCCAACGGTAGACAATGACGCTGGCACTCGCAACCCGAGACTGCTAAGAAACGCGTTTCACGAGGATGGTGGCGCTGCCGAGGCCGACGAGGTCGCCGTCGTGGAGGGTGATGGCGCCGACGATTGCGTTGCCGTTGAGCGTCGTCCCGTTGGAGGATCCGCGATCCTCGATCTCGAGATGCCCACGGCCACCGCGGAGGTCTGCGTGTCGACGGGAGACGGTGTCGTCACCGATCGTCAGGTCGGCGTCGGGTGATCGGCCGATCACCGCGGGCAGCGCGCCGAGTTCGAGGACCTGGCCGCGAGCAGCTCCGCCGACGACGAGCAACAGCGCGACCGGCAGTTGCGGTTCGGCGCCCAGGAAGTCGGCGAGTCGGGTGTCGACGCGCGGCACCATCCCGGTGGGTTCCGACGGTGGACCGGGATCGCTCATGCGTGCTCTCGCTCAGCCGCCGAGTCGACGATGCCTCTTGACCGCAGCCACTCGATCGCACGTCGGGACTCTCGGTCGATGGTGAACTGCCGCCAGGCGTCGGCCGCAGCGCTCGTCGCCACTCGATCGCGGAACCGGCGCAGCCCTCCCTTGCCGCGGTACGCGGTGTACAGCTCGGCAACCGTGTCGTCGTCGAGGCCGAGTTGGTCTGCCTGTGCGAAGAACTCGTCGACATCGCTCTTCGGCTGAGGGTCGCAGGGGATCAGGACGTGGACGCCCTCGACCAGCGCGGGGAGGTCGGTCCCGTCGTCGATGGAGTAGTAGAGCGAGGTGCCCGATCGAGGGTCGAACCACCAGTCGCCGTCCGGGTGGACGTCGTTGCGCGCCAGGATCAACGACTCCACGTCCACGTCATCGATGTCGAGCTGTTCGGGCACACCACCACGGTAGGGCCCGCTGAACTGCTTCGTGGTCCGCTACACATGGGGCTCCTGTCCTCGATCGAAGGAGTTCCCATGGGACTGTTCGACAAGCTGAAGAAGAACGCAGACAAGGCCAAGGACCTGGCCGAGAAGAACGCAGACAAGATCGCCGAAGGCGTCAACAAGGCCACCGACCTGGTCGACGAGAAGACCAAGGGCAAGTTCAGCGACAAGCTCGACAAGGTCGACGACGCCATCGACAAGTTCGCCAAGGACTCCAAGCCCGACAGTGGAGCCGAGTAGTCAGACGGGGAGACCCACACTCCCTCAGGTCGGGAGGCCGAGGTTGGGGTCCGCTCCCGTGTCGAGCGGCGAATCGCCGTCACGTTGGAGCGACCACCAGCCCGATGCCGCCACCATGGCGGCGTTGTCGGTGCAGTTGATCCGGTCGGGCAGGTAGGCGGCGAGACCGTCGGCCTCGCAGACGTCGAGGATCATCTCGCGGAGACGCGAGTTCGCAGCCACTCCCCCGCCGATCGCGATGCCCTTGGCGCCGGTGTCCTCGGCGGCTCGGCGTGTCTTGGTGACGAGCACGTCGACCACGGCCTCCTGGAACGACGCCGCCACGTCTTCGGTCGACGCGTCGGGGTTCTTTCGGGCGTGGTTCACCACTGCGGTCTTCAACCCCGAGAACGAGAAGTCGTAGGGACGGTCAGACAACGCGCGGGGGAAGGTGATGACGGTGCCGTCCCCGTCCATGGCGATCCGGTCGATGACGGGCCCGCCGGGGTACCCGAGTCCGAGGTAGCGGGCCACCTTGTCGTAGGCCTCGCCAGCGGCGTCGTCGATGGTTCCGCCGAGCACCTTGTAGCGACCGTGATCCTCCCAGTGGACGATCATCGTGTGACCACCGGAGACCAGCAGGACCACGACGGGGAACTCGAACGTCGGGTCCTCGAGCATCGCCGCGTAGAGATGCGCCTCGAGATGGTTGACCGCCACGAACGGCACGTCCCACACGAGGGCCAGCGCCTTGGCGGCGGAGACACCGACGAGGAGCGATCCGACGAGCCCGGGGCCAGAGGTGCACGCCACGGCATCGATGTCGTCGGCGCTCACACCCGCCTGCACCATCGCCTCGGCCAACACCGGGTTGAGCATCTCGACGTGGGCCCGGGACGCGATCTCGGGGACGACGCCGCCGTAGCGCGCGTGCCGGTCCACCTGAGACGAGATCACCGACGACAACACGGTCGTTCCGTCGCGGACCACGGCAGCCGCCGTCTCGTCACACGAACTCTCGATGCCGAGCACGGTGTGGGCGTCGGGGAACAGCATCAGTCGTCGCTTCCAGGATCGGCGATGGGGAGGGCGGCCTCGATCTCGAACAGGCGGGCTCGATACTCGGGGGTGTCGATGTCGTTGGCCCACATGATGATGGCGTCCTCCTTGGTGTCCGGGTAGTACGCCTTGCGCACGCCGGCGGGAGCGAAGCCGAACCTGCGGTACAGCCCCTGAGCGGCCTCGTTCGAGACCCGGACCTCCAGGGTGAGCGCCTCGGCACCTTCGGCCAGCGCGCGACGAGCGAGCTCGAGCACGAGCCTGGTCGCGACTGCGCTGCGTCGATGCGCTTCGGCGACGCCGACGTTGGTGATGTGGCCGTCGCCAGCGACGAGCATGAGGCCAGCAAAACCGATCAGCTCGGTGCCGGTGCGGGCGACGAGGTACACACGCGACTCTCGGTAACGCAGCTCGGACGAGAACAGACTGAGCGACCACGGCCGCGGGTTCACCGCCTGTTCGATACGGAGCACGCCGCGCAGATGCCGACGACGCATCGGCTCGATGGTGATCGGCGCCCGGTCGGCGCGCTGGGGCTGACGTTCCATCACCATCATGTGGCTCCGTCCCGTGTGACCCAGTTGATCTCTGCGTCGGGTGGGCGGAGATACAACGGTTCGAGTTCCCACGGCTGCACGAAGTCCTCGCGGATCGCCCGGGCATGCGCGAGCTGCACCAGCGATGCCGCGTTCGGATGGGCGAGGTGCTGCTCGGCGACCTCGACGCGGACCGTGTCGTCCCATTCGTCGCTGTACCGGAGGGCTCCGTCGCCCACCAACAGGTACTCGCGGTCGCTGGCTTGGAGTTCGGCCCGGAGTTCGTGTGGCGTGGAGACCTCTGGGCCCGCGGTCCGTTGTACGCCGCCGGGAGTCGGTCGGTATCGCGCGTGGAAGACCTCCCCACGCCGAGCATCGACGACGGCCACGATCTCACGAGTCGTGTGCCGCACCGGCCACGCCAGGAGATCCAGGCTCGAGATGCCGACCATGGGCACGCGGAGGGCGTGCGCCATCGCCTTTGCGGCAGCGATCCCGACGCGGAGACCGGTGAACAACCCAGGTCCGATGTCGACGGCGATCACCGACAGCTCGGTCAGTTCGATGCGTGCTTGGCGACGGACGAAGTCGATCGACGGAACGAGCGTCTCGGCATGACGCTTGCCGCGGGCCGAGTGAGCGCTGGCGAGCACTCCTTCGTGACCGCCGATGGCGCAGCCGACCTGCTGAGTCGCTGTGGTGATCCCGAGGATGAGCACTAGACGACCACCCACTTCTCGAGCGCCTCGACCAGCGAGCGCTCGCGGGCGGACCAACGGTTGCCGACGCAACGGAACTCGAGCTCTCGGTCATCGTCGCCGTCGCCGTAGGTGAGGCGGATCTCCAGATAGTCGGCGGGAACCGCGGTCGCGATCGCGTCACCCCACTCGATGACCATCACGCCATCGCTGTCGAGGAGCTCGGCGACTCCGACGTCCTGCAACTCGGACAGCCGCTCGAGGCGATACACGTCGAGATGGTGGAGCGGCATGCGACCTTCGTAGTGACGGGCGAGCGTGAACGTCGGGCTGGTGATCTGTTCCCTGACCCCCAGTGCCTCGCCGAAGCCCTGCGTGAAGGCGGTTTTTCCTGCACCCAACTCACCGGCCAGAAGCAGGACATCGCCGGCAGCGACGAGGCCCGCCACCTCGGCGGCGAGCGCGCGTGTGGTGTCGACTCCGTCGGTACGCGCGCGCAGGCCCATGGATCCGGAGACTAGTTCCGGTCTCCACTGTCCACGGAGGTGGCGAGCGACGCGATGGCCTCCTCGACGGCAGCAGTCGTCATGGTCCGCACCAGTGCGACCTCACAGGTGACGGAACCGGTGGCCGCGACGATGAACGCGTCGCCGTCCGCTGCGGTGTGGCTGGGTGCCACTGAACGAGCCAGACCGTCGTGCGCGGACTGGGCAGCGAGGTGACACTCGACCTTGTCGAGGATGCCGTTGGTCGCGACGACCCCGATCGTCGTGTTCTGGAACATGTCACCTGTGGACCCGTCGAGGACTGCGGAAGGTGTCGCCCCGGGTTCGCCGAACGCGTTCACCGCGACGAGCGCCGAGACAGCCAGGTCGCCGACACGAACCGTGGCGGACACCAGACCCCCGGGACGCCGGTGTTCGGGGCCACGCCACTTCGAGACCGTCGCCCCCGTGCCTGCACCCACGGACCCGAGTACCGGCGAATCACTCGTCGCCGCCTCGGCCGCTGCCCGACCGTCGCGCGCTGTGGGACGCACCGAGCCGTCGCCGACCGCGAGGTCGAACAGGCCCATGGTGACGACGATCGGAACCGGTCCGCCGATCGTGTCGAAGCCCTGTCCGCGCCCCGCCAGGACTGCCATCACACCATCGGCCGTCGCCAATCCGAACGCCGATCCGCCGGTCAGGACCGCAGCATCGATCCGCTGGACCATCTTGGTCGGGTCGAGGAGCGCGAACTCGCGCGTGGCGGGCGCACCACCCCGGACCTCGCCCGAGGCGATCGTGCCCTCCGGGAACAGGATGACGGTGCAGCCGGTCATCGCCTCGGCATTCGTCCAGTGCCCGACGAGGATGCCGTCGATCTCGGTGATCATGTGTAGCGCCGTTCGACGCGGGCGGACAGGTCGCACACGACCTCGTAGCCGATGGTGTCCAGCAACGTCGCCATGTCGTCGGCGGTGATCGTCTCGCCTCCCTGCGTGCCGATGAGGACGGCCTCGTCACCGACGGTCACGCCAGCATCGGAACCGCAGTCGACGACGAATTGGTCCATCGTCACCACGCCGACGATGGACCGGCGGCGACCGCCGATCAGGACTTCACCGCCGACCAGGCCCAGGCTTCGGCGGTAGCCGTCGGCGTACCCCACCGGCACGGTCGCGACCACGGTGTCGGTGGCGAAACGGTGCCGATGGCCGTACGACACCGACTCACCCGCAGCGACCTGTTTCACATGACGCACTGGCGCCGTCCACCGGAGTGCCGGGCGAAGGTCGTCCGTGCCTGGCATCCCTGACGACGGAGGGATGCCATAGGCAGCGATGCCGACCCGGACGAGGTCGAGACGAGCGCGCGGGAGTGCGATCGTTCCGGCGGAGTTGGCCGCGTGTCGGATGCCAGGATCGATGCCGGCCGCATCCAACGCCGCGAGGACCTCGTCGAAACGATCGAGTTGCTCGTCGTTGGTGGTCACGTCAGGTTCGTCTGCACGAGCGAGATGGGTCATGGTCCCCGCCAGCACCAGACGGTCGGCGTCGATGATCCGACGGGCGAGCGCCACCGCATCACCCGGCTCACAACCGACCCGACGCATGCCGGTGTCGATCTTGAGGTGCAGCGACACCGATGGGACGCCGAGCGACTCGGCCGTCGAGGCGATCGCATCGATCATCTCGGGTCGATACACGACGAGGTGCAGACCGGACGCGAGCGCGGCAGGGACCTCGTCGAGATCGGGTTCGCTCAAGACCAGGACCGGTGCGTCGATCCCGGCCGCGCGGAGCACTCGACCTTCGCCGACGTGCGCAACACCGAGCCACGTTGCTCCCGCGTCGAGGGCTGCGCGTGCGACAGGCACGCTCCCGTGGCCGTACCCGTCGGCCTTGACGACCGCACAGACCGCAGCGTTGCCTGCGAACTCCGACAGCACGCGGATGTTCGAGGCGACGGCGCTGAGGTCGATCGTGGCCGTCGAGGCGCTCACTCCGCGCCGCCGATGTCCGACAGGGCCTGCGGCAGGTGATCGATGACGTCGGAGGCGATCGCTCCGTGCCTCGGAGCGAGTGACCCCGCCGTGCCGTGCACGTGCGCGGCGACGGTGGCGGCATCGAAGCCGTCGAGCCCGGC
>JBBSLH010000224.1:0-6918 GCA_038255425.1 Acidimicrobiales bacterium
GCAGCATTCCGCTGAGACCCGCACGTTCGTTGTTCGATCGGCTGACTTCGAGAAGAGCGATCAGCTCATCGGGTGACACGTCCGCTGTGGCTTGGCTGCAGTACACGATTCTTCTCACGGTGGCATTCCTTGTCTCGTCAGATCCGGCTCGATGGATCTGTATCGGAACGTCGACCTTCGAACATGAACTGCAATGCTGGTGACCATCGGACACAACCAATGCTCACGTTCGCCGGTCGTGGTGCCGATGTCGAATGGTGCCCACGATGAGCGCCGAGCCCGACATCGAACAGATCGTGGAGACGGGTGCGTTGACGGCGGTCTACCAACCCATCGTGGAGTTGGATTGTCGCCCGATCGTCGCCTACGAAGCGCTCGCCCGCGGACCTCACGGTGCGACGACCCCGGCGATGTCACGCAAAACCGGGTAGCCCGTTGAGTTTCGATGGCATGTGCTCAAGGTCGGCGACGGTGTTGCCGATGAGGCATCGATGTCGAAATTGTCGTTGACGCATCTGCCTGCGACGTGCTCGTGTTCGGATCTGGTGGGCACCCTCGCCTCGGTCGACGGCGACGATCAGCACGCCGCTCGGTGGCGCAGAGCGCTCGACCCGCCCGACGCAATGCGATCCCACTATCAGCCGATCATCGACGTCGTCACCGGCTGCGTCGTCGGTCACGAGGCCCTCTTGCGAATCGTGGACCCCGTGGACGGGTCCGCTGTCAGCCCGGCGGAGCTGTTCCAAGCTGCCAGACGCGGCGGTTGGCACCAGGCACTTGACCAGGCCGCACGTCGGAGCGCGATCGTGGGTGCTGGTCCTTGGCTCGACGAGGCTCTGCTCTTCATCAACTTCTTGCCGAGCTCGATCTACAACCCGTCTGTGTGCCTGCGCACCACCGAAGCAGCAGCGCGTGCGTCCGGGATCTCGATGGGACAGCTCGTGTTCGAAGTCGTCGAGAGCGAACACATCACGAGCGTTCCTCACCTACGCCAGATCTTCGACCGGTACCACGAGATGGGAGCCCGGGTCGCGCTCGACGACCTCGGTGCAAACCATGCGACGCTGTCGGTAGCTGAGGCGCTGCGTCCTGACGTGATGAAGATCGACGGCGCGATCTCTCGCGCGTTGCCCGAACCGGTCGCCGTCGGCTTCGTCGAACAAGTTGTCGCCCTCGGTGCTTCGATCGGCAGTCAAGTCTTGATCGAAGGTGTCGAAGAACCCCAGCAGCTGGAATGTGCCGTCGAGCTCGGCGTGGACCTCGCGCAGGGGCACCTCCTCGGACGCCCGGTCCCGCGCGACCTTCAGTCTGTCGATGAAGCACGTGTTGCGATCACCAGTCGTAGCTGATCAACGTCACCATCGCTAGCTGGCTAGCCCTTCCTGTCCAGGACTTCGACGCCGACGACCGATCTGGACTCACGGTTCAGTGACCCCGACATCACTGCGACCAGTTGGGAGGTGAGTTGCGATGTGTTGGCGAACGCTGAGCTGTTTCGTTGTGTCGACGGTGCGCGACGATGGCCGGTCCCACCGCGACCCGCTCGTGGCCGTGTGGCTCGACGACGCGTTGCATTTCTGCACTGGCGCAGCGCATCGCCGATCCGACCGATCGTTTTTGCGAGATCTGGAGCGGGTCCGCCCGATCGAACGTGCCGTTAGCGCTCAGGCTCGACTGCCGTCGGGCGGCGTGATTATCGAGCGGCCTGCACGGTGTCGAAGGCGTGCGACTTCGCATGATACGAAGCGCGGGTTGAGCGACTTGGTCGTGATTACCGGGTGGGTCGGCCACGTCGAGCATCGACCGATCGAAGTGCGCTGGCGGCTGCAGCTACGACTCGGCATCGAACACCGGGGTGGAGGCCACCAGCGCCGCTATTGGCGGCTGCGTAACCCGCGTCTGCGTTGCCGATCCCGATCGCGGAGGAGAAGGTTTGACCTGGCCCCGGTATCCGAGCGGCCAGGGGACGTCAACGGTCCCAACCGAAGGTCGCCCTGACCTGATCCGGCAGCACGACCGGGTCGAAGGGTTTGGAGAGGACACCGTGCACCCCCAACGCCATCAACGCCTCCTGATCGGCGGCGTGGACCTTGGCGGTGAGGAAGGCAACGGGGATGTCGGTGGTGCGAGTGTCACAACGCAGTGCCGCCAGGGTCGTCGGTCCGTCCATGCCGGGCATCATGACGTCGAGCAGGATGGCGTCCGGGTGCTCCGTGATGGCGAGACGAATCGCCTCGTCGCCGGCTGCTGCGGTGACGACACGGAACTCCCCGATCGTCTCGAGTGAGGCGGCAGCGATCTCTCTGATGAAGTCGTCGTCCTCGACGAGCAGCACGGTCTGGGTCATGTCGACTCGACCGGTGGAGCGGTGATCGGCAGGGCCACGGAGAACCTTGCTCCGTGACCCCATGTGCTTTCGGCCCAGATCCGGCCCCCGTGGCGTTGGACGATCCCTTGGCTGATCGCCAGACCGAGGCCGGTGCCGCCCTTTGCCCGCGAGTCGGAGGCGTCGACCTGCTCGAACGGCTCGAAGATCCGGTGCAATGCGCTCGTCGGGATTCCTCGTCCGTGGTCGGACACCACCAGGATCACTTCGTCCGCGCGTACGGTGCCGGTGAGCTCGACTCGGTCGCCGCTGGACGAGAACTTGATGGCATTACCGAGGAGATTCGTCAGCACCTGCAGGATCCGGTCCTGGTCGAGGTCCATCTGGAACTCGACGGGTGTGACCACGACGTCGACTCCGGCCGCTTCAGCAGCAGGCTCGACGGTGCGCCTGGCTGTCAGCATGAGCGACGAGAGTTGAACTGGGGTCAGGGCGAACACCGAGTGACCCGAGCGAAGTCGCTCCAGATCGAGGATGTCGTTGACGAGCCGCACGAGTCGGTCGGTGCTCTCGACGGCGATCTCGATCATTCGTTGCCCGCGTGGGTCCACCGGACCGAGTGCGCCCGACGCGAGGAGACCGAGTGACCCTCGAATGGAGGTGAGTGGCGTCCGCAGTTCGTGACTGACGATCGACACGAACTCATCCTTGAGCGAATCGACTTCTCGGCGACTGCTGATGTCTTGGAAGACGAGGACGGCTCCGGCGATCCGGTCGCGCTCGTGAACCGCTGTTGCGGTGTACTCGACCGGGAAACTCGTGCCGTCGGCCCGGACGAAGGTCTCGTTCGTGACCCGTCCGGGTTCGCCGTCGCGCAAGGTGCGGTGTGTCGGGCACTCCGACCACGGAAACGACGAGCCGTCGGCGAGGCGGTGTGCGGCGTCGTGGAGTTGGACCCCGACGAGATCTTCGACATCGGCCTGAAGGAGTGCGCAGGCGGCGGGATTGGCGAAGCTGACGCAGCCGTCCGGATCGAGGCCGATGATCCCGTCCCCGGCTGCGGAAAGGATCTCCGCGAGGTGCGATTGGCTCGTCAACAGTTCCTGTGTGGTGCGTGACAACTCGTTGGAGAGGAACTCTCGCTCGACGATCGCTGCGAGATCGCGAAGCAGGCCGCGGTCCGTCGTGGTGAACTCCCGGGACCGACGGTCGATGACGCACAACGTGCCGACGCGGTGGCCGTTCGAATGCAGCGGCGCTCCGGCGTAGAAGCGCACGTTCGGCTCCCCGGTGACCGCCGGATTGTCGGCGAAGCGGGGGTCCGCTGTGGCGTCCTCGACGACCAGGACGTCGGGTTGGAGCACGGCATGGGAACAGAACGAGATGCTGCGTTCCGTCTCCTTCGTCGGAAAGCCGATGCAGGACTTGAGCCACTGGCGATCGCTGTCGACCAGACTGACCAACGCGATCGGAACATCGAAGAGGCCGACCGCCAAACGGGTGACACGGTCGAACCGGTCCTCCGGCGGCGTGTCGAGGAGTGCGAGTGCCCGCAATGCTGCCAGGCGTTCGGGTTCGTCGACAGGGCGCTCGGCAGCTGGCACCCGCTTATGATACGGCGATGTCACAGTCCGAGATTCGGCCGCTTGAAGCCGCTCGGAACCACACAGACGCAAGCTCCCAGCAGCTTCCCGTGCTCGTCGTCGACGACGACGACCTGATCCGCGAAGTGATCGCCGAGACACTGTCGGCGTCCGGATACTCGGTCGCCACTGCGGCGGACGGACGCGAAGCGCTCGAGCGGATCACCGAGGTGGTCCCCGTCGTGGTGGTGTGCGACGTCAACATGCCGGGCATGAACGGCTTCGAGCTGCTCGACGCGATGCGTTCCACACCGGCCGGGCGTTCGATCCCGTTCGTGTTCCTCACCGCTCGAACCGACACCGACGACATCGTTCGGGGCTTGGAACTCGGCGCCGACGACTACCTCGTCAAGCCCTTCGACGTCGCCGAACTTCTTGCACGGGTCCGCTCGAAAGTCGACCGACCACCGGTGCCCGCCGAGCTCTTTCCGATCGACCGCAGCACCGGTGTGCTGTCGCTCGTCCGCTTCGTCGACGAGGCGAATCGGGAACATTCGCGATCCCGACGCTCGGGCCGCGACGGAGGTATCGCCTGGGTGAGTCTGGTCGAGATCGACACCATCCGCGAACGGTTCGGTGCCGCTGCCGTCGACACGGTCGTCCGACAGGTCTCCGCGCTGATCCCATCGCCAGCGGATGGGCTCGAGCTGGTCGGACGAGCCGGTGACGACGCGCTGGTGATCTTGTTCCCCGAGAGCGACGAGGACTCGATCGATGCCCGCCTGCGACAGTTCGGTGAACGTGTGGCAGGTTCCAGCTTTGCGATCGGAGACAACTCGGTCGCCGTGACGCCGGTGACGGGGTGGGTGCGATTCGAGCACTCCTCGAGCGGAGAGGACGCAGTGGGCCGAGCGACCGTTGCAGCCGACGCGGCAGCTGCACATCTCGACCTGGTGCCCGTGCAGTGGGAGTCGCATTTCGCAGACGCTCCCGCGTCACCGAGTCGCCACACAGCGCTCTTGGCGTTCGCAGAACGCGCACGGCTTCCGTTCCAGATCGCGCTGACATTCCTCGCGATGGTCGCGGTGCCGTTCTTCGTCTACTGGGGCCTCGATCAAGCCGGCTTCGACATCACCCAGGCAATGTACGTGGTGGTCGTCATCGCTTTGCTCGTCACTGCCACGGCGATCTGGACGGAAGGATTCATCGCGCTCCGACAGGTCCACCCTCCGGAGGAGCCCGAGTCTCCATACCCGCCGGCCAGTGCGATCATCGCCGCCTACCTGCCGAACGAAGCAGCGACCGTGATGGAAACGATCGACGCCTTCCTCGCCACCGACTATCCGGCCGACGTCCAGATCATCCTCGCGTACAACTCGCCCTACGACATGCCGATCGAGGACCGCTTCCGCGAGCTGGCCCGCAACGATTCGCGTTTCGTCGCATTCCGAGTGGACGGGTCCACCAGCAAGGCGCAGAACGTCAACGCCGCACTGTCGATCGTGACCGGCGAGTACGTCGGGGTGTTCGATGCCGACCACCTACCCGAGCCCGATGGCTTCAGACGCGCCTGGCGATGGTTGTCCGATGGATGGGACATCGTGCAGGGCCACCCGGTCGTCCGCAACGGAGACGTCTCCTGGATTTCGCGCACCGTCGCCGTCGAATTCGAAGCGATCTACTCGGTCAGCCATCCTGGTCGTCAGCGACTACACGACTTCGGCATCTTCGGCGGATCCAACGGGTACTGGCGTACCGAGTTGCTCCGCGCCATCCGGATGCGCGGCTCGATGCTGACCGAGGACATCGACTCGGCGCTGCGCGTCGTGGAACAGGGCGGTCGCATCGTCTCCGACCCCCATCTCGTCACCAGAGAGCTCTCTCCCACCACGCTCAATGCGCTGTGGAACCAACGCATGCGATGGGCACAGGGCTGGTTCCAGGTCTCGCTCCGCCATCTCTGGCCGGCGTGGCGCTCGAAGGTCTTGAGCCCACGCCAGAAGGTCGGGTTCACGTTCCTGCTCGGCTGGCGAGAGATCTATCCGTGGATCTCCGCGCAGATGTTTCCGATCATCGTCTACTGGATCTTCCGGGACGGCTTCCGATCTCTCGACTGGTTCGTTCCGCTCTTCGTGCTGACCACCGTCTACACGCTCTCAGTTGGGCCGGGCCAAGTGCTGTTCGCCTACCACCTCGCGACCGACGAGATCAAGCAACGACGTCGCTGGTTCATCGCCTACTTCATCGTCTCGACGATCTTTTACACCGAGTTCAAGAACCTGATCGCCCGCGTCGCCCAGATCAAAGAGTTGATGCGAGAGCGAGCATGGAAAGTGACCCCTCGCTGAGCTCGGACGGCTTCGACTCAGACGCGCAAAGGCTGGACTCAGCCTGCTGCAACCCCAAGTCGGCCGGCGTCCCGAGGCGACAACACCCTTTAGCCGCATGCGAAGCACATCGATCACATCGGAGTACCTTGCGGCGGCCCCTGCGAAGACTTACACCCGCCCACCCAACCGGCCGGAAGCAGTGAACCAACGAGGCGCACCTCGGCACATCAGACTAGAAGCTCAACCCAGGCTCGGAGGACGGGACCAGAAAGCGGGTGAGAGCGGCCACAGGCAACGATCTGATCGCAGCCGCTGTTCCGCAACGCTCCAGGAATATCCCCCGATCTCTGCCGCAAAGTGCCGGCCGAGGGGCACTCGCCATCTACCAGGAGCGATACCGAACTAGGCGGAGTCCCGTCCACCTCCGCTCACGGGTCCTACCATCGGGGCGATGGCCGTCGTTGTCTTCCTGCGAGGCATGAACCTCGGGAGCCGCCGAATCACGAACGCCGAGTTGGTATCCGTCTTCGCTGGTGCCGGGTACGACGAAGTCTCGGCATATCAGGCGAGCGGGAACGTGATCCTCGGCGCAGTCAGCACAGCAGATGAATCGCAGATTTCCACGACACTGACAACGGTGCTCGGCTACGTCGTCGAGGTGTTCGTGCGAACGGCCGAC
>JBBSLH010000225.1:0-6903 GCA_038255425.1 Acidimicrobiales bacterium
GGGGTGCTTCTCGGGATGGGCGGCGACGCCGACCGAGAAGGTGGCGGGGTGGTCGCGCACGATCTCGACCAGCTGCATGGCGTGGGAGAAGTCGCCGCCCGGGTCGCTGCCGTCGGCGGGCGGGGCGCCACCGAGGGCGAGGATGTTGCGCACCCCGCCGGCGGCATAGGTGTCGAGCAGGTCGATGATCTCGGGCTTGGAGTGACCGACGCAAGTGAGGTGCGCCATCGTCGGGAAGGAGTGCGCCTGGTTGAACCGGATCACGATGTCGCGGGTGCGGTCGCGGGTGGAGCCGAGGGCTCCATAGGTCACCGAGGCGAACGACGGCTCGATCACCGACAGCTCGTCGAGCACGGTGACCAGGTTGGCCTCGGCCTCGTCGTCCTTGGGGGGCGAGAATTCCAGCGAGATCGTGGGCCCGTCGTCGAACAGGTCGGCGATGCGAGTCATGACGCTCCCCCGGCCCGGAGCTCCGCAGCAGCGACCGTGTTCCGCAGCAGCATGGCCACCGTGGTGGGTCCCACACCGCCGAGGCGGGGCGTGACCCACGAGGCGACCTCGTTCACGTCCTCGTCGACGTCGGGCAGCAGCTTGCGGCCCTCCCAGGAGATGCCGCCGGAGACGACCACGGCGCCGGGGCGGACCATCTCCGCGGTGACGATCGACGGGGAGCCCACGGCGGCGATGACCACGTCGGCCCGCTTGGTGTGCTCGGAGATGTCGGCGACGGCGGAGTGCACCACCGTGACCGCCGCGTTGGCGCCCGGACCCTTGAGGGTGAGCAGAAGCGAGAGCGGGCGGCCGAGCGTGGGGCCCCGACCGACGATGACGACATCCTTGCCCCGCAGGTCGATGCCGTAGTGGACGAACATGGCCCGGATCCCGGCCGGCGTGCACGGCACGGGCCCGTCCTGCTGGAGCACGAGACGCCCCAGGTTGGCGGGGTGGAGGCCGTCGGCGTCCTTGGCCGGGTCCATGCGGTTGACGGCGGCGTCGAAGTCGAAGCCGTCGGCCACCGGGTACTGGATGAGGTAAGCGTCGACGGAGTCGTCGGCGTTGAGCCGGTCGACGGCGTCGAGCAGGGTCTGCGGGTCATCGTCGGCGCCGATGTGGACGTTGGTGCTGGCGATGCCGAGCTCGGCGCAGGTCTCGTGCTTCTTGCGCACGTACCCGGCGCTGGCCTCGTCGTCGCCCACCAGGATGGTGCCGAGACCGACCGCCTTGCCCTGTTCGGCCAGGGCGTCGACCCGCTTGGCAACGTCTTCGAGCACGGCCTCCGCCACGGGGCCACCGGCGAGCAGTTGTGCAGTCACGGCCGCCATTGTCGCATTTCGGTCCGGGTGCGTCCTCCTCCGTTCCTCGTCCTCCTGGCGGCCGGGTCGCTAGTGCAGGAAGTGGCGCTCGCCGGTGAAGACCATGGCCACGCCGAGCTCGTCGGCCTTGGCGATGCACTGGTCGTCGCGGACCGACCCACCCGGCTGGATGATCACGGCCACGCCGGCGGACGCAGCCGCCTCGATGCCGTCGGGGAACGGGTAGAAGGCGTCGGAGGCGCAGGCGCCGCCCTTCGCCCGGCCGTCGGCCTTCTCGGCCGCGATCTGTCCGGCCTCGACCCGATTCTGCTGGCCGGCGCCGATGCCCCACGCCGTGCCGTCCTTGGCCAACACGATCGAGTTCGACTTCACCCAGCCACACACCCGCCACGCGAACGCTGCGTCGGCGAGTTCGGCATCGGTCGGCTGCCGCTCGGTGACGACTTGCCAGTCGGAGGGGCCCGACGCGAAGTGGTGGGGGCTCTGGACGAGCCAGGTGTCGTTCAGCTGGCGGATCGCCCGCGGGCCGGGGCCAGGGTCCGGAAGGGTCAGCAGGCGGGTGTTCTTGCGCTTGCCGATCAGCGCGTCGATGACGCCGTCGTCGTAGCCGGGGGCGATCACGACGTCGGCCTGCGCGGCTTCGATCATCTCGTCGACGGTCGCCGTGTCGATCGGCTGCGACGTCGCCACGATGCCGCCGAAGGCCGACCGGGGGTCGCAGGCGAACGCGTTGCGGTATGCCTCCGCCAGCGTCTCGCCCACGGCAGCTCCACATGGGTTGGCGTGCTTGATGATCGCCACGGCCGGCTTGCCCGACTGCTCGGCCAGGTCGTGCGCGAGGTTCCACGCGGCGTCGGAGTCGAAGATGTTGAGGTAGCTGAGCGCCAGGCCCGAGTGCTGGTCGATCTGGTCCCAGACGCTGGTGACACCTCGTTGGCGGTAGCGGGCCCCCTCCTGGTGGGGGTTCTCGCCGTAGCGCAGGACCTGATCGTCTCGTTCCAGCGCCAGGTGGATCGTCGGCGGCAGTTCGACCGGATCGGGATCGGTCTCGTCGAACCACGACACGACGGCAGCGTCGTAGGCGGCCGTGTGGGCGAAGGCCTTGCGCGCGAGTCGGCGACGCGTTGCGTCACCGATCGAGCCGTCGGCGACGATCTCGGCCAGCACGGGCTCGTAGTCGGCCGGATCGACGACGATCCCGACGTGTGCATGGTTCTTGGCCGCAGCGCGCACCATGGCCGGCCCACCGATGTCGATCAGGTCGATCCCGTCGGCGAGCTTCCGGCCGCCAGCGTCGCCGGCCGCCTCGGGATCGCCGAAGGGGTACAGGTTGGCGACGACCAGCGAGAACGGTTCGATCTCGTACTTCTCGAGGTCCACCTGATGCTCGGGATCGGTGGGGTCGGCGAGGATGCCGCCGTGGATCTTCGGGTGCAGCGTCGCGACTCGGTGTCCGAGAATCGCCGGGTACCCCGTCACCGACTCCGTGTCGGCGACGTCGATCCCCGCTTCACGGATCGCCGCCGCAGTGCCGCCGCTCGACACCAGGCCCCAGCCTGCGTCGGCGAGCCCCTTCGCGAGTTCGACCACACCGGTCTTGTCGTACACGGACAGAAATGCCCTCATCGGGACTCCTCGGGGACTGGGTGTTCGAGCGGTGGGGAGGGGGCGAGCAGTTCCGGGCGATCGAGCACGGCTCGGATCGTGGCGGGATAGAGCCGGCGCTCGACCACCTTGATGCGCTCCTGGAGCGTCTCTGCGGTGTCGTCGTCGAGGATGGGCACAGCTTCCTGGGCGAGGATCGGGCCGGCGTCCATCTCGAGCGTGGCGACGTGGATCGTGCAACCCGTCACCTTCACGCCGTATTCGAGCGCCGCCTCGACCGCATGCCAGCCCTTGAATGCAGGGAGCAGCGCAGGGTGCGTGTTGAGGATGCGGAAGGGATACGCGTCGTGGATCGCCCTCCCGAAGACCGTCCCATACCCGGCCATGACGACGAGGTCGATGCCAGCGCCCTGGAGGATCTCGGCAGCCAAGGCCGTGTAACCCTCGCGGTCGAACGAGGTACCGAACGACGTGCGCTCGTGCACAACGTGGTCGACACCGTGCCGCTCGGCCACGTCGGTCGCCCGACATGGTCGGTCGACCAACACCAGATCGACGGCGATCCCCTCCGACAGGATTGCGTCGAGCAGCGTGCCGCTCCCGGAGGCGAGGACGGCGATCCTCGAGGGTCCGGGCTCCTGCATCGGGGTCGGAAACTAGCAGTCCTCCGGCTTCCCACGAACCGTGGAGACTGCAGGCGAGACGCTACGAACAGTCGCCGGCGAGCGAGCCCGATTCATCCCGCCAACAGGTGCGATCCGTCCCGTCGGCGGCCGACAGGTGGCGAGCGAAACATGCGTCTCGACCGTCGAAGCCCCAGGCGTCGCAATCGTCCACCGCAGCAGGAGCCCCGTCGTACCCCGAACGCACGATGACCCAGAACCCGGCGCGCAACCCTGGCCACTCACTGCCGCGGACGATGATCGCGTCGGGGATGGTCTTGCGCACGGCGTCGAATGACCGCGCGAGGCCTTCAGCACCGACGGACGCCGGCACGGACGAGACCTGCGCGACCCATCCGCCTGCCAGATCGGCTGGCGTCCGGATCGGGAGTCCTGCTGGTTCGCCGGATCGGTTCGACGATGCGACCGTCGACGGCGGTGCAGTATCCGTCGCCTCGGGGGGAGCGGTGGTCGACGGCGTGGTGGTGGCAGGCACAGACGTCGTGGTGACGGCAACGACGTCGGCCGACGTCGGGTCGGGGGCGCCGGTGGTGACTCGCGTGACGACGTTGCCGGCGACCTCGGGTCCCGACCGCGCACTGGCGGTGTCGAGCAGGACGAGCGCCCCGATCAGCACCGAGACCAGTGCCACCCCGGCCAGGACGGTCGACAGGACGGGAAGTCGGTCGACCAAGGTCGCGGCGCGGTGCGGGACGTCGGGGCCCGGCTCACGGATGGGGATCGACCACGGCTTGTCAGCTGTTGGTTCCATGACGTCCTCATGGAACCAGCACCACTCAGGAAAGTGGTGGGTCCTCGCATCCGACCGTCCCGCCGCCCGAGCCGGCAGGCGCATCGGCGACCTTGGTCGCGACGAAACCAGTCCCTGGGTCGTCGGTCGTCACGAGCCGCACGATCGAGCGCGTGATCGCGTCCGCTTCGGCGTCTCGGAATGCATCGGTCTGGAGCAGCGCGTCCTCCTCGGGGTCCGAGAGGAATGCCGCCTCGGTCAACACGGCCGGGACCGCTTCGGTCCGTCGGAGGACCCCGTAGAAGTCGTCGCCTGTCAATCGCGACTGTCGGGCCCGTGCGCCGGGATCGTCACCGATCGCCCAGTCGGTGCCGAACGGAGCGAAGGCCGCCTGGAGCTCCTCCCAGATCAATCCGGCGAGGCGCTTCGACACCGGCGCGTCGAGTTGGTGATACAGCTCGCTGCCGGGCGTCGGCCCGGACGCGAGCGGCGCCGCGTTGTGATGGATCGACACGAAGACGATCGGCTGGAGTGCCAGCGCGATCGCTGCGCGCGTCTGGAGCGTGACGCGCTGGTCACCCGGCCGCGTCATCACGACGGCGGCGCCGAGGGCTCGGAGTCGTCCCGCCACACGGTTGGCGACGTCGAGGTTCAGGTCCCGCTCGGTGAGGCCCGACGGACCCACCGCGCCCGGCTCCGAACCGCCGTGGCCGGGATCGAGCACGACGTGCGCGCCGCGCACCGGGAGCCCGTTGACGACCGCCGTGAGGGCGCACGGCGTCTGGACCTCCCAGGCACCCGGGCCACCGCCGACGACTGGCAACACGAGTCCCGTCGACGTCCGGATGGCGGGGACATCGACACGGATCGGCAGCGGCGGGAACATGGACGGGATCGTCGTCGTGGTCGACGACGTCGTCGGGGCCGTGACCTCGCCGATCACCGGCATCGGCGACACCATGTCGGCGGTGTCGTCGGCGCGCACCAGGACCGCAGCCAGGACACCGGCGACGCACAGCCCGACGGCGTAACGGAAGAGCCAGCGTTCCCTGACTCCCCCCAGCATCGCGTTCAAAGGACCGGCGGGTCCTCGCACCCACCCGCGCCACCGCCCCCACCCGGGTCGGACGACGACTCGAGCGGCGGGATGAACCCGGAGCCGGGATCGTCGGTCGTGACATACCGGATGACGGCGCTGGCGATCGCGGTCGCCTCGCTCTCACGGAACGACGCCATCTCGAGCAGCCTTGCTTCGGCGGGGTTCGACACGTAGGAGGATTCGCTCAGCACCCCAGGGACCCCTTGCGATCGACGCAGGATCCCGTAGAAGTCGTCACCGTCGTTCTGCGAGCGGCGTGCGTGAGCGCCGGAGTCGCCGCCGACGACCCAGTCGGTCCCGTAGGGCGACAGCTTGTCTTGGAGTTCTTCGTAGATCAGTCCGGCGAGGCGCTTCGAGTCGGGGTCGTCGAGATGGTGGTACGTCTCGCTCCCGGGCGTGGTCGACTTCCGCTTCGCTCCGGAGTTGTGGTGGATGGAGACGAACGCGAGCGGACGGAGCGCGACCGCGAGCGACGCTCTCGTGTCGATCGTGACCCGGACGTCGGTCGAGCGCGTCATCACGACGACCGCACCACGCTGTTCGAGCAACCGCTTGACCCGCAGCGCAACGTCGAGGTTGACGTCTTCCTCGCTCACGCCACCGGGGCCGATCGCACCGGTCTCCTTGCCGCCGTGGCCGGGGTCGAGCACGACGTGCGCGCCCTCGATCACCTGCCCGTCGACCACGACCTCGTTGGCACACGGCGTCTTGACGAGCCATGCGCCTTCTTCGCCGCCGACCACGGGGACGACGAATCCGTTCGGTGTGACGACGGCGGGCGCACCGTCGACCTCGGGAACCGGACCGAAGAGCGGTGGACCCTCGGGTTCGGCTGTGGTCGACGTCGCCTGCGGGGTCGGCTCGTCATCGCCGCCCCGGGAAGACAGGACGACGACGACCGACCCGATCAGCCCGATCGCGAGTCCGAGGCGGAGAAGCTGGCGGTTCAGAGTTCCTTCTCTTACAGCGACCCGACGACCTCGACCATGAGTTCGCCGGCCTCGGTCGGGTTGTTGCCGACCTTCACGCCAGCGTCCTCGAGTGCTTCGCGCTTGGCAGCTGCCGTGCCCTTGCCGCCCGAGACGATGGCGCCGGCGTGGCCCATCTTCTTGCCGGCCGGGGCAGTGACGCCGGCCACGTAGCTGACAACGGGCTTCGAGACGTTGGCCTTGATGAACTCGGCTGCCTCTTCCTCGGCGCTGCCGCCGATCTCGCCGATCATCATGATCGCCTGGGTCTCGTCGTCGGTCTCGAAGCGCTCGAGACAATCGATGAAGCTGGTCCCGGGGACCGGGTCGCCACCGATGCCGACACAGGTCGACACGCCGATGTCCTTGAGCTTGAGCTCGTAGAGCGCCTGGTAGGTGAGCGTGCCCGAGCGGGACACGATGCCGACGTTCGGGCCACCCGCAGTCGGCTCCTTGGCGATCTCACCGGCGGTGATGCCGATGTTGCACTTGCCGGGGCTGATGA
>JBBSLH010000226.1:0-6884 GCA_038255425.1 Acidimicrobiales bacterium
CCAATGCGCGGGTCGCCTGGTATCACGCGTTCCTCACCGGCCCCGACCGTCAGCTGGTCGCAGTGATCGACCACGAGGTGCCGCTGCCCCCGGATGGCCTCGAGATCCGCACGACGGGGCTCTGGGCAACGCACATCTGTGAGACGCCCTTCGATCACTGGACGATCGGGTTGGAGGCCTTCGGACTCGGCGTCGACGATGTCGAGGAGATCTACGGCCGCCAGTACGGCGACCAGGTGCCGCTCGGGTTCGACCTCGAGTGGGAAGGCGTCGGGCAGGCGGCGGAGGTCGCTGGAGACAGCTACCGCCAAGCCTGTGCGGTCTCGGGCGAGATCCTCGCCGGGGCGGAGGAGATCGACTTCGTGGGTACAGGGTGGCGCGACCACACCTGGGGAGTGCTGCCCCACTGGGATCGACGATGGCTCGAAGCTCGTGGTCGGCTCGACGACGGCACCTGGTTCAGTGCGTACGTGGTCGACGGTGATCTCAACACGGCCAAAGCGACGATCGACGGCACCCACGTCGAGGTGCGATCGGTGAGCCACGAAATGGGGAGTCCAGGCATCCCCGTGGCTGCTCGGCTCCAGCTCGGAGACCTCGAGCTCGGCTTCGATGCGCGTGCGGTCACACCGCTGGAACTGTTCGACGTCGAGAGGCGCCGGACCCGCACGCCCAGGGCGCTGTGTCGAGTCGTGGCCGCCGACGGCCGGTCAGGCAACGCCTGGGTGGAGTGGAACGAACCGCAGCACTGAAATTTCAGGCTGGTACGGCGACTTCCGGCTCGTCCTCGTCCTCGTTCACGCCCGCGACTCGGGCGACGACGATGATGGCGACGGCGGCGATCACGGCCAGGGCGATCGGCCAGAACACGTCGCCGGACGGCAGCGCCATCTCGGCACCGTTGGTGCTCTCCTCGCTGCCGGTGCCGTTCGGCCACGGCCACAGCACACGGAGCGAACCGGCCATGAGCCCGATGAGTCCGGCGAGCATGAGTTGCTCCCACCGGTCGAGCGCCCACGACAGGAGTGAGGAGAACCCGGCCAGACCTACGACGGCGCCGAGCCCGAACACGCCGATGAACAGCAGGTCGCGGTCGTGCACCGAGTCGAGGACGGCGTGATAGAGCCCGAGCATCAGCAGCAGGAACGATCCGGAGATCCCGGGGAGGATCATGGCGCAGATGGCGATCATGCCCCCGGCGAACACGAACGCCAGGTTCGGGTTCGAGACCTGACCTGTACCGAGGCCGAGTCCGAAGAAGGCGACCGCGGCGACGACGGCAGCGATACCCAGATGCTTGGCATCCCAGCGTTTCACCAACGACACGGTGGTCACGAGTGAACCGGCGACGAGGCCGAAGAACACGCCGGCGGTCCGGATCGGTTCCGTCTCCAGGAAGTGGCTGATCACGCCGGCGAGGCTGATCAGGGCGACCCCGATGCCGGCCAGCAGGGGGAGCAGGAACCACCAGTCGACACGCTTGAGCTCGGTGACGAACTCGGACGGTCGAAGGCGCACCAGCTGTCCGAGTGCTCGTGCGCCCTGGCGGATCTGTTCGACGAGGGTGGTGTAGATGCCGAACACGAGGGCAACCGTCCCGCCCGACACGCCGGGCACGACGTCGGCGGCGCCCATGCAGAACCCGCGGACGACCTGGATCGGGGCGATGCCTCTGGACGACTTCTCTGGTTCGTTCACGACACGAAGATACTGGAGCCCCGACCTTGACCAGTGGGTCAGGATCGGGCAGGGTCGGCGCTCGTGACCAGCACCGACATCCCCGCCGCACCACTCACGTTCGAACAGGCCACCGCCGCCGTCACCGCCGCCGGACAACGCTTCGAGACCACCACGGTCGACATCGACGGCAGGCCCACCACGGCCTTCGCCAACGCGCCGTCGACCCTGCGACAGTGGTGGGCCACCGCCCGTCAGCGCCCCGACCAGACGTACCTGGTCTACGAGGACGAACGCTGGACGTTCGGCGATGTCATGGCGTGCGTCGACGGCCTGGCCCACGCGCTGGTGCACGATCTCGGCGTGGTGAAGGGCGATCGCGTCGCCATCGGCATGCGCAACTATCCCGAGTGGATCTGTGGCATCGCCGCAATCACGAGCATCGGTGCCATCTCGGTCTCGTTGAACTCGTGGTGGACCGAAGACGAGATGGACTTCGCCCTGCGCGACTCCGGCGCGACGGTGTTGTTGGCAGACATCGAACGTGTGGGGCGTGCTGCGTCGACGATGGCGGACACGGAGCTGCAGGCGCTGGTCGTCCGAGCTCACGGTCACGAGCTGCCCAGTGGCGCACGACACTTCGACGACGTCGTCGACCGGACGAATCCGATGCCAGAGGTCGACGTGGGAGCGGAGGACGACGCAACGATCCTCTACACCTCCGGGACCACCGGACGGCCCAAGGGTGCGGTCTCGACCCATCGGTCGATCGTGCAGGCCTTGTTCGGGTTCGCCTGCCGCGGCGCAGTCGAACTCCTCCGCAAGCCGCCCTCCGATGACGTCGAGTCGGACGGGCCGCCCTGCTTCATCCTGGTGGTGCCGCTGTTCCACGTCACCGGCTGCGTACCCGTGATGATGAGCACGTTCGCCGGCGGCGTGAAGCTCGTCATCATGTACAAGTGGGACCCCGAGCGTGCGCTCGAACTGATCGAGCGCGAGCGGGTCACGAATCTGGTCGGTGTCCCGACCATGTCGTGGGACCTCCTCGAGTCCCCGGACTTCGACCGTCGCGACACGTCGTCACTCCGCAGCGTGGGCGGGGGCGGCGCGCCGGCACCGCCGGAGCTCGTCAAGCGGGTCGAGTCCGCGTTCGCCAAGGGTCGTCCGTCCATCGGGTACGGCATGACCGAGACCAACGCCTACGGACCACAGAACTCTGGTGACGACTACGTCAGCCATCCTCGTTCGACCGGGCGTGGGACCCCGATCCTCGAGTTGAAGGTCATCGACACCGACGGCAAGACGCTTCCCCGGGGCGAGTTGGGCGAGATTTGTTTCAAGGGCCCGCACCTCATCCGCGGCTACTGGAATCGTCCCGATGCGACGGCCGAGACGATCGTTGACGGCTGGTTGCGCTCGGGCGATCTCGGACGCATCGACGACGACGGGTTCGTCTACGTCGAGGACCGAGCAAAAGACATGATCCTGCGCGGCGGCGAGAACATCTACTGCGCCGAGGTCGAGGCGGTGATCTACGAGCACCCAGCGGTCTACGAGGCAGCCGTCTTCGGGGTCCCGCACGATCGCCTCGGTGAAGAGGTTGCGGCTGCGATCCATCTGCGCGAAGACGCTGACCTCGACGCCGAGGGCCTCCGGACGTTCCTCGCCGAGCGCCTCGCCGGGTTCAAGCTCCCGACGCTGGTGACCTTCCACGCCGCGCAGCTCCCGCGAAACGCCAGCGGGAAGATCCTCAAGCGCGACCTGCGCGACGAATTCGTGGCCAGAACGTCCTGACGGTCAGGGGGTGAGGCGGCGCATGCCTCGCAGCGCGAACGCGCCGAGGACGAGGGTCATCCCGGCGATCGCCACCAGCCCCGGCCACATCTCCGACCACCCAACGCCGAAGCCGGCCGGGGGAGCGATCTGATCGGGTACGAACCCGGCACGCGCCATGCGCAGGATGTTCGTCATCGGGTTGACCCGTGCGACCGATGCCAGCCATCCGCTCATCGCCGCGATCGGCACCTGGGCCGTCGACAAGAAGATGGTGACGAAGATCCCGACCTGGATGACCGGGCCGACGTTGGTGCTCTGCACCCGGAAGACCAGTCCCAACCCCCAGAGCGCGGCGATCACCGACACGCCGAGGGCAGACAGGTAGAGCGTGGCCAGTCCGAGGACACCGCCGGGGATCGCGACGCCGCCGACGGTGGCGACCAGGAGGACGGCGGTGGTCGTGAACGCCGAGCGGATCAAGGCGGCAGCGAGCGATCCGACGATCAGCGTGAATCGGCTCATCGGGGCGAGGAGGAACCGGTCGAAGAAGCCGGTCTCGAAGTCGCGTGCCATCGAGAAGCCGATGGTGACGCCGGCGAACGCGGCGCCCTGGATGATCGCCATCGGCGCATACCACGAGAGTGCGTTGCCATTGCCGAACACCGCGCCGGCGAATCCGAACGCCCCCGAGAACGTGATCACGAAGAAGATCGGCATCACCAGTGTCGGGATGAACGTCGCAGGCTGACGCCGGATGCCCCGGAGGTTGCGGACGACCATGTGCCGAATGATTGCTCCCGCCCCGGTCCGCGTCGCACCGAGGTCGACGCGTGCAGTGGTGTCGACGGCGGTCATGTCGTGCTCCGGAGACGACGTTTGAGCGCCCGCAGCGCGATCACGATCGACAACGCGGCGAGCGCAGCGGCGGTGCCGACAGCAACCAGCGCGTCCTGTGCCGACCATCCGAGTGTCTGGAGATCGCGGAGCGCGTCGAGGATCCAAGAGATCGGGTTGTAGGTGGCGACGGTGCGGTACCAGCCCGACATCAGTTCCCGCGGGAAGAACGCCGACGACGTGAACATCAAAACGAAGATGAGCGGGAAGGCGCCCTGTACCGCCTCGGCCGACCCGGTTCGGATGCCCAACGTCACGCCGAAGCCGCCGATGCCCATGGCCAGCAGCGACGCCACGACCACCATGACCGCGATCGCGCCGATCCCGCCCTTCACGTTTGCGCCGAAGATCGTGAGGACGGCAGTGAAGAACACTGCTTGCGCGGCCCCGAGGAGCGCGCCGCCGGCGAGGCGACCGACGAGGATCGACGTGCGAGAGACCGGGGATGCGAGCAGCCGGTCGAAGAAGCCGATCTCGATGTCGTTCGCCATCTCGGTTCCGGCCTGCGTCGACCCGAAGAGCACGCCCTGCAGAACAGTGGCGGGCAGGAGGAAGTCGAGGAACGAGTCGAACTGTGCTGCGAACGCCGGTTGTGCGCCGGTGATGCGATCGAAGGCTGCTGCGTTGAGCGCACAGAAGAACAGCGGGAAGAACAGGGACGGGACCATCACCTGTGGTTGCCGCAGCATCGAGAACACGGCGCGGCGGGACAGCAGGAGCGACTGCCGGAGGGGGCGGGGTCGGTTCTCGACCGCCGTGATGGTCGTGGTCATGTGGCGCGAAGTGGTGCGGATCGTCGCCGTCGTTGCGGTGTGGGCGACGGGCATTCCCCTGCCTCGGCTCCGCCTTCGCTGGCGGGGTCGTCGGGGCCGCGACTCGGTGGATTGTCGTCGCTGGTCCCGGCTCCTTCGAGCCGACGCCCGGTCGCTTCGGCGAACACGTCGTCGAGCGTCGGTGCGTTCAGCTCCATGTGCACAACCGAGATGCCGGCTTCGTCGAGCGCTCGTACGACCGTGGTGAGCTGCTGCGCCCCGCCGTCGAGGCCGATGCCGAGCATGCCCGGCTCCACCGTGCGTTCGCTGCCGAACCGCGCCAACACCCCGCTCGCCACCCGCTGGTCGGAGTCGACCTGGATCATCAACGTCGGCGAGCCGACCTCGTCCTTCAAGTCTCGCGGCGCGCCCTTCTTGACGATCCGACCGTGGTCGATGATCGCCACTCGGCCCGCGAGTTGGTCGGCCTCCTCGAGGTACTGCGTCGTCAACAGCACGGTGGTGCCGCGCTCGCGGTTGAGGTAACGCACCTCCTCCCACAGCGCCACGCGGCTCATCGGATCGAGTCCGGTGGTCGGCTCGTCCAGGAACAGCACCTCGGGTTCGTGGACCAGTGACAGCGCCAGGTCGAGACGGCGACGCATGCCGCCGGAGTACGTGCCCACTCGCCGATCGGCCGCTGCCGTGAGGCCCACGCGTTCGAGGAGGTCGCTGCCCCGCTTGTCGGCGATCGAGCGGGGGATCCCGAACAGGACCGCCTGGAGCCGTACGAGTTCGGTCCCCGTCATGAGCGGGTCGATGGCCGCATCCTGCAGCGCGACGCCGATCCGTCGCCGGACTTCGCTTGCCTCGCGGACGACGTCGAATCCGGCGACCCGCGCCGATCCGTCGGATGGTCGTAGCAGGGTGGTGAGCATCCGGACCGTGGTCGACTTGCCAGCGCCATTGGGGCCGAGGAAGCCGAACACCTCGCCCTTCTGTACCGCGAGATCGACGCCGTCGACGGCGACCACGTCGCCGAATCGACGGACCAGACCTCGAGCCGAGATGATGGCGCCGTCGTCGTCCGCCTGCTGCTGGTCTGTCATCGAGCGGAGCCTATTGGCCGGTGATGCGGACGCGGAACGCCGCCGCACCGGGAGCGATGCGGCGGCGAAGCGCGTTCAGGAGGGTGATCCGAGATCAGCCGTGGTGGCCTTGCACCTCGAGCTGGCCACGGATGGCGCCGCCGGGGAACTCGCCGTTGTGGACGTTGAAGTAGTAGTCGCCCGGGTTCGCCAGGATGTCCTGGACGATGCCGGCCTGTCCGGTCGGGAACTTGCCTGTCTCGCCCTCGGTGAGGCAGTCGGCCGACTGGCCGTCCTGGGGCCACGCGAGGTTGGCGACGACGGGCCCGTTCTCACCCGGCTGCCCTTCGTGGATGTGCGCAGCACGTGGACCGCCGGGGCCGAGCTCCAGCTCCGCGATGTTCTCGGCGATCACGATGTAGCAGAGCGTGGTCTCGTCGCCGTCGATGCCGAAGACGTAGCCCTCGCCCCGACCGTTCGGGTCGCCGACGAGCTTGTTCGACTTCGCGTCGCTCGCGACCTCGTTCCGGCCGTCCAGATTCGTCTCCAGGAGGTCGTTGAGGTGTCCGGCGCCGGCGAGGCTGGCGCCGCCGACGAGCATGCCTCCAGCAACTCCGACAGCAGCGAGCTTCTTCGTGATCGACTTCATGGTGATGGTTCCCTTGGTTCTCGATGGATGTTGGGACGCGACCGTCAA
>JBBSLH010000227.1:0-6729 GCA_038255425.1 Acidimicrobiales bacterium
CGCCAGCGAGGCGTCCATCACGACGGTCCAGGAGTCTGCGTCGTACGCGAGCCGGCGACGAAGGAGCTGGCTCAAGCCAAGTAGTCCTGCAAGGAGCGGACTCGGCGATCGAGGTTGCCGCGATCGAGGATGCCTTCGGCCGCAGCGACGGCCGCGGCCGCCGTCGTGAGGAGCGGGATGCGATTTGCACCGGCCGCGGCTCGGATGTAGTCGCCGTCGGCTCTTGACCCTCGACCGCGCGGGCAGTTGACGACGAGATCGATGCTTCCGTCGTCGATCAGGTCGACGGCAGTCTGGCCCTGTCCCTCGCTGAGCTTCGCGACCCGGGTGGCGACGGGGATACCGGCCGACTCGAAGTCGTCGGCCGTGCCCTCGGTGGCGATGATCTCGAAGCCCTGGTCGACGAACGACCGGGCAGCGATTCGACCCTGCGGCTTGTCGCGGTCGGCGAGGCTGAAGAAGACGCCGCCCTTCTCCGGGAGTCGCTCCCCTGCCGCCACCTGCGACTTGGCGAATGCCAGACCGAACGTCCGGTCGATGCCCATGACCTCGCCGGTGGAGCGCATCTCGGGGCCGAGCACCTGATCGGCGTCCGGGAATCGGTTGAACGGGAGGACCGCCTCCTTGACGGCGATGTGCCTGCCCTGGCCGGTGCGGAACGGGAGCACCGACTCGGTGAGCAGCCCCTCCTCGCGCAGTTCCGCGAGCGTGGCCCCGACCATGACCCGGGCGGCGACCTTGACCAGCGGGACACCGGTCGCCTTCGCGACGAACGGAACGGTCCGGCTGGCCCGTGGATTGGCCTCGATCACGAAGACCTGCCCGTCTTTCACGGCGAACTGGACGTTGAGCAGACCCACGACCTCGAGGGCGGTGGCGATACGGCGTGCGTAGTCCTCGATGACCTCGACGGTCTGATCGGACAGCGAGTAGGGCGGGATCGAACAGGCCGAATCGCCGGAGTGCACGCCAGCCTCCTCGACGTGTTCCATGACGCCGCCGATGACGATGTCACCGGACTTGTCGCGAATGGCGTCGACGTCGACCTCGGTCGCTTCTTCGAGGAACCGGTCGACCAAGACTGGTCGTTCGGACGAGAGTCCGCCTTCACGTCCGAGCGAGCCGAAGCCAGCCAGCTCCTTCATCGCAGTGACGAGACCCTCGTCGTCGTAGACGATCTCCATCGCTCGACCGCCGAGCACGTAGCTCGGTCGCAGGAGGGCCGGGTAGCCGATCCGTTCGACGATCGTCCGGGCGCCGTCGAGATCGGTGGCGGTACCGCCGGCCGGCTGTGGGATCTCCAGCCTGTTGCACAGCTGGTTCCACAGGTCGCGGTCCTCGGCCAGGTCGATCGACGCCGGGCTCGTGCCGAGCACCGTTCCCTCGGGCAGGTCATTCGCGAGCTTCAGCGGGGTCTGCCCGCCAAGACTCACGATGACGCCGACGAGGTTGCCCGTGGCTTGCTCGGCTTCGACGACGTTGAGGGCATCTTCGTAGGTGAGTGGCTCGAAGTAGAGGCGATCAGAGGTGTCGTAGTCGGTCGAGACCGTCTCGGGGTTGCAGTTGACCATGACCGTCTCGAAGCCGGCCTCGCTCAGCGCGAACGACGCATGCACGCAGCAGTAGTCGAACTCGATGCCCTGCCCGATCCGGTTGGGTCCAGACCCGAGGATGATGACCCGGGGCTTCCCGGTGTCGACGACCTCGTCGGAGTCCTCCCATGTCGAGTAGTGGTACGGCGTGGCGGCGTCGAACTCGGCGGCACAGGTGTCGACGGTCTTGTAGGTCGGCAACAGCCCGTCGGCCATGCGCCGCGAGCGGACATCGGTCTCCGAGACGCCCCACAGGTAGGCCAACTGCGCGTCGCCGAAGCCCAGGCGCTTGGCGCGCCGCAGATCGCGGGTCGAGATGTCGGCGAAGCCCACCTCGGCCAGGTGGGCGCGCTCCTCGACGATGAGGGAGAACTGGTCGAGGAACCAGGGGTCGACCTGCGTGGCTTCAGCGACCTGTTCGATCGACATGCCGCGTCGCAGGCAGGCCTCGAGCTGGAACGGACGATCTGGCGTCCCGATGCACGCCTTCGCGAGCAGTTCGTCATCGGAGAACTCGTCGAGCTGGGCCTCACCCGGGTCGCAGTTGAGGCCCATCCGGCCCTGTTCGAGCGAGCGCATCGCCTTCTGCATCGACTCGGGGAAGGTGCGGCCGATGGCCATCGCCTCGCCGACCGACTGCATCGACGTCCCGAGCACGTCGCCCTGGCCCGGGAACTTCTCGAATGCCCACCGGGGCACCTTCGTGACCACGTAGTCGATGACCGGCTCGAAGCTCGCCGGGGTCTTCCTCGTGATGTCGTTCGGGATCTCGTCGAGCGTGTAGCCGACCGCGAGCTTCGCTGCCATCTTGGCGATCGGGAAACCGGTTGCCTTCGAGGCCAACGCCGACGACCGGGAGACCCGGGGGTTCATCTCGATGACGACCATGTCGCCGTTCTCGGGGTTGACCGCGAACTGCACATTCGATCCACCGGTCTCGACGCCGACGCGGCGGATGCACGCGAAGGCGGCGTCGCGCATCGTCTGGTATTCGACGTCGGACAGCGTCTGGATCGGGGCCACGGTGATCGAGTCGCCGGTGTGGACGCCCATCGGGTCGAGGTTCTCGATCCCGCAGATGATCACGCAGTTGTCGGCGTGATCGCGCATGACCTCGAGCTCGTACTCCTTCCAGCCCTTGATCGACGTCTCGATCAGGATCTCGGAGATGGGGCTCGACTCGAGACCGAACTTGGCCATCTTCTCGAACTCCTCGGGCGTCGAGGCGATGCCGGTGCCCTTACCGCCGAGGATGTAGGCGGGACGGATCACGACGGGAAGGCCGATACCTTTGACGACCTCCCTGCACTCCTCCATCGTGTGTGCCGTTGCGGACGAGGGCACGTCGAGGCCGATGCCGACCATGGCGACCTTGAACTGCTCGCGGTCCTCGGCCGTGGCGATCGCCTCGGCGTTGGCGCCGATCATCTCCGGCGTGCCCGGAACACCGATCACGCCGGCCTCGAAGAGCTCCATCGCCAGGTTCAGGCCCGTCTGGCCACCGAGGGTCGGGAGCACCGCGTCGGGCTTCTCCTGCTCGATGATCTTGCGGGCGTGCTCGAGGTCGAGCGGCTCGACGTAGGTGGCGTCGGCGAACTCGGGGTCGGTCATGATCGTGGCCGGGTTCGAGTTCATGAGGATGACCCGGTAGCCCTCCTCACGGAGGACCTTGCACGCCTGCGTGCCCGAATAGTCGAACTCGCAGGCCTGGCCGATCACGATCGGGCCGGAGCCGATGATCATGATCGACTCGATGTCGGTGCGCTTCGGCACTATTTCTCCATCTCGGCTTTGAAGTGGTCGAACAGGTGGCGGGCATCGTGGGGACCAGGGCCGGCCTCGGGATGATGCTGGACCGACCAGGCGTTGGCGTCGGTCAGACGCATGCCCTCGCAGACGCCGTCGTTGAGGTTGACGTGGGTCATCTCCCCGATCCCGGCCAGCGAGTCGGGGTCGACGGCGAAGTTGTGGTTCTGGCTCGTGATGTCGATTCGGCCGGAGCGGACGTCTCGTACCGGGTGGTTGGCACCGTGGTGCCCGAACGGGAGCTTGACGGTCGAGGCGCCGGCGGCGAGCGACAGCACCTGGTGGCCGAGGCAGATGCCGAAGATCGGCGTGGTGCCGTCGAGGAGTGATCGGATCTCGGCGGCCGCGTAGTCGACGACCTCGGGGTCACCTGGGCCGTTCGACAAGAAGATGCCGTCGGCCTCGACGGACCGGATCTCGTCTGCGCTCGCCGAAGCCGGGAACACCTCGATGGTGGCGAAGTCGCTGAGCTGTTCGAGGATCGAGGTCTTGATCCCGAAGTCGTACGCCGCCACCCGGATCGGGCCGCTGCCGAAGGTGTAGCGCTCGGGCGTGGTCACCTGGGCGACGAGGTCGACGCCGGCGGTTCCGGGTTCATCGGTGGCGGCCTGCTTCAGGGTCGCTTCGTCGACGAGGTCGAGCGGACCGAACGCTCCTGGGATGGCACCCGAGTCACGGATGAGGCGCGTCAGGCGTCTGGTGTCGATGCCACCGATGCCGGGGACACCGAGGTCGGCGAGGTACGTCGACAGGTCGCCCTCGCTCCGCCAGTTGCTGCGGCGACGTGCGAGGTCTCGGACGATCACGCCGCGGCAGAACGACGAACGGCTCTCGTCGTCGGCGGCGGTCACGCCGTAGTTCCCGATGTGCGGATAGGTGAACGAGATGATCTGTCCGGCGTAGGACGGATCGGTGATGATCTCCTGGTAGCCGGTGAGAGCGGTGTTGAACACGACCTCACCCGACGTGAAGCCGTTTGCTGGGTCTTCGCCGAACCACTCGCCCTCGAACGTGGAGCCGTCGGCCAGCACCAGTGCCGCGTCGCGGATCGGGCCTGTCGTGGGGCCAGTCATCGGGTCGGCTCTCCGTTCCGGACGACGGGTTCGCCCTCGAGGATGGTGTGTCGTACGCGTCCACGGACCCGGCGGCCGGCGTATGGCGTGTTTCGACTCTTCGACTGCATCGACTCGCCGTCGACGGTCCACTCCTCCTCAGGATCGAACACGCAGAGGTTGGCGGGGTTTCCCTCGACGATCGGCAGACCGTGGCGGTCGTCGGCGCCGATGATCGCGGCCGGACGCCACGACAGCAGCGCCACCGCTTCCTCGATGTCGATGTCGAGCTCCGTGAGTGTGAGCGCGAGCGCCGTCTCGAGGCCGAGCATTCCTGGCGGCGCCTCGTCGAACGGTTCGAGCTTGGTGTCCGGTGCGTGCGGCGCGTGGTCGGTGGCGATGCAGTCGACCGTGCCTGCAGCGATCGCCGCCTTCACCGCGGCGACGTCCTCGTCGGTGCGCAGCGGCGGGTTGACCTTGAAGACCGGGTCGTAGGTGGCGCAGTTGGCATGGGTGAGCGTGAAGTGGTGGGTCGTGGCCTCGCAGGTGATGGCGAGACCCGCCGCCTTCGCTCCGGCGATCATGGCCATCGAGCCAGCGGTCGACATGTGCTGGAAGTGGAGCTTTGCGCCGGTGAGCCGAGCGAGCGCGATGTCGCGCATGACCATCAACTCCTCGGCCTCCGCTGGCTGGCCGGCGATGCCGAGGCGACTCGACCATTCACCTTCGTGCATGTGGCCACCGCCGCAGAGGGCGTCGTCCTCGCAGTGTTGTGCGAGTGTGACACCGAGACCGGCGGCGTACTCCATGGCCCGCCGCATCAGCAGGTTGTCCTGGACGCCTGCGCCGTCGTCGGTGAACAGCGTCACCCCCAACGCGGCCAACTCGGCCATCGGCGCCAGCTGCGTCCCGGCTCGGTCGACCGTGATCGCACCCGACGTCCGCACGTCGCACGGCGCCTTCTTGCCCAGTTCGAGGACGTCGCGTGCGACCGACGCCGAGTCGATCGCCGGCGTGGTGTTGGGCATGGCGAGGATGCACGTGTAGCCACCCACCGCGGCGCCGCGTGCGCCGGTCTCGACGGTCTCCGCCTCCTCCTTGCCCGGCTCACGCAGGTGCGAGTGGATGTCGACGAATCCGGGACTGACCACGCAACCGCTGGCATCGAGGGTTTGCGGAGCATCGAGATCATCGCCGACGGCGACGATCGTCCCGTCCTCACCGATGACGACGTCGCCCTGCCGGACACCGGTGGCGTCGACCAATCGACCGCCCTTGATCACGAATGCGGGTGCGGTCATGCAGTTCTCTCTTCGGCCTCGGAGGCGGACATTGCGGTGTGGAGGTCGGAGCCGGAGCCGAGCAGCAAGAACAGCACGGCCATGCGTACGGAGACACCGTTGCGCACCTGATCGATGATCACCGATCGGTCGAAGTCGGCGATGTCGCCGTCGACTTCGACGCCACGATTCATCGGGCCCGGGTGCATGACGATGGCGTCGTCACGCAACAACTCGGCCCGTCGGACCGTGAGGCCGTAGGTGGCCGTGTACTCACGGAGACTGGGCAGCAGCGCCTCGGTCATGCGCTCCCGTTGCATCCGGAGGAGGTAGACCGCATCGACTGTCGGGAGCACGGCGTCGATGTCGTGGCTGACCTTGACGGGATAGGTCTCGATCGCCGGCGGCAGGAGTGTCGGTGGGGCGACCAGCGTCACTTCGGCACCGAGCTTCGTGAACGCGGCGATGTCGGACCGGGCCACCCGGGAATGCTTGATGTCGCCCACGATCGCGATGTGCATGCCGTCGAGCGAGCCGCGCTTCTGGCGCAGCGTGTAGCAGTCGAGCAGGGCCTGCGTGGGGTGCTCGTGCCAGCCATCGCCGGCATTGACGACGGCGGCGTCGACCCAGCGGGTGAGCTGCCAGGGCACGCCAGCCGACTTGTGACGGACCACGATGCAGTCGATCCCCATGGCCTCGATCGTCAAGGCCGTGTCTCGAAGCGACTCGCCCTTCTTCACCGACGACGTCGACACCGAGAAGTTCATCGTGTCGGCCGAGAGCCGTTTGGCCGCGGTCTCGAAGCTGAGCCGCGTGCGCGTCGAGTCCTCGTAGAAGAGGCTCACCACGGTCTTGCCTCGCAGCGCCGGCACCTTCGGGATGGGTCGGGCCGAGACCTCGACGAAGTGGTCCGTGAGATCGAGCAACTGCTCGACGTCGGCCCGCGAGAGATCCGAGATCGACAGGAGGTCAGTCACTGCAATTCCCCCAGGTCGACGC
>JBBSLH010000228.1:0-6710 GCA_038255425.1 Acidimicrobiales bacterium
GAGGGGTCGAGCGAGGTCGCCAGCGCGCGCAGGCGGCTCGAGTACGCGTCACTCAGATCGGGGAACCGCGGACCGACCGAGGGGTCCGGCGCCGGACCCATCAACGGTGACCGGCCCGTGAGGTTGATGTGATCGGCGATGAGGACCGGTTGACCGATCTCCAGCCCCTCTCCCAGGCCGCCGGCGGCGTTGGTGAGCACCACGGTCGAGCAACCTGCGAGCACCGCTGTCCGGACGCCGTGGACGACGTCGGCCAGGTCGTGGCCCTCGTACGCATGCACCCGGCCAAGCGAGATGAGGACGCGCTTTTCTCCGAGTGAGACCGAGCGCAGTTCGCCGCCATGTCCCGCGACCAGCGGCTCGGGAAAACCCGGGAGGTCCTGCGACGCCAACACCACATCGGCCGAGCCGATGGCGTCCGCTGCCGGGCGCCAGCCCGAACCGAGGATGACGGCGACGTCGTGGCTCTCCACGCCCGTGCGCTCCGCCAGCATCTCGGCGGCGGCAGCCGATCGGTCGTAGGGGCTCGCAGTCATGCCAGCTGTGCGAGCGACTGCCCTGGACGCGCACCGGTGTGGCCGATGACTGCCGATGCGGCGATGGACCCGAGGCGTCCGCACTCCGTCAGGGGAAGCCCCTGGCTGAGTCCGAACAGGACGCCGGAGGCGTAGAGATCTCCGGCCCCCGTCGTGTCGCGGACCTTGTCGACCTGCTCGACCGGGATCTCGACGATGCCGTCGGCCGTGACGATGAGGGAACCCTTCGACCCACGAGTCACGCAGGCGATCTCGACGTCGTGCCGAGCGCGCTCGACCGCCTCGTCGAGATCGACGCAATACAGCGCCTCGAGCTCGGCTTCGTTCGCGAAGAGGATGTCGACGGCGTCGGAGACCAGGACCCGCCACTCGTCCAGGTGACGCTCGACGCAGAAGGTGTCCGAGAGCGTCAGAGCGACCTTGCGACCGGCGGCGTGGGCGATGTCGGACGCACGGCGGTACGCGGCCTTGGCCTCGTGGCGGTCGAACAGGTAGCCCTCGAGGTACGTGATCCTGCCGGCGGCGACGAGATCCTCGTCGACGTCGTCCGGCCCGAACATGGAGGACGCGCCGAGGAACGTGTTCATCGTGCGCTCGGCATCCGGGGTCACGACGATGAGACACCGACCCGTGGGCGGACCGTCAGGTGCGGCTGGCGACTGGAACACGACCCCGTTTGCCCGCATGTCGTGCGCGAACACCATGCCGAGCTGATCGTCGTGCACCTTGCCGAGATATGCGGCCCGACCACCGAAACTGGCGACGCCGGCGACGGTGTTCGCTGCCGAACCACCGGAGACCTCGATACCGGTGCCCATGGCGTCGTACAGCTCAGTCGCACGGTCGGTCTCGATGAGCGTCATCGCTCCCTTGACCAGGCCGGCCGAGTCGATGAACGCCTCGTCCTCGTGGCTCAGCACGTCGACGAGGGCGTTGCCGATACCCACGACATCGAGGGTCGTACCATCGCTCCGCGTCGGGAGCTCACGTGGGTCTGTCTCTGCGGCGTTCACGGGCGGCGACCGTACACCGGACCCCCACCGATCCACGACGTCAGTAGCCGCCGAATCGCCCGCGCCACCAGTACCGTGGCCGGGATGACCCCGGCACCGGACTCGCTGCGCCTCCCGGTCGACGCCACACCAGATCGGTACACGCTCACCATCGCGCCCGATCTCGACTCGGCGACGTTCGAAGGATCGGTCGACATCGAGCTGACCGTCCACACCGCGACCGATCTCCTGTGTTGCAACGCAGCCGAACTCGACATCGTCGAGGCCGTCGTCGAGCTGGCTGATGGCACCCGGTACTCCGTGACCACGACGCTCGATCCCGAGGCAGAACAGGCACAGTTCGCCCTCGACGAGGTCCTGGCCCCGGGTCCTGCGGTCCTCCATCTCCGCTTCACCGGAATCCTCAACGACAAGCTCCGTGGCTTCTACCGGTCGACGTTCACCGACGAAGACGGGACGTCACGCACCATCGCCGTCACCCAGTTCGAGGCCACCGACGCACGCCGAGCCTTTCCGTGTTGGGACGAACCAGCACACAAGGCCGTCTTCGGAGTGACCCTCGAGGTCGCCGACGACCTCTTCGCCATCTCCAACGGTCCCGAGCTGGCCCGCGAGTCGATCGGCGAGGGGCGTGCACGGATCACCTTCGCCGAGACGATGCCGATGTCGACGTATCTCGTGGCGTTCGTGGTGGGACCGCTCGAGGCGACGGCTCCAGTCGACGTCAGTGGCGTGCCGCTCCGAGTGGTGCATCGACCGGGTCAGGCGCACCTCGCACAGTTCGCGCTCGATGTCGGCACGTTCGCGCTCGACTACTTCGCCGAGTACTACGGGATCGTCTATCCCGGCGAGAAGATGGACATGGTCGCGGTGCCGGACTTCGCGTTCGGCGCGATGGAGAACCTCGGCTGCGTCACGTACCGGGAGGCGCTGCTGCTCGTCGACCCGGACAGCGCGACCCAGTCGGAGTTGCTCAACGTCGTCGACGTGATCGCGCACGAACTCGCACACATGTGGTTCGGCGACCTCGTGACCATGTCGTGGTGGAACGGAATCTGGTTGAACGAGGCATTCGCGACGTTCATGGAGATGAAGTGCTCGGCCGCCTACCGACCGCAATGGGAACGGTGGATGCACTTCGGTCGCGAACGCTCGACCGCGTTCGACACCGATGCGTTGGTCGCCACCCGTCCCATCGAGTTCCCGGTGCACTCCCCAGCCGACGCCGAGGGGATGTTCGACGTGCTCACCTACCAGAAGGGTTCGGCCGTCGTTCGCATGCTCGAGCAGTTCCTGGGTGAAGCGGCATTCCGCGACGGCATCCGTCGTTACCTCCAGACCCACCAGTTCGGCAACACCGAGACCGGCGACCTCTGGGACGCGCTCGAGGCAGAGACCGGTGAGCCCGTCCGGGCGATGATGGACTCCTGGATCTTCCAGGGCGGGTTCCCCCTCGTCGAGGCGTCCAGCGACGCCACCGGATCGCTTCGTCTCCGTCAGCAGGTGTTCCGGTACGACGGGACCACGTCAGACGCTCGATGGCACATCCCCGTCATCGTGCGAGACGCCCAGGGACAACAACGCCTCGTGCTCGACGACGAGCGGGCAGCGCTCGATTCGTTCTCCGGCACGGTCATGGCCAATGCCGGCGGCCACGGGTTCTATCGGGTGTCGTATGACAACGAGCTCTATGGGCGCCTGCTGGGCGACCTCGATGCGCTCGAACCCTTGGAGCGATACGCGGTTCTCGACGACGCCCATGCCTTGTGCCTCCGCGGCGACGTCGCTGGCGCCGACCTGACGCGGCTCGTCGCAGGGCTCGTCGCCATCGGTGAGACCGACCTGTCGATCTGGCAACTCGGCGCCGAAGCACTGGGCACACTCGATCGCGTCGTCGCACCCGACGACCGGAGCCGCTGGAATCAGTGGCAACGCCAGACGCTGGCGCCGATGTGGTCTGCGCTGGGTGCAACGGTGCAGCCCGGCGACGACGACCGACGTCGTGCGCTCCGTGGGGTGGTCCTCACGATGCTCGGGAGCGCTGAGGACCCCGAGGTCGTCGACGTCTGCCGATCGGTGTTCGACCAGACGATGTCCACCCCTTCAGACGTCGATCCCAGCATCGATCCCGGCGTCGCGTCTGGTGCACTGCAGGTCGTGGCGGCCGTGGCCGATGCCGGCGACTTCGAACGCATGCTCGACCGCTTCCGGCACGGCTCGACGCCACAGGAGCAGATGCGTCACCTCTACGCCGCCGCGCGTGTCGAGGACGCCGAACTGTTCGACTCCTACCTGGCGTTGATCGACTCGGACGAGGTTCGGAGCCAGAATCTCGCGTTTGCTGCGCGGGCCGCACTCCGGAACCGCGTGCACGGCGCTCGCGCCTGGGCGCACATCAGCACGGCGTGGGATCGGATGCTCGAGCGGCTGCCGTTCAACTCCGTGCACCGCCTGGTCGAAGGGGTGACAGCACTCGTCGACCGGGACACGGCCACCGAGGTCGAATCGTTCCTCGACGAGCACCCTGTGGCCCACGCCGAGAAGGCCATCGCGCAGCATCTCGAACGCATGTGGGTATCGGTGGCGTTGGCTGAGCGAGAGCGTGCCCGCCTCGTCGACGGCCTGCGCTGAGACTGCATGCCGATCCATTCGCACGAACACCCCAAGCTCGTCCGCATCGCCAACGTCCTTCGCCACGAGGTCCCCCACCTCCCCTCGGGCGACGGCCCGCCTCGAACACCACGACGGCTGAACGTCTTCGGCGTCGGAACGGACTGGATCCAGTTGACCTGGTCTCGACTCGGTCCGGGCCCCGTCGAGGCGCGCTGCGGGGACCACCGATCGACCTTCGTCGCCGACGGTGGGCCCGGCTCGCACCTGATCCAGAACCTCCCGAGCGACGTCGTGCATCGAATCGTCCTCGAGGGGCCAGGCATCGTCGGCAGCGCACCCTCCGTGACCGCCCGCACCCTCCGCACCCCGCCCGGCAAGGAGCTCTTCCGCCTGGCGACGGTGAGTGACTGCCATGTGGGTTCACCGGCCACCGGCTACTTCCGCACCATGGCAGAGATCCCGACGCCTGAGGTCACGCACACCGTGCGTTGTCTGCGGGCGGCGCAGACCGAGGCTTCGCACTGGGGCGCGCAGCAACTGATCGTGAAGGGCGACCTGGTCGACGAGAGCAACGAGGAGAAGTGGCGGCTGGCCGGTGACGTCCTGGGCGCTCTGTCGATCCCGGTCGACGTGATCCCCGGGAACCACGAAGCGAAGACTCGCGGCACGATCGAACCGATCGTGGGCGCGTCGAAGGTCGGAATCGAGCTGGTCGATGGCGTGCGGACGATCGACCGCCCGGGGGTCCGGCTCGTGCTCGCGGACACCACGCTGCCCGGCAGGGAGGTCGGCGATCTCCGCCACGGGTCCGACATCGTCGCCAGTGCGTCGTCGACCGATCTGCCCGTGCTCGTCGTCCTCCACCACCAACTGACACGCCATCTCGTCCCGACCTACGTTCCGATCGGGATCCCACAACGGTCGAGCCGTCAGTTCCTCCGATCGTTGGGTGACGCGAATCCACGAACGCTGGTGACCTCAGGCCACACGCACCGCCATCGCCGCTACGACCTGGGGCAGGTCACGGTCACCGAAGTGGGTTCCACGAAGGACTTCCCGGGCACGTGGGCCGGCTATCAGTTCTTCGAGGGCGGCGTGGTCCAGACGGTCCGTCGGACCGGTGAGCCGTCGGTGATCCGCTGGACCGAACACACCCGCCGGGCCGCCGCTGGCGTCTGGTCGCTTTGGGCGCCCGGTCCGCTCGGGAGCCGCTGCTTCACCCGCAGCTGGTGAACGCGTCACCGGAGCGCAGCGGTCGCGAACTCTCGCATGCCGGCATCGAACTCGACTGAAGCACGGAACCCCAGCGCGGTGGCCGCCTTCGATGGCGAGGCCACCACATGACGCACGTCGCCCAGACGGTGGCCCCCGACGACGTCAGGATCGGCAGCGCCGAACGCCCGACACAGCGACGTCGCCATGTCCAGCACGGTGTGCGGCTCGCCACTACAGACATTGAACGGCCCGCTGACTCCGGGGAGAGTGAGCGCGGCGATGTTGGCGCGTGCCACGTCGCTCACGTGGACGAAATCGCGCTGTTGACCGCCGTCCTCGAACACCTGCGGTGTCTCGCCACGTTCGAGCGCCGAGCGGAAGATGCTGGCGACACCGGCATAGGGCGTGTCCCTGGGCATCCGGGGTCCGTACACGTTGTGATAACGCAGCGAGACCACCGAGACGTCGTGCTCTCGTTCGAACGCGGTGCAGAGGTGCTCCTGGTGCAGCTTCGTGGCGGCGTAGACGTTCCGGGGGTCGAGGGGCGCGTCCTCGGGGACCAACTCCCAGTCGACCGTGACGCCGCACACCGGACATGGTGGCTCGTAGTCACCCGCCTCCAACGACGCGGGCGACCGGGCGCCGGGACGGACCAGGCCGTGCTCGTCGCAGCGATACCGCCCCTCGCCGTACACGACCATCGACGATGCCAAGACGACGCGACCCGTGAAACCACGTTCGTGGAGCACAGACAGCCCGACAGCAGTTCCGGTGTCGTTGTCTGCGACGTACGCCGTGACGTCGCCGAAGTCGACGCCGAGTCCGACTCGGGCGGCCTGATGACAGACGGCGTCGACACCCACGAGTGCCGTACGCCAACCGTCGGCGTCTCGGATGTCGCACTCGACCAACTCGACACCGTCCGGGAGCACCGGCCGAGTGGGATGGACGTCGCGAGCGAGGTTGTCGAGTACGACGACCTCGACATCACGAGCCAGGAGTTCGTCGACGATGTGCGAGCCGATGAATCCCGCCCCACCCGTCACCAGTACGCGCTTCACCATGGAGACTCCAAGGCGATCTGCAGCACGACGGCGGCGCGGACCTGCGCAGCCAACCCCCCACGAACGCTTCGACCGGCGAATCCGGCGGCGGCCACGGCCAGGAACGGGACGAACGGGAGCCAGATGCGCTCGACCTCGCCTTTGGACATCCCGGAGATGTCGGCGATCACGATGCCGGCGAGCGCTCCACCGACGACCCACCACAACCGGCGATCACGCAGTCGCGCCAACGCGACGACAACAGCGGGACCGATCGCCAGGAGCAACGC
>JBBSLH010000229.1:0-6680 GCA_038255425.1 Acidimicrobiales bacterium
AGCTCGCGGAGGAGCACCTTGTAGTCGCACACGTCGGTGAAGCTCTGGTGCGTCGCACCCTCGAGGTCGATGCGATAGAGAGGCCGACCGGCCACGTTGTCAGCCACGCGGATGGTGTTCGGGTCGATGTCGGTGGTGGTGTCGAGCGTTCCGCTCACCACCATCGTCGCCACGTCGACGGCAGCGAGATCTGCGTCGCTCAATCCTCGAGCGGCCGGCGCGAACGCGATGACGGAATCAACACGTTCGTCGGCGGCGATGGACAACGCCTCGACGCCGCCACCGATCGCCAGCGACGTGTACGCCCCGAACGAGTGACCGGTGACGCCGATCGCGTCCGGGTCGATCGCCGCCGTGATCTCGTCGTCGACTGAACCATCGAGAACGGCGGTGAGGACGACAGAGACGTCGAGGGGTCGGTTCCTCGAGATGACCTCGGGCGGGTCTGAGGCGCCGACGAACTGATCGATCGTGGTGTTGCCTGCGTGGTCCGGCGCCACGACCACCACGCCATGCGATGCGAGGGTCTCGGTGAAGTAGGACGCGACGTAGCGCAGTCCGCCACTGCCGTGGCTGTAGACCACGAGCGGGAACGGACCATCGGTCGACACGGACGGCGAGTCGAGCGCGACCTCGGAGTCGTACTCGATTCCCGGAGCGAAGGCGTACGTCGACGGCTCACCCTCGTCGGTGTCGGTCGGGTACCAGATGTCGGTCGTCAGAGTGCGGCCGTCGCGTTCGGGGTCGACGATCGTGACCGTTCGCCGACCCACGGCGTACGGCCCGAGTGAGGCCGTGTCGAGCGCATCGGCGACCGCCTCGGTCGTCGTGGTGACGTCGGTGACCCCGGTCGCGTCCGGGGTCGACGAATCGTCGTCGTCCGGCGAGCATGCGGCGACGAGGAGCAGTCCCGCGAGAAGTGGTGCGACGAGGGAGCGACGGGAGCGGGGCATCCGGAGAACGGTATCGCCGTCCGAGGACGCTGACCTCGGACGGCGCTCCTCTGCGGATCAGCCCGTGAACGTGGGGTTTGCTCGCGTCGGAGTCGCAGCCGGCGTCTGTCCGGCGCCCTGGGCTCCCGGCTCCGGCTCCGGCGTCGGCGTCGGCGTCGGCGTGCCGGGTGGCGGCGGCTCCGCCGGTTCGACGTATTCGAATGCGCCGATGTCGACTCGGCCGTTGACCACCCGAGCGAATCCGGTGCTGCGCTGATCGGTCGCGGGCGGCGGAGCGAACGCCGGATCACCCACGTCGATCGCGGGGCTTCCTGCGCCCAGCGCATGCGTCATCGTGGGCCCACCGTTGTCGGCCAGTGCACCGAGGAGCGGATCCACACCGAAGACGTTCCCACCCAGGTCGTCGGTGTCGGCGTCATTTTCGCCCTGTACCAACGAGAACGCGAGGGACACGTAGCCGTCGCCATCGATCTCGGGGGCGCCCGAGCTCGATGTGTTGCCCGAGATGATGGTGTTCGAGATGGCGACGTCGGAGTCCTGGACGTAGAGACCGCCACCCTCGCGGCCGGCCTCGTTGTCGGTGATCGTGCTGTGCTCGATCGTCACGTAGTCGTCGCTGCCGTAGATCACGATCCCGCCACCGTCGGAGGACGCGATGTTGCCGGAGATGGTCGAGTTGCGGATCGTGACGGGTTCGTCGAGGTCGTAAAGCATGATCCCACCGGCGTCGCCGCCCGACGTGTTCCCCGAGATGGTCGTTCGTTCGATCAGCACCGGCCCGTCGATCTCGCGTACCTCGAGTCCACCGCTCTCGTCACTGGCCCTGTTGCCCGAGATCACCGTGTCGGTGATGGTGACCGGACCATCAGCATCGCCGACGGTGATACCGCCGCCGTACGAGGACTCATTGTCCGTGAAGATGGACCGCTCGATGATGACTTCGTTGGTGTCCTCGACGTAGAGACCGCCGCCGTAGCCGCTGGCGGTGTTGCCGGAGAACGTGCTGTCGCTGATCCTGAGCAATTCCTCGTCGTCGCTGGCGACGCCGCCGCCGCTTTCGTCCGATGTGTTGTTCGAGATCACGGACGACTCGATGATGAGGGAGCCGGCGTCCTGGTAGATGCCGCCGCCGTATGCATCGGAGTGGTTGCCAGTCACGGTCGTGCGTCGAATCGTCGTCGTGCCGCCGTCGATCTCGATGCCACCGCCACCGGAGGTGGCCGTGGACCCAGACACGACGGAGTCCTCGATCGTGACCAAGCCATCTTCGATTTCGATGGCTCCGCCCTCGGATCCAGATCCTTCGGTCATGGTCAGACCGCTGACCACGACGACCTCGGACGACGGCGCGTTGATGGCGAAGATGCGACTTGCGTCGTTGCCTGACACCGTGAGCGTCGCTGAACCCGGCCCGTCGACCAAGATCTCATCAGTGATCGGGATCTCGCCACTGGTCAGCGTGATGGTCCCGCTCAGGCCACCGAACGTGATCGTGTCGGGACCGTCCGCGGCGTTGGCCTGCTCGATCGCAGCGCGGAGGCTGCCCGCGCCGTCGTCGTTGGTGTTGGTGACGGTGAGCGTCGCTGCACTGGCCGGCGTCGTGCCGATGAACGAGGACCCGCTGACGACCAGCGCCGCACCGGAACCGACCGCGACGGCCTTCTTCCGACGCGATGCTTTCCGTCGCTGCTCGCGATTCGTTCCCTCAGTCATGATGTGCCGCCTCGATCGTGGTCTGCTGGACTGCGGCACAGTACCCCTAGCGGCGTGGCGCTGCACGGACTCGAGACCCGCCGACAGCGCAGTGGCGCGAGCACTAGAACAGGTTCTAGTTTCTTGCCATGTTCAACCTCGACGGCAAGGTCGCACTCGTCACCGGCGCAGCATCAGGCATCGGCAATGCCACGGCCAAGATGTACGTCGAGGCGGGTGCATCGGTCGTCATCGCCGACCTCGATCAGGGTGCAGTCGACGCCGTCGCAGCCGAGCTGGGTGACCAGTCGTTCGGCGTGGCGTGCAACGTCGCCGACGGCCCGTCGGCGAATGCCGCAGTCGCTGCGACCGTCGAGAAGTTCGGTCGCCTCGACGTGCTGTGCAACATCGCTGGCATCCTGCGGTTCAAGAACACCCACGAGGTCACGGATGAGGAGTGGGACCTGGTCATCGACGTCAACCTCGGCGGCACGTTCAAGATGACCCGAGCGGCGCTGTCGGTCTTCCTCGAACAGGGCAGTGGCTCGATCATCAACACGACGTCGAGCGCTGCGTTCCGCGCATCGGCATGGGCGTCGGCATACGGCGCGTCGAAGTCCGGCGTGCTGGGGTTCACCAAGGCCATCGCCGTCGAATACGGCCGCCAAGGCATCCGCTGCAACTGCGTGGCGCCGGCGGGCGTCAAGACCCCGATGATCGACGACTTCGCCCTGCCCGACGGCGGCGACTTCTCACTCGTCGAGCGCATCATGGCCTTCGACGGCGGCCTCGACGCCCGCGACCTCGCTGGCACCTTCGTCTTCCTCGGCTCCGACGAGGCCGACCGCATCAACGGCACCTGCATCAGCGTCGACGACGCCATGCTCGCCTGAGGATCAGGACCGCGGATGCGAGGAATGCGTCTCGGTGACGATGCCGCCGCGAACGTGTTGCGTCACCACGACGTCGACCGACTGCGGTGACGTCGAGTTCCACACCTCGTCGGCGATCTCGACCGCGAGCGCCTCGGCGAACACCTCACGGTCGCGGAAGCCCCAGAGGAAGAGCTTGAGCGACTTCGACTCGATGCAGCGCTCGGCCGGCACGTAGGCGATCCGCACCGATGACACGTCCGGCTGTTTGGTGACCGGACACAGCGAGCTCACCTCGTCGGTCGTGAACACGACGCGGGTGCAGCCGTCGGGCGCGGGAAACGTCTCGACATGGTCGACCGGGCCATGGTGTTCCCGGCCGAGCAGCGTGAGGTCGTCGCTCATGTGGTCAGTCTCCTCGGTAGGTGCAGCCGCTGGTGCAGGTCTCGTGGACCTCGACCGCCGCGAGTCCTGGCAATCCGTCGACGATCCGGCGCCAGATCCAGGTCGCCAGGACCTCGCTCGTCGGATTCTCCAGGCCGTCGATGTCGTTGAGGTTGCGGTGGTCGAGCGCGTCGATCGTCGGCTGCACCGCCGATTTGAGGTCGGCGAAGTCCATCACCCAACCGGAGTCGTCTCCCACCGGCCCTTCGATGCGGACGACGCAGCGGAAGCTGTGGCCGTGGACACGGGCACACTTGTGGCCGTCGGGGACGTTGGGGAGCGAGTGCGCCGACTCGAAGCCGAAGGTCTTGCTGATCTCCATCAGACCGTGTCCATCAGATCAGGGGCTCTTCGGGTTCGTTCGTGAAGCGGTTCGCGAGGTGGCCGGTGTCGTTCCACGCTCGCACGATCCATCGGTCCCCGGTCACCACGAGGTGGCTGATGCCGCAGTTGTCGGAACCGGTGAACGCGAACCCGCGCGCCCCAGTCGCCTCGCTGATGATCTGGCCGATGACCCCGCCGTGGGTGAACACGGCGACCGTCTCGTCGGGATGGGCCGCGGCGATGCGTTCGATGCCGTTGCGGACTCGTTCAGCGAACGCATCGGCGTCCTCCGCGCCGGGCACGACGTCCCAACGCTGCTGCTTCCACATGTCGAGGATCACGGGGTCGAGTTCGGCCGCCCGCTTGCGGAACTCGCCGCCCTCCCAGTCGCCGAGATGGACCTCACGCAGGTCGGCCTCGACGATCGGTTCGACACCGAGGTGGTCGATCAGGACCTTCGCCGTCTGCCTGGTCCGCTGCAGCGTCGTGACGTAGACGGCGGCCCACTCCTCGCCCGACTCGATGAGTCGTCGGCACGCTCGCTCGGCCTGGTCGACTCCGTCGGGTTCATGGAGCGGCGGATCGCCGTGACCGCCCACGAGCGGGAACGGGTTGTCCGGGTCCGCGGGCTGCGACTCGCCGTGGCGCACGAGGACGATCTCACACGCGCCGTCGGGCCGAGTGAAACGTGACTGGCGGTACTGCTGTTTGGCGCGGGTGTCGCTCACCGGTCAGACGGTACGCGCTGGGAGTAGACAGATCCCATGGGGAGACCGATACCGCGGCCCGGATTGATCGAGCACCTACGGATGGCCGCCAAGGTGAACGACCTGGCGTGGGTCCTGGACCGGACCTACGAACGATTCGGGCCGGTGGCCGACGTCGGTTACAGCGTCTCGATCCGGGTCGTCTACCTGGTCGGCCCCTCGGCCAACCGCCGCATCCTCGCCGACGAGCCCGAGAACTTCCTGTGGGGCGAGGCGTTCGAGTTGCTCGAGGTCAGCAATGGCCCGACGTCGCTCGTCATGACGGATGGGGACGAACACCGACGACGCCGCCGGCTCGTGCAGCCGGCATTCGGTGTGAAACGAACCGATGCCCGGTTGGATCTGATCGTCGAGGAGATGGACCGAGCGCTCGACCAGTGGACGCCAGGCCGGTCGATCGACGCCTATCGCGATCTCCGCCATGCAACACGACGAGTCGTGGTCCGATCACTGTTCGGCGAGGAGTTTGCTGCACGAGCCGACGAGATCGGCGACGTGTTCGAGCCGACGCTGGCGTACGTCGCGCGGACCCCGTTCTCTCGCATCGACATCGACCTTCCGTTCCTGCCCTACGGCAAGGCGGTCCGTGCCCGGAAGCGAATGGACGCGATCATCCTGGACGAGATCGCACGCCGTCGCGCCGAGGGCGTCGACGCCGACGCTTCGCCCGACACGCTGTCGGCCTTGCTGGCCGCCACCGATGAGGTCGACGGGGAGGACACGCCGCTCAGCGACGCGGAGATCTGCGACCAGGTCCGCAGTCTCATCGCTGCCGGCTACGACACGACGTCATCGGCGGCGGCGTGGATCGTCCATGCACTCGGGGCCAACCCCCAGGTACTCCGCTCGCTCCGAGAGCAGGTGCGGGACACCATCGGCGACCGGGCGCCGACGATCGACGACCTCCGATCGATGCCACTCGTCGACGGCGTGGTGCGAGAGACCCTCCGCCTGTGGCCGCCGGGCGTCGTCAGCGGACGCGTGTCGATCGACGACTTCGATCACGACGGCTACACGATCCCGGGCGGCAGCCTGATCATGTACAGCCCGTATCTGACCCATCGCCTGCCTGAGGTCTGGGGCGATCCGCTCGTCTTCCGACCCGAACGGTGGGAGCACGGCGAGCCCGAGCCGTATTCATTCGTGCCCTTCGGCGGCGGCTACCGCAAGTGCATCGGGTTCGCGCTGGCCACCCTCGAACTGCAGGTCCTCGCCGTACGACTCGCGCAGCGGGTGACGTGGGAACTCGAGAAGCCCGACGTGCGTGGTGCGGGCATCGCCAACTTCGCCCCGAAAGGCGGACTGCCGATCCGAGTGGGACCGACAGCCCGCGAGCCAGGGACGAAACCGATGGATCAGACGAGACTGACCCGGTAGTAGTCGCAGAGTTCTTCGAGGTCGTGACCAGCGGGCTCGAAGTGGACCGGCACCTTTGGCGCGTTCTTGACGTCTTCGGGGGTGCAGTCGGTCCGGAACGTGTCGCCGTCCTGGACGACGATGTTGAACGGCACGAGGCGCTGCGAGAACCAGCCCGTCTTCACGGCGATCCATGCCGGCGTGATGTCGGGACCGCTCGAGCCGACGACATCGGTGATCTCGCCGATGTCCTCCCCCGTGGTCGAGATGAG
>JBBSLH010000230.1:0-6670 GCA_038255425.1 Acidimicrobiales bacterium
AACTCGCCCCAGAAGCCGGCGAGGCCGGGCAGACCGAGCGACGCCATGGTGCAGAGGCCGAGGATCCAGCCCATGCGGGGCGCCGAGAGGAGCAGACCGCCGAGACGCTTGATCTCGAGGGTGTGGTAGCGCTCCTTGAGCGAACCGGCGACGAAGAAGAGCATGCCGGTGATGAGGCCGTGGGCGACCATGCCGAAGACGGCGGCGTTGAGGCCGAAGTCGGTGAGCGTGGCGATGCCGAGCATCACGTAGCCCATGTGGGCCACCGACGAGAAGGCGATGAGCCGCTTCATGTCGGTCTGGGCGAGACAGCCCAGTGCGCCGTAGATGATGCCGATGACGGCGAGCAGACCGATCCAGGGCGCCCATGCCTCGGCACCCTCGGGGAGGATGGGGAGGGCGACACGGATGAAGCCGTACGTACCGAGCTTCAGGAGGACGGCGGCCAGGATGACCGAGCCCTGCGTGGGGGCCTGGGTGTGGGCGTCGGGCAACCACGTGTGGAACGGGAACATCGGCACCTTGATGCCGAAGCCCATGAACATGCCGCCGAACACGAGGATCTGCGTGCCTCGGGCGATGTCCATCGACTGGACCTTCTCGGCCAGTTCGGCCATCTCGAACGTCGTTCCCCCGGTGAGGAAGAACAGCGCGAGGAAGCTCAGGATCATGAGCGCCGAACCGAACAGCGTGTAGAGGAAGAACTTGATCGACGCGTACTGGCGCTCGGGTCCGCCCCAGACACCGATCATGAAGTACATCGGCAACAGGACGACCTCGAAGAAGACGAAGAACAGGATCAGGTCCTGGGCGACGAACGTGCCGAGCATGCCGGTGTGGAGCACCAGGATGAGGCTGAGGAAGGCCTTGGGGTTGTGGGGCTCGGGGAAGTGGTTCCACGAGTAGATGATCACCAGCGGGGTGATGAGCAGCGTCAGCGCGATCAGCGGGACCGACAGACCGTCGATGCCGATCGAGTACCGGGCGTTGATCACGTCGATCCACGCGTCGGAACGGGCGAACTGCATGACGCCCGTGTTGTCGAAGTCGAAGTCGGCGAACACCGCGATGCCGAACGCCGCGCTGACCAGCGAGGCTCCCATCGCGACGAGCTTGTGCGACTCCTCGGCTTCCTTCGGGAACAGCATCATGAGGGCCACGCCGGCGAGCGGCGCGAACACCATGACGGTGAGTCCCCAGTCCTGGATGAAATCCATGTACGTGTCCCTGATCCTCTAGATGACGATGATGAACGTGCCCGCGAGCACGACACTGGCGATGAACAAGATGGCGGCGTACTGCTGGACCTTGCCGGTCTGCATCTGCCGGAATACCTGACCGCCGCCCTCGGCGGTGGCCCCGGAGGCGTCGACGGCCCCGTCGACGATCTTCTGGTCGATCGTGTTGTAGACGAACTTGCCGCCGACCACGGCTCCCTTGCCTGCCCCGTCGACGATGCCGTCGAGGCCGTGCTTGTTGAACCAGTTGACGCCCTTGGCGATGGGGCCCTTGACGCCGCCGGCGATGATCCCGGTGTAGAGGTGGTCGAGGTAGTACTTCTCGACGAGGAGCGTGTGACCGGCCTTGGCGATCTTGGAGCGCTCGGTGATGCCGTGCGGCCCCATGCCCTTGAAGTACCAGGCGTAGGCGAGGCCGATCCCGAGGAAGCCGACGAGGCTCGAGCCGACGGCGATCTGCCAGCTGAACTCGGGATGTGCGAACGCCGCCTCGACCGAACCGAAGCTCGGGAAGTAGGCGCCGACCGGCTCGTAGAGATGCTCGAACCGCAACGCGAGGCCTTCGGGGATGAACGACAGCGCGCCCGTGTCGGGGAGGTTGGTGAACCCGGCGACGACGGCGAGCGTGGCGAGGATGTAGAGCGGGACGAGGATGCGCGGGCCCGACTCGTGCGGATCGCCGTGTGCTGTGTCATGAAGATCAGCGGCGTGATCGTCGGCGTGGTCGGTCGCATGGTCATCGTCGTGATGACCGCCACGGAACTCGCCGAAGAACGTGAGGTAGATGAGCCGGGTCATGTACGCCGCGGTCATGAAGGCACCGACGGTCCCGACGACCATGAACGCCGTGTAGCCGCTGCCGAGTTGGTCGGCGCCGGCGAGGATCTCGTCCTTCGACCAGAAGCCGGCCAGCGGGAAGATGCCGATCAGCGCGCCGGTGCAGATCATGAAGGTGGCGAAGGTCTTGGGCATGAACTGCTTCATGCCACCCATGTCCTTCTTCATGTCGAAGCTGTGCACCGCGTGAGCCACTGAGCCGGCGCCGAGGAACAGGCCGGCCTTGAAGAACGCGTGGGTGAAGAGGTGGAACATGCCGGCGGTCCAGGCGCCGACACCGAGGGCCATGACCATGTAGCCGAGCTGGCTGATGGTCGAGTAGGCGAGGACCTTCTTGATGTCGGACTGGACGAACGCCAGTCCTGCACCACCGATGACCGTGACGCCGCCGATGACGGCCATGGCGTTGATCGACGAGCCGCCGATGACGAGTCCGTTCCAGAACACGCCGTACATCCGGGCGACCATGAACACGCCGGCCACGACCATGGTGGCGGCGTGGATGAGGGCGGAGACGGGCGTGGGGCCGGCCATGGCGTCGGGCAGCCAGGTGTGGAGGATGAACTGGCCCGACTTCGACATCACGGCGGCGAGCAGACAGAGGCTCGACACCAGCAATGCGGTGTGGGTGATCGCACCCTCGTTGGCCAGCGTGTTGATCTCGACGATGTCGAAGGTCTGGTTGGCTGCGAAGAACAGCGTGATCATGCCGACCAAGAGGCCGACGTCGCCGACGCGGTTGGTGAGGAACGCCTTGAGCGCAGCGTCGGAGTTGGGCTTCTCCTCCCACCAGTGACCGATGAGGGCGAACGAACACACGCCGACGAGCTCCCACATGGTGATGAGCTGCAGCGTGTTCTGCGCCATCACGAAGCCGAGCATCGAGGCGGAGAAGAGGCTCAGGAAGGCGAAGTAGTGCGTGTAGCGGCGGTCGCCGGCGACGTAGTCGGTGCTGAAGATGTGCACCAGCAGCGAGATCAGGGTGACGACGAAGAGCATCATCACGGCCATGCCGTCGAGGAGCATCCCGGCCTGGAACTCGACGGTTCCGCTGGTCCACCAGGTCCAGGTCTGGGTGACGGGGACGACCTCGTACTCGGGAGCGTGGTGCTCCTCCTCGGCGGCTTCCTCGGCCACCACAGGGGGCGCACGTGCGGCGGCGGTCTCACCGTCGACGAGCGGGCCGAAGGCGTCGTCAGCTCCGAGCGAGTGCTCGTCCTCCTCGACCGGGTCTCCGGCGTGGTCGTCGGCAGGGGCTTCGTCGCCCGAGTGGTCGTCGGCCGCGGGGTCTTCTTCACCGTGGGTGTCGGCCTCGTCGGCGTGGCTGTCGGCCTCGACTTCACCGGCGTGCTCGGAGTCTTGGACGTAGGTGTTCCACTGGACGTTGGCGGCGATGGCGAAGAGGAAACACGTGCCGATGGCCACGATGCCGATCCACGACGCGTTCTTGCCGAGACGCTTGCCGATGGCGAGCGTGATGCCGAACGACGCCGCCATGAGGAGCGGCACGAAGTAGGCGTGCTCGAGGAACCAACCGGCCTCCGTGGCCTGAACGGCGACAACGGCCTCGACCGTTTCAGCAGCGATCACTGCGCTCGAGAACACTGGGTCAGCCCTTCATCTGCGCAACGTCGTCGAGGTCGACGCTCTTGCGGTTGCGGTAGATGAGCAGGACGATCGCGAGGCCGACGCCGACCTCGGCGGCGGCCACAGCGATCACGAACAGGGCGAAGACCGACCCGGCGATGGTGCCGTTGTGCGCACCGAAGGCCACGAGGTTGATGTTGACCGCGTTGAGGATCAACTCGATCGACATGAGCACGAGGATGGCGTTCTTCTTGGCCAGGACGCCGTAGACGCCGGTCGAGAACAAGATGGCGGCGAGCAGCAGGAACTGGTTGAGCATGACGTCGTCCATGGGTCCTCAGTCCTTCCGTTCAGTCTTTTCGGGCCAACACGATGGCCCCCACGAGAGCGCCGAGGAGCAGCACCGAGATGATCTCGAACGGCACCAAGTACTGACCGAAGATGGCGTCGGACACCTGCTCGGTGTTGTTCGTGATCTGACTCTCGACGTTGCCGGGCTGAGCGCCGAGCGGGTCGTCGCCGTAGTAGTCGAGCAACGAGTAGGCCATGATCCCGAAGACCATGACGGCCGAGATCGCTCCCAGCCACCAGTAGTCGTTGGTCAGGTTGACGTCTTCGCCGAGCTTGGCCCGGGTGAGCATGACGCCGAAGAGCACGAGGACGACCACGGCGCCGATGTAGACGAGCACCTGGGTGGCGGCGACGAACTCGGACGCCAGCAGGATGAACTGCGCGCCGACGCCGGCCAACACCAACACGAGGAACATGGCGGCGTGCACGACGTTCTTGACCGTGACGACGCGGATGGCCGAGAAGACCATGCCAGCAGCGATCACGTAGAAGAAGACGTTCTGGGCGAACCCGTCAGCAGCGAGAACCATCAGCGCGGGACCTTTCGGACCTTCTGCTCGGAGCCCGAGTCGTACGGCTCGAAGTCCGGGACGGTTTCCATCCACTCGCCGAGACGTTCCTTGTCGTGGAGCAGATCGGCGATGCGGGGCTCGGAGTACTCGAACTCCGGGGTCCAGAAGAGCGCGTCGAACGGGCAGACCTCGACGCAGATGCCGCAGTACATGCACAGCGCGTAGTCGATGTCGAACCGGTCGAGGGCGGAGACGGTGCGCGGCTTGCCACCGGGACGGCGGGGCGGCGCCTTCTCCTTGTGGCCCTCGATGTAGATGCACCAGTCGGGGCAGCTGCGCGAGCACAGCATGCAGACCGTGCAGTTCTCTTCCTTGAGGGCGAGGACGCCGCGAGACCGGGTGGGCGGCGGCTCCTTCTCGCGTGGGTACTGCACGGTGACCTTCGGAGACAGCATCTCCTTGAAGGTGACGGTCAGGCCCTTGATGACGCCGGGAAGTTGGGGTTTCGGCATCAGAAGACCACCTTGAGGACACCGGTGACGAAGATGTTGACGAGCGCCAGCGGAATGAGGACCTTCCATGCGAAACGCTGGAGCTGGTCCTCTCGGAATCGGGGGTAGGTGAAGCGGACGAAGAAGATGATGCCGCCGAAGATCATGATCTTGGCGAACAGCACGATCGGTCCGACCACGTTCATGTAGTTGGCGGTCAGGTCGAGGCCCGGCACGTACCAGCCGCCCAGGAACAGGGTGGCGGCGATGGCCGAGAACGCACCGGCCGAGGCGAATGCGCCGATGAAGAAGAGCAGGAATCGCAGGCCCGTGTACTCGGTCATGTAGCCGGTGACGAGCTCGGATTCGGCGACGGGCATGTCGAACGGCGTCTGGCCGAGCTCGGCCTGCATGGCGATCATGAAGATCAGCAGCGCCACACCCTGGGTGAGGATGTACGGGTTACCGATGCCGCCCCAGCCGAAGATCTCGCCCTCGGCCTGTGCGGCGACGATGCCCTGCAGGTCGAGGGTGCCGGCCTGGATCACCACGCCGACGACCGAGAGCACGAGCGGGAGTTCGTAAGCGATGAGCTGGCCTGCGGCACGGAGGCCACCGAGGAGCGAGTACTTCGATGCCGACGCCCAACCGGCGAGGATGATGCCGATCACCGAGATCGACGAGACGGCCATCACGAAGAAGATGCCGGTGCCGAAGACCCGGTTGTCGATGAACACCATGTCGGGGCCGAAGGGCACCGCGATGTAGGTGAGCAGCACTGTGCCGACCACGAGGTACGGCGCCAGCTTGAACAGCGCCTTGTCGGCACGGTCGGGGACGATGTCTTCCTTCTGGAGCGACTTGCCGACCTCGGCGAGCAGCTGCATCGAACCGTGGGGACCGGCCTCCATCGGGCCGAGGCGGTTCTGCATCCAGGAGACCATCTTGAACAGATAGGCCTGCACGAAGGCGCCAGCGGGCAACAGCACGGCGGCGAGGATGCCGACCGAGCGCAGGATCGACTGCGACCAGTACGCGTCGAAGGCGCCGGCGATGATGTTTGCTCCCATCATCTGTCGATGTCTCCGAGGATGAAGTAGAGCGAACCCAGGATCGTGATGATGTCGGGGACGTAGACGCCGCGGAGCAGCCACGGAACGATCGACACGTTGGAGAAGCTGGCGGTGCGGATCTTGACCCGGAACGGTCCGAGGTCGCCCTTGGAGACGACGTAGTAGCCCATCTCGCCGAGCGGGTTCTCGGTGGCGACGTAGGCCTCGCCCGCCGGCACCTTGATGATGCGGGGGACCTTGGCCATGATCGGCCCGGAGGGCAGGTCGTCGAGGAGCTGCGTGACGATCTTGGCAGCTTCTCGGATCTCCTGGAGGCGGCACCACGTGCGGGCGTACGAGTCGCCGTCGGTGTGGGTGATCACCTTGAAGTCGGCGTGCTTCCAAGCGAGCGGCGATTCGCTGTCGCGGCGCAGGTCCCAGTCGACGCCCGAGGCGCGGAGGTTGGCGCCGGAGAGGCCGTAGAGCTGGGCGAGCTCGGGCGGGATCACGCCGATGCCGCGGGTGCGGGCCTCGAAGATCTCGTTGCCCATGAGGAGATCGTCCATCTCGTCGCAGAAGGCCGTCATCTTCTTCATGATCCG
>JBBSLH010000231.1:0-6577 GCA_038255425.1 Acidimicrobiales bacterium
CCGGTGAACGCCTCGGCACCGATCTGTTCGAGACCGGCGTAGCCCTGCAGGCCCACGTTGGCGCCCGTGAAGAACGACATCGAGAAGATGACGAACACCATGCCTGCGCCCACGATGAGCGCCCCGGCACCAACCGTGATGTCGGACACCAGACTGAAGACGACGTTCTTGTACTTGAGGCGCAGGATGTTCGAGGTGAGCACGTCCCACAGCACCTGGAAGTAGAAGGTGATCTGCTTGCCCGCGTCCTCGAGCCCGTTGCCGATTCCGGTGCCGATGCTCGTGAACGGCTTGGTGAGTCGTGTTACCGCGGCCATCAGAGCTTCGGGGGGACGAGGGCGAAGTAGAGCGAGGTCATGATCAGGTTCGAGAAGAAGATCAGGATGAAGGAGATGACGACGCCCTGGTTGACGGCATCGCCTACGCCTTTCGGCCCGCCTTTGGCGTAGATGCCCTTGTAACAGGACACGGTGGCGGCGATGAACCCGAAGATCACCGCTTTGAACAGCGACGACCAGAGGTCGGGGAGCTGCACGAGGGAGGTGAAGCCCTGGAAGTAGGCCCCCGGTGTCACCTTCTGGATGACGACGTTGAAGAAGTAGCCGCCAGAGATGCCAGCGACCGACACGAGCGAGACCATGAACAACCCGACGGTCGCCGCGGCCCACAGGCGGGGGGTGACGAGCCGGTGCACCGGGTTGATGGCCATGACCTCCATGGCGGCGAGCTCGTCTCGGATCTTGCGCGAACCGAGGTCGGCCGTCATGGCGGACCCACCTGCTCCCGCGATCAACAACGCGGTCGCGATGGGTGCGGCCTCACGGACGATGGCGAGGACCATGGCCGCGCCCGTCGTCGACTCGGCGCCGAGCTGACGAGAGAAGGTGCCCACGTGCAGGGCGATGACGGCCCCGAACGGGATCGAGATGAGCACCACGGGAATCGAACAGACCTTGGCGATGAACCAGCACTGGCCGATGTACTCGCGCCACCAGGACTTGACGTCCCACGTCCGGCGAAACCCCTCGAGGGAGATCGCGAACATGTTGCCCGTCTCGCGGACGACGAACTGCGCCTTGCCGATCATGGACGGAACTCGTTGTCGGGAGGAAGGAACGAGCTGATCACGCTCAGACCGTCATCACGCCGTAGTCGTCGACGTCGCGACCGGCCGCCACGATGCGAGCCCGCTCGCGTTCCATGAGTTCCTTCTCGATCTCCGTGCGCTCCTCGGCCATCTCGTCCATGCCGATGGGGCCCATGGCCCGGCCGGCGAGGAACTGGCGGATGAGCTCGTTGTCGGTGGTGCGCATCTCCTCCTTGGAGGCGAACTTCACGAGACCGGCTTGGTAGAGCACCGCGATGTAGTCGGACGTGCGCATCACCGACGCGATGTTGTGCGTGATGATCAGGAACGTCGCGCCCGTCTCCTCCTGGATCTTCTTGACCAGTTCGTCGAGGTAGGAGACGCGGACCGGGTCGAGGCCTGAGTCGGGCTCGTCGAAGAGGATGATCTCGGGGTCCATCGAGAGTGCGCGGGCGAGGCCAGCACGCTTCTTCATGCCGCCGGAGACCTCGCCGGGGAACTTCTTCATGTGGTCGAGCATGCCGACGAGGCTGGCCTTGTCGAGGGTGATCTCGCGGATCTCCTTCTCGGACTTCTTCGTGTGCTCACGGAGCGGGAAGGCGATGTTGTCGAACATGTTCATCGAGCCGAACAGTGCGCCGTCCTGGAACAGCACGCCGAACTTGCGGCGGACACGATAGAGGTCCTTCTCGCCCATGCCGACGGTTTCTTCACCGTCGACCCAGATCTCCCCGCCGTCCGGGCGCAACAGCCCGATGACGTTCTTCAACAGCACCGACTTGCCGGTGCCTGACGGTCCCATGACGGCGGAGATCTTGCCGCGAGGGATGTCGAACGACACGTCCTGGAGCACCGTGTGGGAACCGAAGCGCTTCGTCACGTTGCGTAGCGAGATCGCAGCGTCCATCAGTGTCCCTCGTCAGTGGTCCGTCGGTGAAGATCCTTCGCCGGGATGGTGCTCGTCTCCTACGTGACCGATGGCACCAACCGGAGGCAACCGTACGTCAACCCGGAGGGGCGTGCCAAGCACCCCCAAACGTGGACGATCCGGGCCTACCGAGCGGTAACTTTCCGATTGGTCAGCAGGCGGCGCGAAGCAGCGGGTACGGGTTCACGGCCTGACCGCTGGGATGGATCTCGAAGTGCAGGTGGGGACTACTGCCCTTCGCATTGCCGCTGTCGCCGACGTAGCCGATGACGTCTCCAGCGCGCACTTGGCCGGACTCGCCGAAGTCGGACATGTGGCTCCCGAACCAGAGGATCCCGCTCGAGTCGGTGAGACGGAACTGATGTCCACCGATCGTGCCGGTCGCGATGTCAACCCAGCCGCTCACCGGCGCGTAGATCGGCGTACCTCGTGCTGCGAACAGGTCGATTCCTGCATGGGAGCGTCCGCCGCTGCGTGCGAACCCCCAGCCGTTGGTGAAACTCGATCCGGGTACAGGGCAGCGCGCTCCCCCGCCGCCACCGCCTGCGGGGATCGTCAGCTTCTGACCGACGCGGATCTGGTTCACGCTGGCGAGCCCGGATGCCTTGGCGATGGCCGAGCTCGACGAGCCGTAGCGGCCAGCGATGCTGCCGAGCGTCTCACCGTTGCCCACGGTGTGCGACTGGGCCGATCCCGATGCAGATGACGTCCCGGGCAGGGTGCCGGGGTTGAACAGCACGAGGCGGGTCGAGGCGTAGATCTTTCCTTCCTGGAGCCCGTTCCAACGCACGAAATCGGCCTGGGTGACGCCGTACCGCTGGGCGATTCCAGCGATCGTGTCGCCGGACTTGACGAGGTGCCGTTGCCCGGCGAGCTGCACGCCCGAGCTCGCTCCACCCGATGCCGCCGGTGCCGCAGCGCCGCCGGACGACCCGGCGATGGTGAGCTTCTTGCCCGTCCGGATCAGGTTCGGGTTGGTGATGCCGTTCGCCTCGACCAGTGATCGAACACTGGTCCCGAACTTCCGGGCGATGGCGCCCAGCGTGTCGCCGTTCTCCACGACGTAGGTCGTCCCACTGCTGGCGGTGGCGCCACGGCCGCCTCCCCCGCCCGACGGGATCGCGAGTGACCGGCCGGCCGCCACGAGATTCGGGTTCTTGATCCCGTTCTCGGCGACCAGCGCACGCACGGTCGTCCCGTGGTCGTTCGCGATGTCACTCAGTGTCTCGCCCGACTTCACGACATGCGTGCCCGACCCTGCGAGCGCGAATGCTCCCAGGGCGATGACAGCGATCAGGTCTCGAGGGCGAAGTGGGACGCGCATGAACAATGCCTCCAGCGACTCCACCCGCTCGGTTGCGCCCGAACGCTACACAGCCCTCTCCAGGAACTCAACCCCCAATCTCCACAAGAGCCTCATCCCCCTCAGCACCACCATCGCCCGGACCGGTCAATCGTGGCGGTGCCTGCGGTGGACGATGTCGCCGGCCACGACCGTGAGGTGGAGGTCGAGGTCGAGGTCGAGGGCGGTCACGTCGCCGCGACCACCGGTGGACAACGTGCCCCGGGTCGGGTCGCTGAGGACTGACGCCGGTCGGCCGCTGGCAGCGGCGACGGCCCGCTCGGGCGAACACCCGGTGAAGTCCACGAGATTGCGAACGGCTTGGACCAGCGGGAGGACACTGCCGGCGAGCGTTCCGTCGGGCAGTCGAACGCCGTGCGTGAAGTCGATTCCATCGACACCGAGGAGCGCCACGGCATCGCTCACCAGGATCAGCCGCTCTCCCAGCGCTCGCTCGGCGATGCCGACCACCCGCGGATCGACGTGGATCCCGTCCGCGATCAGACCGACGGCGAGACGGCCGTCGCTCATGGCTGCGCCGGCGACGCCGGGCTCACGATGGTGAAGAGGCGACATGGCGTTGAACAGATGGGTAACCGACGTGGCCCCGGCGTCGACGGCGGCCGACGCCTGCGCTGCAGTCGCCTGGGAATGACCGATCGAGACGACGACACCCCGGGCCACGAGTGCTTCGACCACATCCAGCGCACCGTCGAGTTCCGGGGCCAGTGTCACCAGCGCGACGCCGTCAGCCCGCGACCACGACTCGATCGCGCCGAGCGACGGCGGTCGCAGCAGGTCGATCGGGTGCGCGCCCGCCGCGTTCGGCGACAGGAACGGGCCTTCGAGGTGGAGCCCGAGCGGGACCGCCCCCGACCACCCGTTCGGAGGACCGGCGGCGAGCGCCGACTGCGCCCGCTCGATCACGTCGGGACTCGAGGTCACGATCGTGGGAAGCCATGCGGTCACTCCGAAGCGAGGCAAGGCTGCCGCCAACTCCCACAGGCGTTCTGGGTCCGTGCGGAGGTCGATGCCGACTGCGCCGTTGCACTGGAGGTCGACGAGTCCCGGTGCCACCAGGAGGCCGGCGACGTCGACATCCTCGGCGTCGGCCGGGGCGGAGTCGACGATCACCCCGTCGACGATGCACAGGTCGGCGCGCGTCCAACGACCGTCGACGAGCACGTCGCCGCCACGCAGGACGATCGATGTGCTCACGATGTCCTCAGGTGTGAGGAGCCGAGCGACGCTGCTCGGCGGCGCGTTCCGCGTCGAGTCGTTCGAGCGCTGGCTCAGCCGAGTGGTCCACGAAGCGCATCCCCTCGGCGATCGCCTTGTGCCCGGCCTCCTCGGCGATCAGGCGGTGCATGTCCTGCGCCACCCGTCGGTACGCCGGGTGGCCCTGGGGTCCGGAGCGCAGTTCGAGCATGTGCGTCGCGGCACGCGCATTGACGTCCATGTAGAACCGGACCTTGTAGGCCAACGACACGGCGTAGCTGGCCTGTTCGGGGAAGTCGTCGAGCAGATCGTCGTGGAGATCGGCCGAGCGTTCGAGCGCGTCGTCGAAGGCTGCCGTCTGGTCGGCGGCGTCGACCGCGGGCGGCCGGACGTACCCGTGCCGGGTCGTCAGCTTCTGCCATTCGATCGTGAGCATCCGATGGCGCTGCAGGTCACGGAAGGCGCCGTAGTCGGCCAGGACGTCGAACCGATACGTCGGGCGTTCGAGGGCGCGTCCCGGCTTGTGGCGTCGGTTCTTCCGGTCGCCCTCGTAGGCGCGGATCACCGCGATCCGGTCCTCGACCGACATCGCCCGCACCTTGGATTCGAGTTGGGTCTCGGGCAGGTCGGAGTAGGCGTAGAGCATCGAGGCGACGGCCTTGATCTCGGCGTCGGGATCGAAGTCGACGAGCGTGACCTCGGGGACGTCTTCGGGCTCGATACCACGGAGCAGCTTCCCGGCGATGGACGACATCGCCGTCTCGCGGTCCTCGAAGTAGTCGCGCCAGACCTCGCCCCGGTCGGGCAGGTCGACTCGACGCAGGAACGACGGAATGACCTTGCGCAATTCGGTGAGCATCAGGTCGGCGTAGGCGCGTGACTCGGGGAGCGGATGGCTCCGCATCCGGTAGAGCAGCATCTCGTAGGCCTGGCCGGTCCCGTAGATGCCGACGTTCGACAACGATGCCGCCGGCAGCATGCCTCGGATGGAGTCGAGCGCCTTGGCCTTGATTGCCTGGCGGTAGACGAAGTCGGTGTCGGCGTCTGTCTTGGGGAACTGCTCACGGAAGAAGTCCTGCATGACCGGCACGAGTGACGCGTAGGCGTCGAACATGCCGTCCATCTCGGCGACGTAACGGAGGCCGAGCGGCGACGTGAGCACCTCGGGATCGCGGTAGTAGCGATACCGACCGCCGAGCCGGGCATCGTAGGCGATGTAACGGGTCGACTGCTCGAGGTACGCGGCCAGTCGACCCCACTCGAGGATCTTGGTCAGGATGTTCGATGCCTGCTCGCAGGCCAGGTGGACGCCACCGAGCTGGGCGACCGAGTCGTCGCCGTACTCGAGGAACACCTTCTGGTAGAGCTGCTCGGCCCGCTCGAGCCCGATGGTCGCGTCGACCGAGAGGTCGCCACTGATGTCGAGATCACCGACGAATTCATCCAGGAAGAGACGGCGCAGCGACTTCGGCGAGCGGGAGTAGCGAGCGAACAGCGCACCCTTGACGACCTCGGGGAGGTTGACGAGTGCGAACACCGGACCGTCGAGATTGGTGAAGTAGCGCCGAAGGATGTCCGCCTCCTCGCTCGTGAAATCCTCACCGATGTAGACCGTCATGCGAGGAGCGAGTGACCCGGACGCGCTGGCGCCAGCGAGCCGGACGGGGATGGGTTCCGGGGGTGCAGCCCCCGAGCGAATTCGGCCACAGGGAGATGGTAGGACCTGGCGCCGGTCCGACCGGTGACCGCCGATCGTGCCCGTGAACGCTGGGCTCCGCACGACGAGTGCGGGAGCGATCAGTCCCCGACGCGGTCGTCGAACTCCTTCTGGGAGGCATCGAGCGCTCCCGGGACGAGCCATAGGTCGAGGATCGTCCACGCCAGGATCTTGGCCCCGTCGATCACCGCGCGGTCGCCCATCGGACCGCCCGCAGCGTCGGCGAACGCTGCGGTGTGGATGGGCGTCCCGTCCGGCGCAGCCTGGATCATCGGATGGATCGAC
>JBBSLH010000232.1:0-6564 GCA_038255425.1 Acidimicrobiales bacterium
GCCCGCGCGGCAGGTTCGCGAGCAACGCCGCGGCCCGATCGTCGTCGAGTTCGGACAGCACGTCGTCGAGCAACAGGATCGGACTGACCTCGTGCGCGTCGGTGACGGCCCGGTGGACCGCCAGTCGCATCGCCAGCGCCAACGATCGCTGCTCGCCCTGGCTGGCGTGCGTGCGGGCCGGGAGACCGTCGAGCGAGAACGCGACCTCGTCACGATGGGGACCGACGGTGGTGATGCCACGGCGGAGGTCGTGGCTCCGCGCTTCGGCAAGTGCGGTGGCCAGACCCGAAGCGGCCCACGTGGCCTGATACGTGGTCTCGATCGGGAGATCTCGGCCGGCGAGGTCGTGATAGGCGGTCGCGATCCGCGGCGTCAGCTGGTCGAGTGCTGCCTGTCGTCGGGCGACCAGGGCCTCGCCGGCGGTGGTCAACCGGTCGTCCCAGACGTCGAGCGTGAGCGCCGCCGACTCGTCGAGTCGACCCTTCACCCCCTTGAGCAGGGCGTTGCGCTGCTTCAGGATCCGGTCGACTTCGGCGCGCACCGAGTCGGCGTGCGGGTCGAGTCCGACCACCGCGTCGTCGATCCACGATCGCCGCTCGCCCGGCCCGCCCTTGACCAGGATCAGGTCCTCGGGACTGAAGATGGTGACCGAGAGCGCCGCCAGGAGATCACTGCGCCGCTTCACCGGCTGGCGGTTGAGCTGCATCCTCCCCCGACCGCGGGTGGCGAGTTCGGCCTCGACCAACAGCTCGCGAGAACCCCGCACGGCCTCGGCACGGACCACGGCGCGCTCCGCGCCGACTCGGACCATCGACTCGGTCGTCGCGCCCCGTAGGGAGCCACCAGCGAGATGTGCGATGGCCTCGAGGAGGTTGGTCTTTCCCTGTCCGTTGCTCCCGAGGACTGCGGTCGTCCCAGCCGGCAACTCGATGTCAGCGGTCGAATAGCTCCGGAAGTCGGTGAGCCAGAGGCGGGAGAGATGGAGGGACAATCGCTACTGAACGCGCACTGGCATGAGCAGATAGAGGAAGTCGTTCGTCGTCGGGTCGCGCACGACGGCCGGCTTGAGCGAGTCGATGGTGGCGAGGCTGATCTCCTCGGCCTCGACCGCCTCGATGCCCGCCAGCAGGTAGTCCGGATTGAACGCCACCGTGAGGTCTTCGCCGGTGTAGCCGGCATCGAGCGACTCGGTGCCCTCGCCGACGTCCTGGGTGACCGCTCGCAGCTCGAGCCCGTCGGACGACATCTGCATCCGAACCGGCGTCGCGTCGCGGGCCAGGAGCTTGACGCGACGGAGCGCCTCGATCAGCGGCTCCCGTGACACGGTGAGCAGGTTGGGCTGCGACTGCGGGATCAGTCCCTGGTAGTTCGGGTAGTCGCCTTCGATCAGACGTGTGGTGAGCATCACGGCACCAGAGTCGGTCGAGACCGCGAAGCTCGCGTCGCGCTCACCGAGACGCAGGGTGATCTCGCCGCCGTCTCCCAGCGCCTTCGAGAGCTCCGACAGCGCTCGCGACGGGACGAGGACCGACTTGCCGGACGACAACACGCTGACGCCGGGCAGGTCGACCACGGCGAGGCGGTAGCTGTCGGTCGCCACGAGGCGCAGGCCTTCGCCCTCGGCGGCCAACAGGACACCGGTGAGGATCTGACGGTTGTCGTCGGTGCTGGCCGCGGGAAGGACTTGGCGAAGCGCGCCCACGAGCGCCTCGGCGTCGAAGCGGACCTCGTCGCCCTCGACCACAGCGACCTTGGGGAACTCGTCGGCCGGCAGTGGCTTGAGCGAGAACTCGGAGCGACCCGACGCGATGCGTGCGGTCTCGTCGTTGGTCTCGAGCTCGACGGCGCCGGGTTCGAGCGCTTTCACGATGTCGTTGAGGAGCCGGCTGGGCACGACCGAGACGCCATCGGCGAGGCCGGCCACGGTCAGCTGCACGGAGACGGTCAACTCGAGGTCGGAGCCGGTCAGGGTGAGTTGGTCGCCGGCGAGTTCCATCCGGACGCCGGAGAGGACGGGCAATGCCCCACGGTTGGCGACGGCTCTGCCCGCGGTGGACAGCGCTTCAGCGAGCACGTCTCGTTCGCAACGCAACTTCACGGTTTCTGTGCTCCTTCTTCGTCTTCTACCCAGGTATGTGATGAGAAGAATGGGGGTGGTGGTGGGGATTGTGGATTGTGGATACTGCCCCATCGCGGCAGGTCAGCGTGGTGATCGTTGTCCGGTGACTTTCCCCAGCCGTGCCGTTCGCCCGTGCTTCGGGACCGACGCGCCGCCGAGCGTCCACAGTTGTGTCCTCGCGCGCCGTGTCCGTCCAGCGCGCGTGCAGTGGGTTGTCCACAGGCCGTGCGAGACGTTTCAAGCGACCGCAACTATTCCGCTTTCAGCTTCTGGATGAGTTCGGTGACCTGCTGGAACACCTGGCGGCGTTCCTTCATCTGCGTCTTGATCCGGTCGACGGCGTGGATCACCGTCGTGTGGTCGCGACCACCGAAGACCTTGGCGATGTTCGGGAAGCTGAGGTCGGTCAACTCGCGGAAGAGGTACATGCCGACGTGGCGGGCCGTGGTGAGCGGCCTGGTCCGGGATCGACCGATCAACTCTTCGACGGTGTAGCTGAAGTACTCGGAGGTGGCGTCGAGGATGGCCTGCGGGGTGATCGGCCGTGCCTCGCGCTCGGACACGAGGTCCTTGAGCGTCTCGGCCGCCCGTTCGGGGGTGATGGTCTCCTTGTTGAGCGACGCCCAGGCGGTGATGCGGGTGAGTGCGCCCTCGAGGGACCGGATGTTGTTGTCGTTGATCGAGGCGGCGATGTACTCGAGCACCTCGTCGGGGACCGGGGACACCTCGTCCTCGGCCTTCTTTCGCAAGATGGCGAGGCGGGTCTCGAGGTCGGGCGGCTGGATGTCGGTCAACAGGCCCATGACGAACCGGGTGCGGAGTCGGTCCTCGAGCGTCGGGATGGCGTCCGGCGGACGGTCCGAGCTGAGCACGATCTGGCGGTTCGAGGTGTGGAGGTGGTTGAACGTGTGGAAGAACTCCTCCTGCGTCTCCTTCTTGCCCTCGAAGAACTGGATGTCGTCGACGAGAAGGACGTCGATGTCGCGGAACCGGCGCTTGAACGCCTCGTTGGTGCCAGCACGGATGGAATCGACGAACTCGGAGAGGAACTGCTCGGAGGTGACGTAGCGGACCCGGTAGTTGGGGTAGTTCTCGAGGACGTAGTTGCCGATCCCTTGGAGCAGGTGGGTCTTGCCCAGACCGGCATCGCCGTAGATGAACAGCGGGTTGTAGCTCCGCGCCGGCGTCTCGGCCACCCGGAGGGCGGCGGCGTGGGCGAAACGGTTGGACGCACCGGTGACGAATGCGTCGAAGGTGTAGCGCTCGTTCAGCGTCGCTTGCGGGGTCATCCGAGTGGGAGAGGCGGGAATGGTGTGCGCACCGGAGTCGACGCGGTGGGGTCGGTCGTCGTCGCGGACCCCGGCCGCCCGTCCGCGGGCACCGTCGTCGCGGATGGCCGAGAGTTCGTCGAAGAGGGGGAGCTCCTGGGGCCCCGGCGGCCGGCTCTCGAGGACGACATCGACGTTCATGTGGCCCAATTCGGCCAGATTGGCCCGCAGTAGTCCCAGATACCGGTCGTGGACGCGATCGCGCACCACCGACGACGGGAACCCGAGCGTCAGCCGCTCACCGTCGAAACCGGTGGCCTCGACGTTCTGGAACGACGAGTTCCAGACCACCCCGGAAACCTGGTCTCGCAGGAGCGCTGCACAGCTGCTCCAGACCGTCTCGGCGTCGCTCATCGACGATCCGCCTCCATGTCCGCTCCCGAGAATCCACAACTACGTCCACACCTGTGGACAAAACGACGAAACGCCGTCCGAATTCGTGGGCGACGGCCGCTGCTCCACGGATCGAGCCGGTGAACACGGGGAAAATCAACCGGCAGGAACCGCTGTGGCGGCGCACCGTAGCAGTCGTCAGGGAGGCGATTGCAAGGGCTCCGAAAACCCCAGGTCACGTGGGGTCGCGACGGATCTGAGGCGCCGACGAGACCCCGTCGTGTGACGCCTGCCACGCCGCTCGGAGACGATTCCCGACGTGTCCGCGTGCAGGTCGCAATCTGATCGGCGTCCCCGCGCTTGGCGGCCTCGCGGCCGATCGGTAGCGTGGTGGGTTGGTCCGGTGCGCCCCGCCTCCTCGACGGAGTCGACTCGGGCGACCGATCGGGCCACCGATCTCGACCGTCTCGCTCTGAAGTCAACAAGGAATCGACCACCTCATGAAGCGCACCTACCAACCGAAGCGGCAGCGCCGGGCCCGCAAGCACGGGTTCCGTCATCGTATGCGTACCCGTGGCGGCCGTTCCGTCGTCGCCAACCGTCGCGCGAAGGGCCGCGCCCGTCTGTCGGCCTGAGCCGACGCGTGTGTCCGAACAACCTTCCCGAGCACTCGACGCGGTCAGCCGACGCCGAGACTTCGCGTCCTTGGACGCGAGCCGCTCGCGAGGCCGCTCCGGCCCGGTCCGTGTCGTCTACGCCCCGTTCGAGGACGAAACCCGCACGGTGCCTGAGGTCGCGTACGGCATCGGTCGGTCGGTCGGCACAGCCGTCGTCCGGAATCAACTCCGTCGTCGGTTGCGCGTCCTGATGCGTCAGTGCCACGACGAGGGTCTCCTCGGCCCCGGGCGGCACCTGGTGTCGGTCGGCCCCAGCGCCACGACGCTGCGCTTCGAGATCCTGCGGGAGCACCTGCGGGCCGCGTTGGCGGATCTGACGTGACGACGACGTCGATGCCAGTCAGCAACGAGAACACTCGGCGTCCCGGACCGGTGGCGAGGCTGCTCGACTCGATGATCCGCGGCTACCAGTACCTCTTCGCCGGACGCGTGTCGCCGTGTCGCTACGTGCCCTCGTGTTCGACGTATGCCCGCGAGGCCATCGAGACCCACGGTGCCGCCCGCGGCACCTGGTTCGCCGCTCGGCGCATCGGACGTTGCAACCCATGGGGCGGCCACGGCTACGACCCCGTTCCCGGTCACGACCCCCGAAGGACCAGTTCGATGCCCCGAAGGACCAGCTAGATGTTCGACACGATCTTCGAGGGGGCCGCCCAGGTCCTCGACTTCTTCTACGCGATCGTCCCTGACTACGCGATTGCCATCATGCTCATGACCCTGCTGGTCATGGTGGTCACGACGCCGCTCACCCTCAAGGGCACACGCGGCATGATCAAGATGCAGCTGCTCCAACCGGAACTGAAGAAGATCCAGGAGAAGCACAAGGGCGGCGATCGCCAGGAGATGAACGCCGAACTCATGGCGTTCTACCAGGAGAACGAACTCAACCCGCTCGGCGGCTGTCTGCCCCTGCTGGTCCAGGCGCCGGTCTTCCTGCTGCTCTTCCGCCTGATCCGCGGCCTGACCCGGACCACGGTCGAGGCGTGTGGCCCCGAGGCCATCGCCAACGGCGCCGAGAAGTGCTTCGATCCGCAGTACCTCGACCACACGTCGAGCCTCTACCAGGACCTCGTCGGCAGAACCGAGATGAAGAGTTTCGGACTCGATCTCGCCCAGTCGACATCCGACGCGCTCGGTGAGTCGATCATCCACGGCTTGCCGTATCTGGCACTGATCCTGCTGATGATCGGTGCGCAGTACATCCAGCAGCGGCAGGTCTCGGCCCGGAACCCCGACGGCGGCATGGCGATGCCCCAGCAGAAGATCCTGCTGCGCGTCATGCCCGCCTTCTTCGGCGTCATCTCGATCAACTTCCCCGCTGCACTGGTCGTCTACTGGGTGACCTCGAGCGTGTATCGCATCGGGCTCCAGGGTTACATCACCAAGTCGCTCTACGGACACGACGATGCACCCGGAGCCAAGGCCAACAAGGCCGCAGCCGAGGCCCGCAAGCAGAAGGACGGCAAGGACGGTAAAGACGGCAAGGACACGGGGAAAGACGGCGGCAAGGAGTCGGGTGGCAGCATCTCCGACAAGGGGTCGACCAACGGCTCCTCGGGAAACGGCAACGCCGGCGGCAAGTACCAGCCGAGCTCCAAGAAGAAGAAAAAGAAGCGGCGGTAGCGACCCGTGCAGTGGGTCGTCACCACCGGCAAGACCGTCCAACAAGCCAAGGAACGAGCGCTCGACGCTCTCGGCATCCACGAAGACGACCTCGAGCTCGAGGTCGTGGCCGAGCCGACGTCCTCGCTGTTCGGTCTTCGCACCACCGAAGCGACCGTTCGAGCGCGCGTTCGGCTCACCCGGCCTCGGCCGAAGGTCGAGCGACGGAACCGCCGCAACAAGCGAGACACCCGACGCCGCAAGCCCAAGGGTGGTGGCGACAAGCCGACGGAGTCGCAATCGCAACCCCGATCGCAACGCGAGAACGAGCCGAAACCGTCGCCGGATGCCCCTGCGGCCACGGAGAGGGCCCCTGCGGCCACGGAGAGGGCCCCTGCGGTCACAGAGACGGCCCCTGCGGCCACGGAGTCCCCGGTGGCCGAGAAGCCGCCACGATCTGAACCACCGAACACGACCCGCACGTCCGGGTCGGGAGGAGCACCCA
>JBBSLH010000233.1:0-6531 GCA_038255425.1 Acidimicrobiales bacterium
AGGCATCCGGATCCTCGTGACCCACGACCCCATCGACGCCCTGGTGCTGGCCGATCGACTCGTCATCGTCGAGGCGGGGAGAGTGACCCAGGCCGGCACTCCAGCCGAAGTGACGGCCCGTCCGGCGACGAGGTACGTCGCCGATCTGGTGGGGATCAACCTCCTGCGTGGCCGTATGGCTGGCGAGCGGACGGTCGACCTCGCCTCGGGGGGCCAGCTCACCGTGGTGCGTCCGCACGATCTCGCATCGGACGACGTCGCCGTGGCGATCCGCCCGCAGGCGATCGCGCTCCATGGCGACCAACCGTCGGGGAGTCCTCGGAATGCTTGGCGAGCTCCGGTCCACGACGTCGAGGCCGGCCACGACCGCGTCCGGGTGACCCTCGGCGGCGACGTGCCCGTCACCGCGGAGATCACGGCGGCTGCTGCGGCCGGCATGGACGTCACCCGTGGTCAGCAGCTCTGGGTGAGCGTGAAGGCCGTCGACATCGCGGTCTACGAGGCATAGGCCAGCCCTCGGGGTCGCCGGGTCGGGTCAGCCTGCGGGTTCGAGATGGACGGTCACCACGTCGATCGGCGTCTGCACGAACCGGAGGAGCTGTTCGCTGGCTGGCAGGGCTGCGAGCGCAGGGTCGACGAGCCGGAACGAGAGGAAGGCGAGGTACTCGCCCGACTCCACCCATGCTCGGGCTTCGTCTGCACTGATGCGCGTCCCGTCGCCCACGGTCGTCCCGCCGCGTCGCTCGATCTCGTCGATCACGATCTGCTCCGCGCTGGATCGCCGTTCGAGGAGGTCGTCGTCTGGTTGGAGGACGGCCAGGACACGTGACCCGGGCGGTGGGGTGACCTGGTCGCGGCTGATGCGCACGACGATCTTGTCTCGTGGCCCGTCGGTCAGCCGATGCGCGCCGAATGCCGCCTCGAAGCGAGCGGGCACGCGCACGTCGAATCCGGCGTGCTCGAGCGCGTAGAGCAGTCCGGTGCCCTGTCCGTAGGTCGCGATCTCCTCGCTGAGATCGATCACGTAGGCGCCGTCAGCATCCAGTGCGGCCTCGACCTGCGGCGCGAGCGCCTTGGTGTACGTCGATTCCTTTGTCCCCGGGCTGCGATGCGGGGAGTCGAAGCTCGCCAGGGCGACGACGAGCACCACGGCTGTGGTGGCCACCAGCATCGGAGCGACCGATGGTCGATCGGGTACCCGATCGGCGACGAGGTGGACGAGGCCCGAGACGGCGGCCACCCACAGCACCGCGGATGCCGGCCAGAGCCACACATAGTTGTGGAGGGCGACGGCGTTGAAGAACGCGTCGGGGATCTTCGCGGTGAGGAACCCGCCAGCGAGGAGCGACGCGCCGCTCAACACCACCGCGGCCGTCACCGCCGGCTTGGTTCGTCGACATGCGACTGCGGTGACGAGCGCGGCCACCAGCACGAGCGCAGCGCTGGAGTACTGCACGGCCGAGGGCGTCCCCAGGAGGTCGATCGACCCGGTACCCGCCTGAGCCCACACCGGTCGGACGCCCACGGCGTGGATCACGATGTCGAGCGCTGTCGCGGGGCCCAGGGTGGATTCGTCCAACGAGCCCGACGCTCGGAGCACCGCTCGTACGTTGCCTCCGTCGTTCGTGACGATGTCCACGATCGGCGCTGCCCACACCGTCACGAGCGCGCCGGCGCCGACCAGCAGGCGGTTGCGTTCGGCCAGCACGGGTCGAGGTGTTCCCGACCAGCGCGGGGACAGCCACCTCCACGCAGCGACGACGGCCATCGCCGCGACGGCTGCGGCAACCGGCCCGCTGGTCGTGAGGTGCGCCTGGGCAGCCCAACTGCCGAAGACGACGGCGACGGTGGCTGCCCAACGACGGTGGTCCCATACCGCCACGAGTGACACCAGACAGGCGAGGTACGGCAAGAGGGCTGCGTACGGGTTGTACGGCGTCGCCAGGATCGGTCCACGCAGGGACCACAGCAGGAGCGCCATCACGACGGACGATCCGGCGAGCAAAGGCATCCCGCCGAGGCGACGCGCCCACAACAGCGCGACGACCACGCTCGCCAGGTTGACAAGGGCGACGGTCGCGACCGCCACCCGTGGATCGTCGATGACCGCAGCAACGAGGCCGATCGCTTGCGACTCGAGCGGGCCCGGGTGGTGCACCTGCTCGCCGACCGCGTCGCCCACGGTGCTGGGCATGCCGACGAGCGGCGTCTCCGCTCGGAAGAGATCGTCCCCTCGGAGGGTGATGGCAGCTTCGTCACCCTGCGGGACCCAGTCGTGGCCGAACCGTGCGGCCGACACGAGCAACGGCACCGTCGCCAACACCACGAGGAGCAGTGTCCACGTCGTCGTCGAACGGAATCGCCGGAGACCCGGGAAGCCGTTGCTGGCAGGCTCGGTCTGGCTCATCCGACAGGAGAGGCTACCGCTCACGCGCCGATCGGACTGCGAGGCGTAGACGTCGGACGCGTTGGGTATCGAGACCGGACCCCCCGAACCGGAAGGACCCCTCATGGCCCACAACGCACGCGTCACCAGCGCCGCGCCGAGCGACGTCTTCGCAATCCTGGCGGAACCGCGGACCTATCCGAAGTGGCTCATCGGCGCCGCCAACATCCGCGAGGTCGAGCAGAACTGGCCGAGTCCCGGGACCCGGTTCCATCACACGGTCGGGGTGCGACCCTTCGCGCTGGCCGACTCGACCGAGGTGCTCGACGTCGAGCCCGATCGCTCGCTCTCGCTCCATGTGCGCGCACGGCCATTCATCTCCGGCATCGTCCATTTCGAACTGCTGCCGACCGCCGACGGTTGTGTGATCACGATGCTGGAGGAGCCGGCGGTCCGGCTTCCCGGGAACCTCGCTCGTCCTCTGCTCGACCCAGCGACACACCAGCGGAACCACCGGTCGCTCCAGCGGTTGGCCAGGCTGGCGGAGGAGCGGCCAGCGGCCTGACCGCTCCTCCCCGTCACCGTCGTTCCCTCACTTCTGTTCGAGGTCCTCGACGGCTGGTCCGTGCACGAGCGTGCCGTCGGCCGCGAAGCGCGAGCCGTGGAGTGGGCAGTCCCACGTCCGCTCGGCCGGGTTCCACGTGAGGATGGCGCCGAGGTGCGGACACACGCCGGACACCGAACACTCGACCCCGGAGTCGTCGACCGACACGGCCACGGGCTGCAGACCACGCCGGCGAACCCGACCCTCGCCCCGCCCGGGCCGTGGTCGCTGCGCCGCTGCGCCGACCCACCCTCCGACGAGGTGCGCCGCCACTTCGGCGTTGGCGGACGCGAGGGTCTTGAGACCCTCGCGGGGCACGCGGTTCGACGTCCAGTGTTCGGCCCAGACGGGTGCATCGTCGCCGGTGATCGTCGCCACGTTCGTCTCGGCCGCTGCCACGGCGTTGGTGAATCCCCACTTGTTCATGCCGGTCGCGACGAGGACGCTCGTCGGGCCGGGATGGAGGGGACCGACGTAGGGAACCTGATCCGGCGTCTTGAAGTCCTCGGTCATGAATCGATGCGTGACCTCGCGCACCCCGAAGTGGGTGTCGGCCCACTCGACCAGCGCTCGATACCGCGCAACGGTGTCGCCGCCTCGGCCGGTGGTGTGCGGTTCGCCGCCGACCAGGAGGACCTCTTCGCCATCCGGGCCGTGGGCCGTCCGCATCGAGCGTTTGGGCCCGTCGTGCGACAGGTACATCCCTGGAGGAGGTGGCGACTCCACGGCGCACGCGACGACGTATGACGACTCCGGTGGGCATCGAGCGAAGAAGAGGCCCCGATCGAGGAACGGCAGGCCGGTCGCCGCCACCAGCCAGCGGGCGGAGATGTCGCCGGCCGAGGTGTGGACGACGACGCCGTCGCCGCTGTCCTCGATGCCGAATGCACGGACGCTGCGGCTGACCTTGCCCCCTCGGTCCTGGACATCGTCAGCGAGATCGTGGACGAACGGAACGGGATCGAACTGTGCCTGCGACTCGACGCGCACGGCCGCAGTCGTCGTGAAGGGGAGTCCCGGGTCGACCATCTCGGCCGGCAGGCCGAACGAGGACAGCAACTCGGCCTCACGGCCGACGTCATCCACGTCGTTTCCCACCGTGTACGAGATGGCCGGCCGCACTTCCCAGTCGCAGTCGATCGACCGTTGCGCCACCCGATCGGCGATCCAGTCGAAACCGAATCGATTGGCGTCCACATACGTCGCAGCGACATCGGTTCCGCGGAGGTCGGCGATCGCTGCGGTCGCGCAGTCGTGGAGGACGGACACCTTCGCCGAGCTGTGGCCGGTCGCACCAGCGCCCACGTCCGCCATGTCCACGAGCGCGACGTCGACACCTCGTTCGGCGAGACGAGCGGCGTGCGCGGCGCCGACGATGCCAGCGCCGATCACCACCACGTCGGCCTTCGCCGGTGGCCCATCCCGCCAGCGATCTGCCGCATCAGAAGGCCTGCCCCAGATCGGCTTCGAGCGGTCGGGCAGGTCGGTCGAGAGACGAGGATCGGCCATGGGGAATCTCCGGTGTGGGAAGGGGTCGGTCGAGCGGCCGGCGACACCGGCACCGCTGGCCATACCCACTGGGCCGACGAAGTACAGCCGCTGACTAAACGGATCGGCCCGTTCGGGCATCTTGTAGGCGATGGGGAAAGCGCCGACGTGTTGAACGAGGGCCCAGAGGAGTTCTGCGACCGGATGCGGACTCGCCTGGTCGGGGCGATGGTCCTCGCGTGCGGCGACCACGCCGTCGGCGAGGAACTCGCGCAGGAGGCGCTGGTTCGGGCGTGGCAGCAGTGGACGAAGGTCCGAGGCCTCGACTCACCCGAGAGCTGGGTGTTCCGGGTGGCATTCAATCTCTCCAACAGCTGGCACCGACGCAGGATGGCGGAGTGGCGAGCGAACCGGCGCAGCGAGTCCGGAGTGCCCGAGGGGGCCGATGACATCGACAGAGCAGCGATCCTCGCTGTGAGGGAGGCGGTCGCGGCGCTACCGCCTCGCCAGCGTGCCGTGGTCGTCGCCCGCTTCTACCTCGGACACGATGTGGCATCCGCGGCGGCCCTGCTCGAGTGCGCCGAAGGAACCGTGAAGGCGGCAACCCACCAAGCGCTCGCCAACCTGCGGGCAGCCGGATTGATGGACGTGGCGGAGCAGGAGATCGTGCGATGAACGAACTGGAGACCATGCTTCGCGACGCCGCCGAGGCGGACGCCGTGACCTTCGACCACGAGGACGTCCGGCGAGGTGTGCATCGTCGTCAGCGGGCGCGCGTTGCCATGGGAGCGGTTGCCGTCGCGCTCGTGTTCGCTGTCGGCTTCGCCGTGATGGGTCGTGGCGCCGACGATGCTCGTGTCGCGTCCGAGTCCGGCCTGGTCGGGGCGCTGACTGTCGCCGAACTCACCGCCGACCGTTGGGTGCCGCAGGCGTACTCCGCGGTGATCTTCCCCCCGGAGGGCGCTTTCATCGAGTTCGGTGATGATGGTGTATTCCTCGCGGTGTTCGGCTGCGAGATGGTCACGGCGCAGTGGTCAGCAGTCGACGATGCACTCGAGTTCCGTGACGTGGACGACGGTGGAAGCATGTGCGAGGACGGCGACCGGGTTGGTTTCGTCGATCTGATGAGGTCGGGCGTCGTCGCCGAACGTTTCGGCAGCGACGACTCCCTCTCGTTGCGATCGGGCGAAGACTTCGTCGCCTTCCGGCGCTTCGATCGGCTCGGCGCAGTGCCGTCTCCGTCGACTCTCGCAGGCGCCTGGAACGCGGGAGGTGGGACGTCGCTGGATTTCGGCACCGACGGCTCCGTGACGATCGGCGCCCGTGGCTGCGAAGCCACGACGCGATACGAGATCGACGGTGATCGCATCGTCTTCGCCGACGATCTGTCCGACGGCGTGCAATGTGAAGGCGCTGATGAAGGAGGTGTGGGCTTCCTGGGGGTGGGCGCGAAACCGCGAGCGCGGATCGAGAACGCCGGTCGATCCCGCTCCCTCTGGCTCTCGACCGAGCTCGGCGTCCTGGCGCTGACCAGGGTGGCCGACACATCGGACCCGCCGACAGGTCAGGACCAGCGTTCGGCGAAGGACGTCGCCGAGTCGGTGATGAGCGACGTGTTCGGTGTCTCTGCGGTGACGATGTCGGTTGACGACGACGGCGGCCTCGTGGCGGTGACGATGGAGGTCGACGGCGAGGAGGTGGTCGCTCGCCTCGAGGGCACGATCGGCTCGTTCTCCGTCGTGGACGTCGCTGCGCCGCAGGGCGACATGGTGTTCGTCGCACCTGACGGGGTGCCCGAGTTCCGGGTGGCGTTCCCAGAGTCAGGGCGACTCACGGTGACGGGCATCACGGGTGAGGGCGAGCCGCGCTCCTCGGACGTGGTCTTCACGTCGACGATCGACGTGGACGATGCGGGAATGACGGAGCGGATCGACCGGCCGGAAGTCGGATGGATCACTGCGGAACTCGTCACCGACCGCGGCCCCACCCTGTACCTGCTGTCGCGCGTCTGACCACGAAAGCGAAGAGCCCGAGACCGCGTGGCCCCGGGCTC
>JBBSLH010000234.1:0-6519 GCA_038255425.1 Acidimicrobiales bacterium
CCTCGTGAAGGATTCGATGTCGCCGACCTTCACGCCCAGCTGGCCGGCCGCCTCAGCGACAGCGGCGATCTCGCCGTGAGTGGCGGGAAGTTCGGAGGCCATGTCCCGTAGCCCGGACTGCAGGCCCGCGAGCTGTTCCTTAGATCCGTCAACGGTCTTCGTGACACCGGCCCACGACGACTCCCAATCGACCGCAGCCTTCGCCGACAGACCAAGACCGACAGCGATCGCACCCGACGCGACGAGAGCGCCACGTGAGATCCGCTTGAGGTGCTGATCGGTCGCATTGCCGGCACCAGTGATCTCGCGAGAGAACTCGCGGGTCGTGGCCGACATCTTCGCCATCGACGCCTGGTACTGCGCCGTCGCCGCCTCGTAGCGCACCTTGATCGTCTTGTCGGCCAAGGTGTCACCTCCACGGGTGTCAGGTCACAGAGGCGCGGTCATTCCCTCGCCCAGATCTGGGTTTTCGCTCCAGGCGGGAGCTTCTTGTCCGCCGAAGCGTCGGTGACCCGGTTGTGTTCGCGGTCGCCCTGTTCGCAGGCATGACAGATCCGGACGGTTGCGTCGTATGCGCGCATCCGGTCCGGATTCATGGTCTCGTCGACCCGGAATCCGCAACCCCCGCAGCGCAGGTCACGGTCGTTCTTCCAGTCGATCGCCCAGTCCAGGTCGTCCTCGAGCCATTCGGCGTCCTGGACGGTCTCGGACCAGTCGAGACGTCCGTCGGTCCGGTAGTGGTAACGGGTGACGGACCGGCGTTGACGACCGAGGAGCAGGGACCGGGGGACGGTTCCTGCGACCAGGTCGCCTAGCTGGCGTTCATTCGGAGAATCGCGGCTGCGGCGCCCGATTTTGGGGTGTCCATCACTCCCATGTTCACGCCAAGAACCGCCGACCACAGCTTGTTCCACTCACCCTCGGGAAGAGCGTGGCCAAGCTTCTCGGCCTGGTCGATCGTGATCGCTGGCGTACAACACGCTGCGATCGCAGCGTTCGGGAACTTCGCCATGTCCACGTCGAGACCCTGACGGATCTCGTCACGCGACGGTGGATACTGACGCTTCAGGTCCGTCCATGGCAGATGGCCGAGACTTCGCACCGAGTAGGTAGCCGAACATTCCTCCATCTCGGCCTCGATGGCGACGAGTTGTTCGGCAATCTCAGTGAGGTCCGGGCTGGCTTCTCCAGCCAAGGAACCTCCGTTCGGTTGCCGCTGCGTGGCGAGCTGCCGTTCGAGGATGTCGTGGGCATCGACCAGGTCCCCGCGCGTGGTGACCGTGACGAGCACGGTGCGCGGGGTGGCCTGATCGAGCAGTTGTGCGGTGTCGATGGTCATGCGGCGACGGTGGCGTCCAGGTTGACCGCCGCGTCACGGATGAACAGGGGCGCCTCGACCATGTTGTTGGTGTTCCCGGACGAGTCGGACGGGGCCTTCTGCCCCATCTGGGCTGGGTACACCTCGACCTTCTGGGCTGCGGTGATCGCGGTGGCGTACGCGATGCCTCGTCGGACGACCAGGAACCCGGTGTCGCTCCACACGATCAGGTTCCACAGGGTGTCGCCACCGGACTCACGGTCCCGGTAGCCCTTGATCATCGGCTTATAACCGACTGAGCCGGCGGACTCGATGTCGACACGGTTGCAGAGGCTGGAGCCGTCGACGCCGGCAGTCGTGACGCCGAGCTTGAGGCCGTCCTTGGTGAGGAAGCACGTGATGTCGGTGCCGGCGCCGAGTTCGGCGACGGTCGGGGCGGCCGTGTCGCCGATGTCATCGGCGATGTCGACCCAGATGACCTTCGTGAACTCTTCGAACGGGTAACGGGTGATCGGCATGGTCAGTCCTCCTCGGACGGGGTGGTGGTCGTCCACGAGGTGGTCGTGGACGTCTCGGCGTCGGCCGTGTCGTCGTCGTCGGACACGGGGCCGTTGGCGAAGTCGACGGCGACGGCCCGGTCCTGTTCGGACAGTTCGCCGAACTTGGCGAGTTCGACGGCTTCGTCCTCGGACATCCAGCCGGCCTTGCGGTGGGTACGCGCCGCCGCCGTGGAGACGGTGAGCGTGTCCTTCCGTTCGGGGTGGACGAGGGTGATCGGTTCGGTGGGCATCACGGTCTCCTGTGTGGTTCAGGTGGTCGATGGGGTGGTTGCGATCCGGTACCGGCACAGCTGCCGGAACGTGGACGGCTGGTCTGGGTCCTGTCGGGCGCCGCCGCCCGGAATGTCTTCGGTGATCCAACGGACCGCGCGATCGGCGATCGATAGGGCCGGGAGGCCTTTGACCAGGAGCAGGCGTCGGGCGACGTCGCCTCCGATCTCTGCATTGATCTGGGTGGCGGCGTAGGAGTCGACCTGCCAGATCAAGTCCGAATCGGCATGCGGGTCGCCGAGCGGCCCGTCGAACGCGCCCCCGGGGATCGAGTGCACGACGTAGTACTGCACGAACTGGGACTGGCCTGGAGCGCCTTGCCATCCGCCGCCGGATGGTTTCTCGCCGTCGCCGACCAGCTGCCCGGTCTGGGAGGCCAGGAACGACTCCAGGGCTTGTGTGTGCGGTGCGCGTGCCGGGATCGTGTTCGCCATCAGAGGTCCCGTCCTGCGAGACGGGCGAGCGCCTCGACGAAGTCGGGGGCGTGTCGATCGAACGCAGGACCCATGAACGCGTGTGGCGCCATGTTCGTGGTGCCGTACTCGAGCCAGTACGCATACTCGGTGGTCGGGCCCACCTCGGCAACCAGCCCACCGTTCTCGAACGATGGGTGGATCGACTGTTTCGTCGCCGACGTGTCGACCGGGACGAGCTGTTGAGCGAGTGCCGTCGTGTCATGAGCGGTCTTCGCTACGACCTTCGCAGCGCGGATGCCGATGGTGAGCCCTTCCGCAGCGAGTTCGACGGCGAACTGTTCGACCTCGAAGTTCTCGGGGGCAGCCATCAGGTCAGGTCCGCGGTGGGGATCTCGGGATGGTCGTCGCACAGCAGCAGCCGGCGGACCAGGAACGTGTCGTAGTGCACGTCACGGACGATCAACGGGCGGTTCGCGAGATGCGGGTCACCCGAGCTGGTGATGGTGACGATGTCGTCGACGAGGACCTGGTCGGCGGCTGCTTCGATCCCGACTCGGTAGCCGTGGAGGGTGACCAGTTTGTCGCCGACCACGACCGTCGTGTCGGCGGTCGGCATTGCCTGGGCGCGGGCACCGTTCGTGTAGATCGTGTCTGGATCCGCTGGTGTCCAGTTCCCGTTCGCGTCGGTGGTGCCGGGCTCCGTGCTGGCCCGTGTGATCACGCAGTCATCGGGAAGGCCACGGTCACCGACAGCGGACTTGCGTAGCTCCTCGTGGAACCGAGGGTGCAGGAGATTCGATCCGGGGAGAGGCATCAGATGCGCTCGCGGAGGATCTGGCGATCGATGCGTTGCCGGTAGCCGAACACGGGATCAGCGAACTCGGCGACAGCGAAATCGTCGTCGGCCGTATCCGGTTCGTCATCGGAACGCTCGCGGAGCATCACGGCCCGGGCCATCAAGGCCTTCGCGACAGCGGCGCCGTCGGTCTGCACGTCGAGGGTACGAATGACCTTGAGGACGAGGACCTGGTCGACGGCGATCGTTTCGAGCGCCAACGCTGCAGCACGGAACACGTTGGCCTTCTCGAGTGCGAGGAACGCCTCGATCTGGGGCTCCGTGAAGATCTCGGCGTCGAGGTCGTTCGATTCGCCTGCGGTGATGAGGAGCCGGACCTGGCCGGCTGGGGTCGTGTAGTCCGTGGCCATGCCGTCTCCTCTTCCTGTGCGGTGAGTGGGACGAGAGGCACGTCAGACCCGGGCACCGCATCCCGGGTCTGACGCACTGATGCGCCAGGGGCGCGAACTGGAGCGGGCAGCCGGAGGCCGCCCGACGGTCAGGAGCCGTCGCCTTCGGAGGCGACGGTCGACTTCGCGCCGCCCGTCACGGTCAGGCGGGTACCGCCGAACACGTGCCGGACCTTGTACTGGATCGTCTCCGTGTCGAAGTCGCCCATGTCTCCGTCGGGACCAGCGGAACCACCGATGCGCTGCTGGTCAGAGCGCTTCATGAACAGCGCCGGCTCCGTGTGGCCACGGAGGAAGCCGAGCTCGAGGGCCGGGCGGCCGTCGGACGGGTTTCCGAACAGGAACCACGACGTGTTGCCGTTGGCCGAGTTCGCAACGATCGGGATGTACGGATCGACCTCGATGTTGACTCGACCACGCATCCAGTTCGTGGCCACGAGCTGGCTCGTCGCGGTACCGCCGCCGGCGGCTGCCGTGCTGCGGATCTCGGTGGCGTTCACGATCTGGCGGGCCGTGACCTCGAGGGCCGGTGGCACCACGAGCGTGATCGTCTCGAAGTAGATGGGCTCGCCGTCGGTGTCGGTCTGAGCCGCCAAGACCGTCATCGCGGTCTGGAGGGCGTCGACCGACAAGGCCGGGTTGCTGGTGACCACGTTCGAGAAGCCGCCGCTGTAGAGCGACGCGTGTGGGCCGGTCGAGTCGACGTACAGCTGGGTCACGAACTTGGCCTCGGACCGGCGGGCGGCCTTCGCGAGACGGTTCGGGGCGTCGCGGAGTGCGTCGAGGTCGTCGTTGACCATCGATTCCCACGAGATCGGGAAACGCTTGCCGCGCTTCGTGACCGAGTAGGTGTCGGCCTTGTCGTCGACCGAGGTGCCCGGGTAGGGCGTCTGCTCGGGGACTTCGTCCAGCTGGCCTTCGGCGCCGTCGACTGCGAACCGCTTCACGGTCCGGAAGTCGTTGACAGTCGAGACGCGCACGAACGACCGGTACGAGCTGGGGTACTCGCGGTAGGCGCCGAGGAGCTGGCGGTCGAGGATGTCACCGAACAGGTTCGGGAAGTCCGAGGTGGTCATCGCCTCGGACAGGTAGTGGGTGGGGCGGCGGCCGTCGAGGACGTCCGCGTACAGGGTCGCGGCCTCGACCAGGTGCTCGCTGTAGCGCGGGTCCTGGCTCTTGCGGCCGCGAACTCGCGTGCCTTCGCCGTCGAACAGCTTCGTGATGCTGGCCTCTTCGGCCTTGATGGTCTCGATGTGGTCGAGCAGGTCGCTCATGATTCAGGGTCCTTCTGTTCAGGCGAGCGGGCTCGAGGCGAGCAGCACGCGGATCGTGGTGGTGGCGCCGGACGCGACGGCCTCGAGGGCCCAGCCGTAGAAGGTGCCGTTGGTGACGTCCTTGTTGATGACCGCTCCGTCGACGTAGACCCGGTCACCGACCGCGACGGCGACGTTGCCGCCGTTGTTGGCGCCCAGGACGGCGATGTCGAACACCCACATGGGGTTGATCGCGACGCTGGCGATGTTGTCGGCGTTGCCGCCGTCTCCTTCGTCGGTGAGAGCGACGGCGGGGATCTCGTCGAAGATGAGGATCGGGTCGCCGCTGGCCGTGCCGTCAGGGACGGGCAGGCTGAGCTTGCCGACGGGTTCGAAGACCTCGTTGGTGGCCATGGATCAGTCCTCCTGGCCGTTGGCGGCCGGGTCGTTGGGGGTGGGGTTGAGGACCGACTCGATGTGGTCGGTCACGGTCTTGCGGGGCTTGTCGCGCTGGGTCTCGGCCGCATGGGCCGCTGCCGCTCGGTCGGCGTCGTCGCCGATCCAGGTGATGAGGTCTTCGGCCTTCTCGGGAATGACGTCGTCCTGGCCGTTGCTGGCCGGGTCGGACGTTGCCTTGGTGAGCTCGGCGATCCGCTCGTCCTGTTCGTGACCGACGATCACGACGTAGTCGAGGGACTCCTCGAGTTCCTTGATGACGGCCTTGAGCCGCGACGTCTCGCTGTCGGGATCGTCGACCCGGATCTTGTCGAGTTCGGCCTCGAGTTCATCGATGCGGGCCTGGTCGGCGCCGTCACGAGTCCATGGGCCGTAGCTTCCGGACAGGAGGGCACTGGCGACCTCGGGGGTCACCTGCTCCGTGCCTTCATCGGGGTGGTGCACCGTCACGGTGCGGGGATCGGGGGCCATGATCAGCGCCGCCCAGCGGCTGCGGTCTTCGCGCCAGCCTCGGACATTCCGAGACGGGCGAAGGACTCTTCGAGCGAGCTGATGATTTCGCTGTCGGAGTCGCCGCCGCCGTCGGCCTCGGTGATGCCGCGGACGGGGCTTTGGGCGGAACCGAGCAGCTTGACCATCTCGGCGTGGCTCGCTTCCGCGACCTTGTCGAGAGCCTCGGTGTCGAGGCTGCCGTCGTCCTTGGCGGTCGCCTGGTTCGCCGACTCGTCGACGACCTTCACGCGGGCAGCGTCGGGCAACGCCTGCACCTTCTGCTTCGCGTTGACGTGGTCGCGCGCCTCACGGATCAGGAGCGCCGTCTCGGCCCGCTGTGCACGGACCTCGGCGGTCTCCTCGACCTCTGCCTGCTCGGTGCTCGACTCTTCGAGCTTGTCGAGCCGTTCGCCGATCGGCTTGATCGCCTCGGCGATGCCGTCGGCCACGGCCTGCTTCATCTCTTCGGGGGTCATCTGGTCCTCCTGGGACTCGTCGATGTCTTCTTC
>JBBSLH010000235.1:0-6515 GCA_038255425.1 Acidimicrobiales bacterium
AGCAGTACCTCGTAGTAGCCAGACGGCCACACCACGTCGACATCGACACACGTCGCTGGCGGCCACCCACAGCCCTTCGCCGCAGCATCGTCCGGCGTCGGATGGTCACCGACGTCGACAGTCTCCGTGTGGACCACGTTCCGAGTGGCCCCGACACGTGCGACCTCGACCCGGACCGGTCGTTCACCCCCGTCGAGCGCAGCGGCGGAGAGGTGCAGGTCGACACGTTGGCCGGCAGCGGCCGACTGGGGCCAGCAGTATCCGTGGACTTCAGCGCGAGGCATCGCCGGACCCTACGCGGGCTGGTGGAGCCGTCGCCGATGGAGGGTCAGGGTCGTCACCAGGTGTCGATGTTCGGCCGCTTCTTCCCCGAGCGGGGCGCTGGTGCGGGTGCCGCTGCAAGGCCCGCGTTGATCCAGCGGCGGGTGTCGGCCGGGTCGATCACGTCGTCGATCTCGAACGCCTCGGCCATCCGCACGCCCTTGCCCACTTCGTACATGCGGGCAACCATCTCCTGAAACGTCCGCTCGCGCTCCTCGGGGTCCTCGATCGCCGCGAGCTCGTTGCGATAGCCGAGCCGCACCGCTCCCTCGAGACCCATGCCGCCGAACTCCGACGTCGGCCACCCGACGATGAAGGTCGGCGCATGGAACGAGCCGCCGGCCATCGCCTGCGCACCGAGGCCGTAGCCCTTCCGGAGGACCACGGTCATGTACGGAACCGTCAGGCCACCGGCGGTGACGAAGAGCCGGCTGGCGTGTCGGACGAGGCCGGTCCGTTCGGCGTCAGGTCCGACCATGATCCCGGGCGTGTCGCAGAGGAACACGATCGGGAGGTCGTGGGCATCACACAGCTGCATGAAGCGAGCGGCCTTGTCGGCACCGTCGGAGTCGATGGCACCGGCGAGATGCTTCGGATCGTTGGCGATGACCCCGACGGCGCGCCCGTCGATGCGACCCAACGACGTCACCATGCCGTTGCCGAAGCCTCGGCGGAGTTCGAGCACCGAGTCGGTGTCGAAGAGCGTGTCGATGACGTCGCGGACTTCGTAGACCCGGAGGCGGTTCTCCGGGATCCCCCGACGGAGCAGACGCTGGTCTGCGTGTTCGTGTTCGTGTTCGTGTTCGTGCGCGTCGCCGTCGAGGACCGGATCGAGGAAGTACGACAGGTACTTCTTCGCCGCCTCGACTGCTTCGGTCTCGTCGGCAACCGCGATGTCGACGACGCCGCTCGCGATCTGATCCTCGATCGGTCCGACGTCCTCGGGCTTGTAGACCCCGAGTCCCCCACCTTCGATCATGGCGGGGCCACCCATACCGATGTTCGCGTCGGCCGTGGCGATCACGACGTCGCAACAACCCAGGATCGCAGCGTTGCCCGCGAAGCAGCGCCCGCTGGCGATGCCCACGAGCGGGACCAGTCCCGACAATCGACCGAAGTAGGCGAACGCCAGGCAGTCGAGACCGGCCACACCGGTGCCGTCGGTGTCTCCGGGCCGCCCGCCACCACCCTCGGTGAAGAACACGAACGGCAACCGCTGACTCTCTGCGATCTCGAACAACCGGTCCTTCTTGCGATGGTTGTTCAGTCCCTGGGTTCCAGCGAGAACCGTGTAGTCATACGACGCCACGGCGATGGAGTGCCCGTCGACCATGCCGACGCCTCCGACCATGCCGTCGGCGGGGGTCTTCTCGCGGAGTTCGTCGTCCGACCGCCGCTTGCGTTGTGCGGCGACGACGAGCGCGCCGTATTCGATGAGCGAATCGTCGTCGAGGAGATCGGCAACGTTCTCTCGGGCCGTCCGCTTCGAGAGTTTGCGTCGCTTGGCCACGGCCTCGGGCCGGTTCTCGTCCAGGCCGTAGGAGTGACGTTCGATCACCTCAGCGAGATCGGGGCGGATCTCGTCGAGATCGACGTCGGCCTCGACGGCCTCGGCCTGAGCGGTGACCTCCGCCGGTTCGAGATCCACGAGCGGCTGTCCCGCCGCCACCGTCTCACCGACGTCAGCGCGCAACCAGCGCACGATGCCCGAGCTCGGCGCGGTCACGACGTGTTCCATCTTCATCGCTTCCATGATCGCCACGGGCGCACCCGCAGGCACCTCGTCGCCGACCGCGACCTCGAACCGCACGACTGTGCCCTGCATCGGCGCCAGGACCTGCCCATCGGAGCCGTCAGCGACCGCGATGGCACCGACGCCGGTGGTCGGAACAGACTTCGCCGGAGCGATGCGAGCGAAGGCGGCCTCGAGCCACGCGGTGTCGAATCGGCCGACTTCGAGGTCGGGGTCGCGCAACACGGTCGCCAGCAGCGACTTGTTGGTCTCGACGCCGTCGAGCACGAGCGAGGCCAGCGCATCGGCGGCGGCCCCCAGGACCGTCGTTTGGTCATGGCCATGGACGATGACTTTGGCCAGCAGGGAGTCGTAGCGCTGACTCGTCTCGTATCCCGGAGCGACGAAGGTGTCGACGCGTACTCCCGCTGGAGCCTCGAACCGTTCGACCGTCCCACTGGTCGGCACCATTCCGCCGCCCGGGCCGAGCCGTTCCATGTTCACTCGCGCCTGCACTGCGAACCCGTCGAGCCTCGGCGGGGAGAAGAGGTCGAGTGCACCGAGCGTCTCCCCCTTGGCCAGTCGCAGCTGGAAACGAACCAGGTCGACGCCACAGACCGCTTCGGTGACGGTGTGCTCGACCTGCAGGCGAGCGTTCAGCTCGATGAACGCGAAGCGGTCGCCAGCGACCAGGAACTCGACGGTTCCGATCGAGTCGTACGACACGGACTCACCCAGACGAACGGCCGCATCGTGCAGTTGCCGACGCAGGTCCACGTCGAGCCACCACGCCGGTGCGAACTCGATCAGCTTCTGACGCGACCGCTGGAGCGAGCACTCGCGCTCGTGACAGTGCTCGACCCGCACGCCGTCTCCGACGATCTGCACCTCGACGTGGCGAGCGCTGTCCAACAGTTCCTCTGCGTACAACGAGCCGTCGCCGAACGCAGCTTCACCTTCTCGGGCGCAGGTGTCGAACGACGCCTCGAGCGACGCCGCATCGGTCACGGGACGCATGCCACGGCCGCCTCCCCCGGCGACCGCCTTGAGCATGATCGAGCCGTGCTCGGCGAGAAATGCTCGGGCCACGTCGAGGTCGATTCCTGCATCGGTGGCGGCGAGAACGGGGACGCCCGCACGCGTTGCCGCTGCACGAGCGGCGACCTTGTCACCGAAGCGGTCCAACTGGTCGGGTCCGGGGCCGACGAACGTGAGCCCCGCTTGACGCACGGTGCGGGCGAAGGTCGCGTTCTCGCTGAGGAATCCGTACCCGGGGTGGATCGCATCGCACCCGGCATCGACCGCGGCGGTCACCACAGCGGCGATGTCCAGATACCCAGCGGGCCCGATGCCAGGTAGCGCTGTCGATTCGTCTCCTGCTCTGACGTGGGGGGATGCCGCGTCGTCGACGGTGAAAGTCGTCACCGACACCAGGCCTTCGGCGCGCACAGCACGAGCAATCCGAACCGCGATCTCGCCTCGGTTCGCGATCAGGACCTTCGACAGCGACGGCACGACCGCATCCTGCCAGCCCCACACCACCCCCATCCCCTTCCCCTTCCCCTTCCCCTTCTGGTCACGCGATCGGCAGTCCAGAGCGCCGATGTGGTGACCAGAAACTCCAGAACGACTCGAGGGGGTCAGGCGGAGGCGCGGGTCTTGCGGAGCAAGGGGTCAGCCACGGCCAGTGCCTTGTCGGCGACGCGTAGGACTCGACCGGCAGCGCCGGGAGTGTCGTTGTCGACGAGGTTGCCCATCACCGCGAGCGTGATGTTGGCGATGGCCTCGGTGCCGACGGCGAGGCGGAGACCGTTGCGCAGGATCCAGGGGTGCCCGATCAGGAACGAGAACCGACGTCCCGTTCGGAGGAATGCGTCGAACCGCTCGCCGATCTCGACGTCATACTTCGCGGGCGCGGTCGACGGATCGTCGAGGAACAGATCTGAAGCGAGCATCCCGGACTCGAGTCCGTAGTCGATTCCCTCGCCGTTCATCGGGTTGATGAGCCCGGCAGCGTCGCCGATCGCGACCCAGCCCGGACCGTGACGCTTGACCGAGCTCATCGGGAGACGCCAGGCGCGCGGACGTTCGAGGTACTCGCCGGCGAGGCCCCACTCGTCGCGCACGAGGGCCCGATAGTCGTCGAGCAGCGTGTTCAGGTTGAGGTCCGTGAACCGCTTCATGGTCGACAGCGCGCCGACACCGATGTTCACGGTTCCGTCGCCACACGGGAACATCCAGCCGTAGCCGGGGACCGGCGTGCCGTGGCGGTCGCGGAGAGTGAGACATGCCTCCAGGTGACGATCGAGATGCCGCGGCGTCTCCATGTAAGCCCGGATGGCGAGACCGAAGGGCTCGTTCGGGTCGCGCTCGGCTCCGAGCATGCGTGCGGTCTTGCCCTGGGCGCCCGCGGCGACGACCGTGAGATCGGCGCCGATGCGACGCGAACCGGCCTCGACACCGATGACCCGATCGCCGTCCATGATCGGAAGCGCCGAGGTCTCGTAGACCAACTCTGCGCCTGCCTTGTCGGCCACGTCGACGAGATGCGCGTCGAGTCGGCGGCGGGGCCACACGGCTCCGTGCGAGGGAAAGCGGCCGTGCGATGGCCATGGCAGCTGACGGCGTTGCTTGCCGGCGATCATGCGCAGACCGTCGATGCGATGGACACCCTCTGCATCGAGGTCGATGTCGAGATCGTGCAGCGCGGCGACGGCGCGCGGTGTCAGGCCATCACCACAGACCTTGTCGCGTCCGTACTTGCCCTTCTCGAACACGACGACCTTGGCGCCGCCTCGAGCAGCCTGGATCGCTGCTGCCGCGCCCGCGGGACCTCCGCCGATGACCGCGACGTCGTAGCGCTCGTTCAGGCCTGCTTCCACCCGCCCATTGTCGCCCGTCTGCTCGCCGATCCCACAGTCGCCCAGCAGTTCAGAGCGACAGTTCAACCATCGCGACTCGCTCGTCGCCGCCATACGGGGCGATCTCGTCGACGATGGTGAAGCCGCGGCGGCGGTGGAACGCCATGGACCGCGGATTCTCGGGGACGGTGTTGACCTCGGCACAGAGCACCCGTCGTCCCGACCCGCCAGCCCAGGTTCGGAAGTCGTCGTAGATGGACGCGGCGATACCCAAGCCCCGAGCGGCCGGCTGGAGGGCGATCCGATCGACATATGCGAAGCGATCGTGTCGATCGCAGAACCAGCGGTAGTTCGGGCTCCGGTAGTCCATGGCCTCGACCAGCCCGACGAACACGCCGACGACATCGCCGTCGACTTCGACCAGTTGGAAACGCTCGGCTCCCTGGAGGAACAGCGCCAATCGATCCTCGTCCAGCGGACCGACCTCTGGTTCGTTGGCACTGTTCACTGCGACCACAGCGTCGAGATCGGCGGGTTGCACGTCGCGGATGACCCACTCTGTCGGCCGCATCAGTCGTGATCGCCGAGCGGAGACACGCCCATCAGCAGCGTCTGTGCCTCGGACTCCATCGCGGCGTACGCGAGGTGCGCGAGACGGCCGCCGACGCTGACCCGTCGCACGCCGAGGTCGGCGAGCACGACCAACGGCGGGCTGGCCGGTCGACGAAGGACGTTGATCGGGCGGTCGACACTCTCGAGGACACGGGTGATGTCCGACAGGTCGGTCGGACCCGGCGCATAGAGGACGTGGGCTCCGGCGCGTGCGTAAGCGAGCAGGCGATGGATGTCCTCGTCGACATCGCCGAGTCCGTGCAACGTCGCTTCGGCCCTCGCGGTGAGGACGAGACCGTGTCGATCGGCTGCCTCGGCCGCAGCGCTCACACGATCGATCGCCGACTCCATCGGGTCGAGTGCGCCGGTGTCGGGGTCGAAGTCCTCGATCGAGATGCCAGCCGCGCCGACCGCGGCCAACGCGTCAACCGTGGCCACGATGCCGTCCGTCGACGACGAGAACAAGCGCTCGCTGTCGACGCTCAGCGGAACAGTCAGCGCGGCGGCGAGCGCTTCGACGTGTGCGCACAGTTCGTCGAACGTCACCTCGCGATCCTTCTTGCCGAGAGTGGCCGCGTGCCCCGAACTCGTCGTTGCGACAGCGGCGAAGCCGAGCTTCTCGAGGCGTAGCGCCGAGCCGACGTCATACGCGTTCGGCATCACGAAGAAACCGTCTCGGTGAAGCTCCTGGAACCGACGTGTCTCCTCCATGGGCAGCAAGTCTTGCCGATCGAGCGCACGTCCGGTCGGAAGGTGTCACGATGATCGCGAGACGACGCCGGACCCCGGAGCGCGACGATGATCTTCGAGCAGCACTACCTCGACTGCCTGTCGCAGGCTTCGTACTTCATCGGTGACGAGACGTCGAAACGAGCCGTCGTCGTCGACCCACGCCGAGACATCTCGCCCTATCTCGACTCGGCGGCCGAGCACGGCATGCAGATCGGTCTCGTCGTCGAGACCCATTTCCACGCCGACTTCCTCTCGGG
>JBBSLH010000236.1:0-6515 GCA_038255425.1 Acidimicrobiales bacterium
AGGCCTCGATGCAGTCATTCCTGACCCCCTGACCCCTGACCCCCTGACCCCTGACCTCGCCACCCCCGGAAAATCGCTGAGAGAAAGGTCCGGTGACCGGACCTTTCTCACAGCGATTTTCTCAGAGGGTGAAGAACCAGGGATGTTCGGCTCGGAAGAGTCGCCGTGCCTGTTCGACCGAGCCGGGGCCGAGCAGGCGGTCGGGTTCGCCGTTGATCCGAGCGTCCTCTCGCTCCTCGCGGCTCGTGGAGCACCCGACGTCGGACAGATCGATGCCGTGGAGGGCCAGGGCATTCTGCCCGAGGATCTTGGCCTTGATCTCGTCGGTGAGGGCCGGATAGCCGAATCGCTCCTGGAACTCGTCGGAGATCTGGAAGCTGCGGAATGCCTGGATCTGGTCCTGAGGTGAGCCGTACCAGAGCGAGTCGGTCCCCCACAGGATCCGGTCCTCGCCGAACGCGACGAGCAACTTGCCGAGCAGGTGCGCAGCGTCGTCCACGTCGGTCATCGCACGGCGCCAGGTGCTCCCCAGTTCGGCGTAGACATTGCCTCCCGGACCGACGCCGGCGTCTCGGACCGAACCGATCAGCCGGTTGACGCCGTCGTCGGGTCGTTGATCGATCGGACCCTCACCCGATTCGTAGCCGGAGTGATACACGAGGAAGCTGAGGTCCGGGTTGGCCGCTGCCGCCGGCCCGATGTCCACGGGCGATGCCCACTTGTCGTTGCCCGAGAGCCCCTTGTGCACGGCGACGATCGGCACGCCGGTGGCGCGCACGGTGTCGAGGAACTGCTGTCCGACCGGGAGGCCGTCGGCGTCGCCGTCATCGAGCCGGAACCCCGGTCCCGCGTGCGTATACACCTTCCATGCGGCGATGTCGTGCGCCTCGGCGATCTCCAGCATCCGCTCGCTCGCAGCCGCGAAGTCGCCGACGTTGGGCACCGCGTGACCTTGGATCAGCACGCTCGATTCGTCACAGAGGTCGTCGATCCGCTTGCGCGCCCCTTCCATCACCTCGATGGAGAGTGGGTCGACATCGCCGACGACCGGGATGGCCGACAGCACTGCGAGGCGGGTGTCGCTCTTGTCGAAGACGAGGTCCTGCCACCTCTCTGCGGTGAAACACGCTCGCGGGTCGTCCTCACCACAATCGGCCTGGGGGAAGCCACCACCGAAGAACCCACTGCCGATGGGCAACGACCGGTCGTACTCGAGGAGGTGCGTCTGCACGTCGACGACGACCTCGTCGCCACCGAGCGCGTCGAGTGCGACCTCAGGCTCCGAGGTCGACGAAGACGGGATGGCGAACGTGCCGCCGGTTCCACCGGACTCCTTCGAGCACGCGTCGAGCGCCAACAACGTGACCGCGGAGCCCATTGCCGTCCGGAGGAACCGACGTCGACCCATGCCGATCCGACGGGCGCTGTCTGCGCACCCGATCGCCGCGCGTCGGATCGCTTCCCGGGCAACCGGTCCCGCGGGCACCGGCGGCACCTCGCCGTTCGAGCAGGCGCCGAGCTTCACCGGAAGGCCGGGATCGTGCACGGAGCCAGCCTACGATCGCGTGCCAGATGGATCTCGACGCCGCTCGATCACTGCTCGGGGTCACGGCCACCGACGACTGGGACACGGTTCGCGACGCCTACCGGACCCTGGTGCGGCGGTCCCATCCCGATCTCGTCGGCGATGGCGGCATCGAGCGCACGGTGCAGGTCAACGCTGCGTATCGGTCCCTGGCCATCGCCCGTCGCGAGGGCCGACTCCACGACGCCACCGCTCCGAGCGCCGACGCAGCACCGAGCCGGACACCCGCACGAGTGCCGGACGTCGACCACATCGCGGACGACGTCCGCGTGATCGGCTCGGACACGATCGTCCTGTCGAGTCCGCCAGCCGAGGCCTTCCGCCGGCTCGTCGAGGCAGTGCACACGCTCGGCGACATCTCCTACATCGATCGAGGCTCGGCGATCTTCGAAGCTGTGCTGTCGCTCGAGGACGGGCACCACGCATCGTTCGTGGTCTCCCTCCAGTGGCGGGCGCACGACGCCACCTGCGAGGCCTTCTGCACACTCGAAGCACTCGATCGTGCCGAGCACCTCGACGTCAGCGGCGTGATCGAGCAGCTCCTGCCGATGATCCCACCCGATCGTGAGTCCGCGTCCCCGCTCTGATCACCCCGCGACCTCGGTGGACTCTCGAGCCGAGCGGGAACAAGAACAACAGCAGCGGGAAGATCTCCAGGCGGCCGAGCAGCATCAGGGCGATCATCGCCGCTCGCTGCGCGCCGTCGAAGACCAAGAAGTTGGCTGCCGGTCCGGTCTCGCCGAGTCCGGGTCCGACCCCTCCCATGGCGGTCACGACCGATCCCGCCGAGGTGGCGAGGTCGGCGCCGAGCGCGGAGATCACCACGATCCCCACGACGGCGATCAAGAAGTAGAACATCACGTAGCCGAGCACGGAGCGCACGGTGTCCTCAGCGATGGGTTCCCGGCCGAGTCGGATCGGGAAGACGCCCCGGGGTCGCCGGACCCGCCGGACCTCGCGCCATGCGTGCTTGGCGACCACTTGGACACGGAACAGCTTGAGTGCGCCCGACGTCGAGCCGGCCATCGACCCGGTGACCATCAGGAACAACAGCACGATCTGGGTCGCCGGCACCCACTGCGTGAAGTCGGCGGTGCCGAATCCGCAGCTCGACATGAGTGAGACGACGTTGAACGACGAGTCGCGCAGCGCCGTGGTGAAGGCTGTTCCGTCGAGCCAGTTCAGTGCCGTGAGGAACGCCGTGGAAGCGAGGATGATCCACACGAAGAAGCGGAACTCGCTCGACGCCCAGAACACCCGGGGATCGCGCCGACGCACGGCGGCGTAGAACAGCGGGAACTTCACTGCGCCGAGGAACATGGAGAAGATGATCCCCGCCTCGACCGTGGCCGAGTCGAAGTGGGAGATCGAGTCGTTGTAGGGCGAGAATCCGCCGGTGCCGACCGCGGTGGCCGCATGCGAGACAGCGTCGTAGAGGTTCAGGCCGGTGGCGATCAGGATCGCCACGCTGATCGCGGTCAACGCGCAGTAGATGCTCCACAGCCGTCGAGCGGTGTCCGACACCCTGGGTACGAGTTGGTCTGCCGTCGGACCCGGCGACTCGGCACGGAAGAGTTCGAGGCCGCCGACGCCGAGGAACGGGAGTACCGCGACAGCGAGCACGACGACGCCCATGCCACCGACCCACTGTGTCATCTGCCGGTAGAACAAGATGCCGTGCGTGTTGCCCTCGATGGGTGACAGCACCGTCGAGCCGGTGCCGGTGAGGCCCGAGACCGACTCGAAGAGCGCGAGGTCCCACCGGAGCACTCCGGCGAGGACGAAGGGAACAGCGGCGGCGATCGAGATCGTCAGCCACGAGACCCCGACGGCCCGGACAGCGCCACGAGCACCACCGGCGTTGGCCGGGAGCGTCGTTCCGCGCCACAGGAGGCCGCCGATGATTCCCAGTCCGAACGTCGAGATCGCCAGCGCTGGCCACTGGTCGTCGCGGTAGACGATCTCGACCAGGAGCCCCATCGCCGTCGCACCGGCGATGGCGAGGATCGAGAGTCCGGCGACATGCAACGATGCGGAATCGACGCGACGCTGGAGAGCAAAGGGCTCGTCTCGCGGAAGCCGGACTCGATTCACCCGTCCTCCGACCTGGCGTCGTCGACGCGGCTTCGGATCGAACCGAGGCGCTGCGCAATGGTCGACGCCGCCAGTGCGGCACCGACCAGCACGGGCGCGATCTCGAGTCGGCCCAGGAGCATCAGAGGCATGAGTGCTGCCCGCGCTGGTCGGGGAAGCCCGAGCACGCCGCCGCTTCCGGGAGCGAGGTCGCCCAGCGCCGGCCCCATGTTCGCGATCGCAGAGATGGCACCGCTGATCGCGGTGATCAGCTCGCCCCCGAGCGCAGCGACGACGACCGCGCCAGTCGCGGCGACGATCAGGTACTGCGCCTGGTAACCGATCATCCTGGACACCAGCGCATCGCTCACGATCCGCCGACCGACCCGGACGGGGGACACCGCACGCGGATGGATCTGCAACACGAGTTCGCGACGCAGATAGCCGACCAGCGTGAGCGCTCGTACGAGGCGGAATCCGCCGCCGGCTGATCCGGACATGGCACCGACACCGATCACCGCCAGGAGCAGCACCTGTCCACCCACCTCCCAACCGCCCCAGCCGCCGACGAAGTGGCCGGTGGTCGATGCGGCCGACGCCACGTGGAACAGAGACAGCCGGACCGACTCGTGGGTGATGCCCTCCGGAGAATTGGTGAGCACGGCGATCAGCGCTCCACCGCCGAAGATGACACCGAGATAGGCGCGGAGTTCGTACGACCGCAGCAGTGTGCGCCGGCCCCCGGGTCGCAGCGCCCGGAACAACAACGCCAGGTTGGCGCCACCCAGCACCATTCCCCCGAAGCCGGCCCACTCGACGGTCGTCGAGCGGAAGTGGCCGAACGATCCTGCGTGGTTGGCGAACCCGCCGGTCGAGATCGTGGTGGCCGCATAGGTGACGGCATCGAAGGGTCCCATGCCACCGACGAGATAGAGGATGACGCCAGCAACCGTGAGCGAGGCGTAGAGCAACGTCAGGCGTCGGAGTTGGAGCAGCGTGCGCCGGCTGCGCAGCGACGTGCCGGAGTGCCGAACACCGGCCTCGGTGACGTCGAGGCCGCCGACACCGATCGAGGGCAGGATCGCCACCACGAACAAGAGCGCCCCGAGCCCACCGATCCACTGCGTGCCGGCGCGCCAGAACAAGGTGGCGCGGGACAGGGATTCCGGATTGTCCACGACGGTTGCCGCCGTGGTGGTGAAGCCGGCGACCGATTCGAAGATCGAGTCGTCCCAGTGCGCGAAGGTTCCCACGAGCTCGTACGTCGCCGTCGAAACCGCGATGACCACGCTCCACGCGACGAACACGCCCACGAACGCAGTGGTGGAGCGAAGTCGGTGCGGAACGCTGCACTGGTGAGCGAGCGCGCCCCCCACGAGCGCCCAGAGAAGCGACACGAGGGCGAACGACCCCGCATCGCGTCCATCAGTGGCGATGCCGACGGCGGAGGAGCACAGTGCAAGCAGGCCGCAGACGAGCACCGCCAAGCCCACGACGAAGCCAACGGGCGAGTCCCATCGGCCGGCGCGCACCAGACGGGCGACACCTGTGTCGGGCCGAGCCACCAGTGGCTCATGAACAGCGGGGAGGCCTGATCGGTCCATGTGACCGCCGATCTGTCCCGTCAGCCGAACACTCGACGGACGTCGCCGACCGATCCGGGCATGGCGAACAAGACGACGTGGTCGCGATCGCGGAGTTGGGACCGACCCCGAGCGATCTGCGACTTGCCGTCGCGCACGAAGGCACCCACGAGGACGTCCTTCGGGAGCCGGAGTTCGGCGACGATGCCGCCGTCCGCGGGACTCCCCTCCTTCACCTCGACCTCGAGCACCTCGACCTCGCCTTGGAGGAACGTCGCGACGGCCGACACGTCGCCGCGGACGAACCGGAGCACACCGTTCGCACTCGCCGTCCTGGGTGAGAGCGCCACGTCGATGCCGGCCTCCGACAGGAGCGGGAGCAACGACAGACGATGGACAACGGCGATGGTCTCCTTCGCGCCCTCGAGCTTGGCGTACAGGCACGCGAGGATGTTGGCGTCGTCCTCGCCGGTGAGCGCGAGGACCGCGTCGTACGAACCGACGTCGTTCTCCTCGAGCAGATCTGCGTCGGTGATCTCGCCCCGCAGGACGAGCGAACCCGAGAGGCGCCCGGCCAACTCGTCGGCACGATCGGCGTCGCGTTCGACGATGACCACGTCGCTGCCCCGCTCGTCGAGCGTCGTCGCCACGATCTCCGCCGTGCGTCCGCCACCGAGGAGCATGATCTTCTTCGGCGCCTTGCGAGCAAGCCCCATCAGGCCCATGAGCTGGCGACGCGCCCGCCGCTTGCACAGCACTCGGACGAGGTCATCTGCTTCGAGGGTCACGTCGCCTCGCGGGATGATCGTCTGCTCGCCTCGGGTGATCACGCCGAAGAGGAAGTCCCACTCCGGCTCGTGCTCGGCGGCGATCTCCTTCAGGGACCTGCCCACGATCGGTGCGCCCGCCGGGAGGCGCGCTCCGATGACGACGACCTCGCCTCCTGCCATCTCGGCGACCTCGGACGCACCGGGGTACTCGAGCAGTTCGAGGATCTCCTGGGCTGTCTCGTGGTCGGGATCGATGATCAGGTCCACGCCCATGGCCTCGTGCAGGGCCGACGACTTCCGGGAACGCAGGTCGGCGTCCTCGAGACGACAGACAGACCGAGAGACGCCGGCCTGCTTGCCGGCGAGGCAACACACCAGGTTGACCTCGTCCTGGCTGGTGACGGCGACGATCATCTCCGCCCGGTCGATGCCCGCTTCGCGTAACACCTCCGGGTTGGTGCCCGAACCGAGGAGGGTCAAGACGTCGAGTCGCTCGGACACCGC
>JBBSLH010000237.1:0-6454 GCA_038255425.1 Acidimicrobiales bacterium
CAGGCCGAGTTCTACGTGACCTTCCACCACAAGGGCGTGATCGAAGGACGCACGGCATTCCTCGAACTGCTCGACGGATTCCACGCGGTGATCGGTCGACGACACGCAACGATGCTCGACTTCCTGTCCGAACCGCACACGATCGCCGACATGGTCGATCACCGTTTCATCTACCGGCCGCACGTCGAGATGGCGTTCGTCGAATCGGTCGAACGACGCAGCGCCGAGATGCACGTGGCACGGATGATCCGTGAGGGTGCGGCGACCGAGGTCGAGCCGGGCCACTTTCGAGCGACCTGACGACGAGCCATTCCCGAGGGTCGAGCCGGCCGCCCCTCATGGACTGCCGAGAACGAGGTGCACCAGGGTCGGCGCCAACCATCGATCCACCAGTTCGCCTGCGGACGCTTCGGTGAGGTGCGTTCCGTCCGGACGGAACGAGGCATCGTCGGCGAACCCGGCGGCGTGCATCCAGGCGTCACCGTCGACGACGGTGACCTGATCATCACGAACGGTTCCGGCGACGTCGCCGATCACCCGTGCCATCACATCCCATCGCTCGACTTCGCGCATCTCGACTTCGGGGCCCGGCCAGATGGGGACGGGAGGCTCTACCCACACCACATCTGCCACGCCTGCACCGAGGATGTCCGACGTCACTGCCGCGTATGCAGTCCGCAGTCGGGTTTCGAACGCGTCGTCCTGGGGCGCGAGAACGCCTTCCTCATCGCTCCAGCGACGGTCGGCGACGTCACTCATCGTCGACATCAGCACGACAACATCTGGACGCACTGCGTGGATCAGTGCGGGAACACGCTCGTCGAGCAGCTTGATGGAGTTCGCGCTGTAACTGTCAGAATTCCAGCTGGTCACGGTGCCGTCCAGCAGGAATCCACACCCATCGCACGTTGCGAGGTCGACGGTGGCGTAGCCAGGATGCCCGACCGACCACCGGGCGAGCGCTTGGCCGACGTAGAACGCGGTCGAGTCACCGATCACGACCATGCGAATCGGGCGATGGCCCGGTTGCGTCAGCTCGAGATCGGTGTCCATCTCACCAGGCGTCACGCCGCCGGCGTCGAGAGCGTCCGCAACGAGGCCCCCGACGTTCGACGACGCGGCAACCTCGGTCGTCTCGATCCCGCCGGCGGCCTCGGAATCAGACGGGAGCTGACCGGTGTCGGACTCGGTCGGATTCGTTTCCGACCCGGTCTCGGTGGCGAGAAGCAGCGGCCGCACGTCAATGGATTCCTCTGCTCCGGCAGATGCAGAGGCGAGCACCGCCTGGTCGGCCTCGAGAAACCCCCGCGAAATCGGCACGATGGCAGCGACCGAAAGTGCAAACGCCATGGCCGACACGGAGACAGCGATGGACGGCATCGCCGGTGCCCGGTTCGATCGAATTCGCTGCTCGATGTACCGGTTCGACAGCGCTGCGAGAACCAGAACCAGCAGCACCGCAACGACGAATCGGGGAGGCGAGGCGAGGTCCCACCCCTGTTGCCTGAGCCAGACGAACACCGGCCAGTGGAACAGGTAGACGCCGTAGCTGATCCGCCCGAGGCCGACGAGCGACGTCGAGGACAGAATCCCAACGAGGCGCGATTCGCCCTGGAGACCTGCGATCAGGCCAACCGACGCGAGCGCGAAGATGCCCATCCAGCCCGTATAGGCCGGCCCAGCGCCGCTCGGCCAGACGACCGCGGCGGTGACGATGACCAACAGTGAGGGTGACGCCAGCCGTCCGACCCGGGGAGGAAGCCGCCGGTTCAGGATGATCGCTCCGAGCGCAGCACCTGCCAAGAGCTCAGCGAGACGGGTCGGTGTCGACCAGTACACGGTGTCCGAATCGAGTCGGGTGGCGAGGAGCGGGGTCGCTGTTGCGGCCAGGACATACCCCGCGAAGATCGTTCGCCCGACGCGTCGACGACCCCTCCGGCGCAAGAGCACGATCATCACGAAGGGCCAGACGAGATAGAACTGTTCCTCGATCGCAAGCGACCAGTAGTGCTCGAGGGGCGAAGTGAGCGCAGCGCTGCCGTCGAACACCTGCGCGTAGCTCGCGTCGCGGCTGATGCGCAGCCAGTTGAACACGTGCGCAATCGCCCCGAGGAGATCTGCCCGCACGCCTGCCACGCTGCCGAAACCACCGGCAAGGCGGATCAGGACGACCGAGGCGAGGCACGCCATGCTCGCCGGCAGCAGGCGCCGAAGCCGGCGTGCGAAGAACGCACCGATCGCGATGTCGCCGTCGCGATCCCACTCGACGAGCAGCATCGAGGTGATGAGATAACCGGACAGCGTGAAGAAGACCGAGACGCCGACGTATCCCCCCGACATCCAGCCGAATCCGGCATGGAACGCCAGGACCAGACCCACCGACACTGCCCGAACCCCGTCGAGTGCAGGCTGATGGCCGAAACCCTGTGCCGACGCCGCCCGGACTGCGGCAACCTGCGCACCGACGGCCGATTCCACCGTGGGAATCTAGACCCGACAGGCAGAGACGAACGCAGCGGCCCGCACCCCGAAAACCATCCGGCCGATCCGCAGCCTCACGCGCTCAGCATGTCTCGACACACGTCATGCCAGAGGCGTGTGGTCAAGGCGAGTGATTCGACGTCGATGCGTTCGTCGTGACCGTGGAAGCGTGAGCCGAACTCGCCGGCGTCGAGCTCGGGGCTGAACAGGCCCGCGCCATAGGCGACGGCGCCCATCTCCCGGTAGATGCGGGCGTCGGTGAACCCGACCACCAGCTGCGGGGTCAGGCGGGCGGTCGGAAACGGGACGTTCACGGCTCGGGCGAGCGCATCCCACAGCGGGGTGTCGACGCGGGAGGTCGAGGCGACATCGTTCATGATGATCTCGACCTCGACGTGGTCGGCGAGGTCACCGAGCGCCGCACGGAGATGGGCATCGACCTCTTCGGGGCCGTCGCCGGGCAGGGTGCGGATGTCGACGTTGATCACGACGTGGTCGGGGATGACGTTGGTCTTCATCGCGCCGCCGTCGACGAGGTTCGGCGAGAAGGTGGTGTGGGTGCATGCGTGGAGGTGGGCGGCAGCCGGTGCGCTCGGGAGCTGGTCGAGCAGATCGTCGATCAGTGACTCGTCGAGCAGAGCGGTCTTCATGTCGTCGGGCAGGCCGAGCGTGTCCACCCGCGTTCGCCACAGCTCCGTGAAGCGCGGCGCAGGCCGGTAGTCGGCGAGGCGTTGGACGACACCAGCGGCCTTGACCAGTGCGTTGTCGACCCGACCGTTCGGACGGAACGGCATGGACCCGTGGCCCGGGGTCCCCCGTACCGTGAGCTTGCGCCAGGCGACCCCTTTCTCGGCGACGTTGACACCGACGAACGGCGCGTCGCTCGGCCCGCTGTGCAGTCCGCCGTTCTCGGTCAGGACGTAGTCGGCACGGATCGCATCGGGGTGGTGATCGGCCATCCAGCGCGCACCGTGGGCGCTCCCCGACTCCTCGTCGGCCACGCCGAAGTAGATCAGGTCGCCCTTCGGACGGAACGCTCCCCGGGCCACGTCATCGGCGAGATCGCGGAACGCAACGGCCATCGACGAGGTCAGATTGAGCATGTCGACCGCACCCCGTCCCCACACCTCGTCACCTCCCTCGGCGTTCCGGATCAGTTCGCCACCGAACGGGTCCTCACGCCAACCCTCGTGGTTGACCGGCACGACATCGGTGTGTCCCATCAGGCAGAGGCTCGGGGCATCCGGATCGGAGCCGCTGATCCGCCCGACGATCGACGCCCGGCCCGGCACCGGCTCGAAGCGCTCGATGTCGACCGCCGGCCCCGAGATCACCTGCTCGAGCACGTCGGCGTTGCGCGTCTCGTACCCCGACTCGCGAGTGCCGTCGTTGACACACTCGTTGCGGATCATGGTCTGCAGCAGCTCGACCGTTCGGTCGGTCAGCGTGTCGAGTTCACGTTCGTCGAGCGACATCGGGCGATCTTGTCACGCTCGCCGACCTATGCACCGACGGCGGCCAGCCGCTGGTTGACCTTCTTGATGCTGACCGATGCCTTCGTCCCGATCGGTTGTGCGAACACCTGGATGCGAAGCTCTTCGAGCAGCCAGCGGATCTCGGCGGCGTCCGCGGTCATCGCACCCGCCGGAACCCGGTCGACGAAGGATGCGAACCGGTTCTCCAGCGGGACGACCTCGGAGATGCGGACCAGATCGCGTTGGCCGTTCCCGGCGAGGTGCTCGAGTCGGTAGCGGATACCGCGCACGTAGCGTTCGATGTCGGCGAGCCGGGAGATGCCGTACACGCTGACGAAACCGGGGCGCACGAGGCGACCGAGATGCAGGTTCGCATCGGTCACGGAGTCGTGGAGTACCGGAGCGCGAAGACGCGCGAGGTGCTCGTTGACACCGGCCGCGGCCGCAACGACCTGCACGGCCCCACCGAGTGCCGTGCCGGCACGGTTGGATGCTTTGGCCCTGACGTCGGCACGGAGGTCCGCGAACTCCGCGACGGTCCAGGGCAGCGACCCGTACTCGGTCATGATCTGGTCGATCGCGGCGGCGATGCAGTCGTCGACCAGGGTGGCGGCGCCGATGTCGGCGCCGGCGAGAGCGAGGCGCCCGGCGTTCGTGATGAGTCGTTCGACCGAGGCCCGCGTCGGCGCACCGTCGAGCAGGACGAGGCGCCGCACGCCCCCACGCATCGCCCGCTCCTGGAGTTCGGGGGTCGTGACAACCCGCAGCGACACGCTCTCGCCGACGTCGAGGAGGGTGGGGTACGCCTGCACGTCGAGCGCCAGATCCTTGGATTCGACGATCTTGGGGATGTCACCCAGCTCGGCGTCCCAGGTCGTGATCCCGCGCCGCTCCTGAATCGGGGCGGCGGCAGCGATCGAGTCGCGGACGGACTCCACCAGGCGCGACTTGATGGCGGCGAGGTCCGTGCCCACGTCGTGCACCTCTCCCCCGTCCGACGACACGACGATGTTCAGGCGGAGGTGGGCGTCGAGCACCGACGGGTCGAACGCGGCCGGCCCGATGGCGACACCCGAGACCTCGGAGGCGACCACCGCGAGCCGGTCCACGAGGCGGCCGGCGGGCGGTCCGAGTCGATCGAGGACGGAATCGACGGTCTCGGCGAACGGGATCAGTTCGCGGCGGATCGCCTTCGGAAGCGAACGCATCAACTGTTCGACGACCTCGTCGCGGTGCCCTGGTATCTGCCAGTCGAAGCCGTCGTCGGTCAACTGGTTGAGACCGTTGAGCGGGAGGTGGACGGTCACCCCGTCGAGCGGCTCACCGGGTGCGTACCGATACGTCAGAGGGAGTTCGATGTCGCCCTGACGCCACACGTCGGGGAACCGGTCGTGGCCGCCGCGACCGCCCGCCGTGAGGTCGTGCACCACGTCTGCGGTCAGGTCGAGGAGTTGCGGGTCGTCGCGGCGTGCGCCCTTCCACCACCGGTCGAAGTGCTGGGTGCTCGTCACGTCGGAGCCGATGCGTTCGTCGTAGAAGGCGAAGAGCGCATCGTCGTCGATGTGTTCGACGCCACGGGTGCGGTCGCCGAGCGCAGTGAGCCCGTCCAGCACGGCGTCGTTGTGGGCGAGGAACTTCTGACGGTCGCGCCAGGCCGCGGCGACCTGATCCCCCGAGTTCGCGACTCGCTTGTTGCCGGACTCCGGGCCCTCGACGAAGGCCTTCGTGATGAACCAGGCGCGCGCAGCGGGCGGGTCCACGCGATCGAGGCCGATGACCCGGTCGCTCACCAGCGGCAGCCCGAACAGCGTCACCTGCTCGGTGACGACGGCGCGGCCACCCTTGGGATCCCAGCGGGGCTCGCCGTAGGACTTCTTGACGAGGTGGGCACCGGCGCGTTCGGCCCATCGAGGATCGATCTCGGCGACCCGGCGGGCATAGATTTGATTGGTCTCGACGAGTTCGGCCGCCATCACCCAGTCGACCGGTTTGCGGCCGAGGGCCGAGCCGGAGCCCACGACGAACTGGGCTTGGCGTGCGCCTTGATACGTGCGGGTACGTCGGTCGTAGGTACCGATGTGGCTGAGCAGGCCCGCGAGCATCGCCTGGTGCACGTGATCGGGGTGGCCGTCCTGCGTTCCCGCCTTGATGCCCATGTCCGCCGCGACCCGCTTGAGCTGGCGGTGGAGGTCGACCCACTCGCGGACGCGCAGGTAGTGGATGAACTCCTCGCGACACATCCGACGGAATGCGTTTCCGGACAGTTCGCGCTGCTTGACGCGCAGGTGGTCCCACAGCGCCAGGATCGAGAGGAGGTCGGAACCCTTCACCTTGAAGCGATTGTGGAACTCGTTGGCCTTCTCGCGCTTGTCGGCCGGGCGCTCGAGGACGTCCTGCATCGAGAGCGCGGCCACGATCACGAGCACCTCGCGCACACAGTTGCGTTCGTCGGCTTCGACCAGCATGCGAGCCAGGCGGGGGTCGGCCGGAATGCGCGC
>JBBSLH010000238.1:0-6427 GCA_038255425.1 Acidimicrobiales bacterium
CCAGGGATTGATCGAGGTGCACGGCGTCGTGCTCGACCTCGACGAGCGCGCGCTCGGCCTCCTCGAGTTGGACGACGGCGACATCGACATCAGCGTCACGCCCAGTGATCTCCCGGGAAGCGTGTCGAGTGGGGTCGGTCGCCAGGTCAGAGCGGCGGAGCGACGGTTGGAGGCGCTCGAGCAACCACATCGAGATCGACTCCTGATTCTGGCCGAGGCCGAGGCGTCGCTGGAAGCGGCATCGGAGGCGGAGGCCGCGGCGCGCGCTTCCGCAGAGCAATCGTCCGCGCCCGTTGACGTCGAGTCCCCCGTGAACGAGGCCCTCGAAGCGTTGGTGGAACGGCGCGCCGAACTCCAACTCGAGCGTGACCGACTGTTCGCGTCGCTCGATCCTGGCGCTGCGCAGGCATTCGACGCGGCGATCGCGGCCCTCGACGCGGCTTCCGTCGACGCCGCGTCCCCATCGTCGACCGGCACGGAAGGACCCGCACGCGACCCCATCGCGTCCGACGACGTCGATGAGGACCGACTCGAAGACCTCCAGGCGGCGCTGTCGCTCCATCACCTGTACGACCCGAGTCCAGTGCGAGAGGCGCTCGACGAGGTCCGTGCCGCGCATGCATCGGGCGAGACCGTCGCTTCGACCGAGGCGCTGAGCCTGGCCGACCACATCGATGCGCTCGACCGCCAGATCGCCGATCTTCATTCGGACGCGTCCGAGCCACCGTCGTCCGCCGCGGTCGAGACCGCCGCCGATCGGGTTGAACAGGCGCGCATCGCACTCATCGAGTGTGAACGCCAGCTGCAGAGCGGTTCCGGTGGGGTCGACGACATCCGCCTCCTCGAGGAGGCACATGCCGACGTCGAGCGAGCGCGCGATTCGCTGGAGGGCCGGTTCGGGCGTGCGAAGGCACAGGAGCGACTCGATGTCGCGGTGGTAGCGGAGAACGACCTGCTCGAACGGCTGGGTCTGGGCTCGTACACCGAGTTCCTGACTCGAGGCGGTTCGGCCGGTCCGACCGACGGCTCGGCCAAGGCGGTCGAGATCGCTCGGAGAGCGGTGGTGGCGGCGGAGTCCGAGGCCGAGGCGCTCGTGGGCACCGTGGAGGATGCGCTCACGCAGGCGCAGCTGGTCGAGGACCGACGGACAGCCCGAAGCCAGGCCCGAGCGCTCCTCGGTGATCGCGACCTCGATGACGAGGAGATCCTCACCGAGCTCCTGAACGTCCGCGTGCCGGCCGACGACGCTGGTCCTCGTGCTGGCCTCTTGGCGGTGCTGGCCGCAGTCGGCCTCCCGTTGGATGGTGTCGACGTGTCCGACATCGAAGTGGAGGCGATGGCCGCCGACTGGCTGGCCGAGCACCAGCACACCGAGGTCAGGCTCACCCGACAGATCGAAGCGCTCGAGTCCGCCGAGCTGCCGGTCGATGCGCCGGTGATCGAGGATCCTGCGCTGGACCTCGACCTGGAGGACGAGGCGCTCAGCGATCTCGACGATCTGGTGGCCGACGCACACGAAGCCGTGCAGGTCGCGAAGCAGCGCGTCGTGGGCCACGAGGCGACCGCCGCCGCACTCGCCGACGTCGAGACGGCACTGGCGGAGATCGAGGAGGAGCTGCGCAACGAGCGCGACACCGAGGCCGAGTCCGCAACCGAGGCGGACCCCGGGACGGGCGCCGACGGCGCCATCGACGCCGTGGCAGAGCTCGCCGCCGATCCAGACGCATCGCTTTCGGCGGCAGCAGAGGACGTCCAGGCCGCACGAACGGCGGTGGCCGCGGCGGCCGCAGCGGTCGACGAGGAGCAGGACGAGTACGACGGTGCGGTCGAGGAGCTCGCGGTGCTTCGCCAGACGGTCTCCGAGTTGGCGCACGAGCCGCCGCCGGTCAGCGAGATCGAGTGGTACCTGTTGGCTCGCCTCGCAGCGCAACGGCAGCAGTCCTTCGTCGGTTCGCTCCCGCTCGTCATCTCGGGCGCGCTCGATGGCGTGGCCGACGACGAGGGGCTCGGGCATCTGCTCGATCGTCTCGAGCGGATGGCCGGCGCAGTCCAGATCGTCCACATCACCGACGATCCTCGGATCATCGGCTGGGCAGATGCCCTCGAGGACGATCGTGCCGCCGTGGTCCGGCCGGTGCTCGCACGCGCCTGATGAGCTGAGATCGAACGTCTCCTGGACCATCCGAGACGCGACGCCGTCGACGGGACCTACGATGCGCAGAGACCACCGACCAAGGCCCCCAGGGGAGCGCACTGTGCCCGTGATCACCGAAGACGCCATCCGTTCTCTGGCTGCGATCCGGAGCGACAACGCCGTCACGTCGTGTTATCTCGACGTCGACGGCAGCCGCTACGTCCGCGAGGCCGACTACGAACGGGTCTTCGATTCGATGGTGCGGCGCGCGCGCAGCAACGGTGCGGCGAAGCCGCCCGCCGCCGACCTCGAGCGAATCGAGTCGCTGATCCGCGCCGGGTTCGACCGGTCACGGGTCCGGGGGATCGCAGTCTTCTCGAGTGTGGTCGACGACCTCTGGGAGGTCATCGAACTGCCCGTGTCGGTGCGGTCCCAACTGGTCGTCAACGCGTCGCCGGCGGTCGGTCAGCTCGAAGGTGTCATCCAACAGAGCATCACGATCGGGGTGCTGGTCGCCGACAAGACCCGGGCCCGGGTGTTCGTCTTCAACCTCGACGAGGTGATCGAGCACCACGAGATCACCGACGATCTCGGACGTGACTACGACACGGTGGGGGAGCAGGACCGCGGTGGCGTCGCCGATCATCGCGAAGAGCTCGAACACCAGCATCTCCGCCACGCGGCGAGCTTGCTCTGGTCCGCGTTCCAGACGCATGGATTCGACCACGTCGCGATCGCTGCACCGGATCAATTCGCCAGCGAACTCGAGTCCGACCTCCATCCGTACCTGCGCGAACGTCTGCGCGGTTCACTCCCGATCGAACCAGCGGCGTCGGAGGCCGTGATCCGTGAGGCCGTGCTGGAGTTGGAGGCTCGGATCGAGCGCGACCGTGTCCACGCGTTGGTCGAGGATCTACGCGCCGCCGTCGGTGCAGGTGGCAAAGCGGTCGCAGGACTCGACGACGTCCTCGATGCGTTGGCAGAGCATCGAGTCAGTCGCCTGCTCGTGTCCGACGGCTACAGCGTCGAAGGGTGGCAGTGTGGTGACTGCGGTCGACTCGCCTCCGTCGGTCGAGAGTGTCGATGCGGTGCCGAGATGCGACACGTCGACGATGTGGTCGAGCACGCGGTCGACGAGGCGCTGTTGAACTCGTGCACCGTCGACGTCTGCCGAGCGGACGCCGATCTGGATGTGCTCGGGCGTATCGGTGCGCTCCTCCGATACTGAGGAGCCCGGGGCCCGCTCCAGCATCGGAATCGATGTCGGCGGCACCAAGCTCCTGGGCGTACTCATCGACCCGGCCGAGCCAGCAGTCGTCCTCGGCGAGCGCCGTGCGGCGACGCCCACCGGCACCGATGCCCTGGTCGACGCCGTCGTGACGATGATCGACGAACTGGACCCGACCGGAGCGGCCGCCGTGGGTATCGGCCTGCCAGGCCTCGTCGACCGGGCCGACCGCTTCCGCTATGGACCGAACCTGCCGGGGGTGATCGATGTCGACCTGGGCGCCGTTCTCCGAGAACGCTCGGGCCGAGCGGTCGTCGCCGACAACGACGCCACCTGCGCAACGGTCGCCGAGTTCACGTTCGGGGCGGGCGCCGAACACGACGACGGAATCCTCTTGACGATCGGCACCGGCATCGGCGCAGGCATCGTGGTCGACGGAGAGGTCCGCCGGGGCGCCAACGGATTCGCCGGCGAACCCGGACACATGATGATCGACCCGAACGGGCCCCGATGCCCGTGCGGCCGCCGTGGATGCTGGGAGCGGTTCGCCTCGGGATCGGGCCTCGGACGACTCGGCCGCGAAGCGGCGGGTGCAGGCAGGCTGGGCGCGGGCATGGCGCTCGCGGGCGACGCCGAGTCCGTGCGTGGAGAACACGTCGTTGCCGCCGCTCGAGACGGCGACACGGAGGCCGGCGTCGTTCTCGACGAGTTCGCGTGGTGGCTCGCCGCCGGGATCGCCAACGTCGTCGACCTGCTCGACCCGTCGATCGTCATCCTGGGCGGCGGGGTGATGGACGCCGCCGACGTGCTGCTCAGCCGAGTTGCCGCAGCGCTTCCTGATCAGGTGATGGGTGTCGGGCACCGACCGGACGTGCCGGTCGTGGCAGCCCAGGCAGGGGAGCGGGCAGGAGCGGTCGGCGCCGCGCTCATCGCCGCCCGGCCGATGTGAACGGTCAGTGTGCGACGTGGCGGTCGAACGCCGCCGCGATCTCCGTCCACGCCGCCGCTGACCCCTCGTAGCCGCGCGTCGACGAGAACTTGTGGGGCTCGAGGTCCTTGTAGATGCTGAAGAAGTGCTCGATCTCGGCTCGGAGGTAGCTGGGGACGTCCTCGATCTCGGGCACCCGCTCCCAGCGCGGGTCGCCGGCCGGTACACAGATGATCTTCGCGTCGGGGCCAGCGTCGTCGGTCATCCAGAAGACGCCGACCGGGCGAGCCGTGATCCAACAACCCGGGAACGTCGGCTCCTCCATGATGACGAGCGCGTCGAGCGGGTCGCCGTCCTCGCCCAGCGTGTCGGGGATGAACCCGTAGTCGGCGGGGTAGACCGTGGCCGAGAACAGGCGTCGGTCGAGTCGGAACACGTCCCGCTCGTGGTCGTACTCGTACTTGTTCCGGCTGCCCCTGGGGATCTCGACCACGACTTCGACAGTGTCCATGGCCACAGAATTGCATTCCTGGGCCGGGGAGAGGTGAGCAGTAGTTTGCAGACATGGAGTTCCGCCGCATCACCGGCTTGCCGCCGTACGTGTTCACGATCATCGACGGACTGAAGCAGGAAGCCCGGCGAGCAGGCGAAGACATCATCGACCTCGGCTTCGGCAATCCGGATCTGCCGTCGCCAGACATCGCGGTCGAGAAGTTGGCCGAGGCGGCACGCCTCGGCAAGAACCACCGGTATTCACAGTCGAAGGGCATTCCCAAGCTCCGACAGGCCGCAGCCGACCTCTACCTGCGTCGTTTCGGCGTGGTGCTCGATCCGGAGACGGAGATCGTCTCGACCATCGGCGCCAAGGAGGGGTACTCGCACCTCTGCTGGGTGCTGCTCGGGCCCGGCGACTCCGCCCTCGTCCCCTCACCCAGCTACCCCATCCACCTCTGGGGTCCGCTCTTCGCCGGTGCCAGTATCCGTGAGATCCCGATGTACGGCGACGGCAACCTGCTCGAGCGCATCCAGCACCAGTTCATGTACTCGTGGCCTCGGCCTCGCGTCATCGTGGTGTCGTTCCCGCACAACCCGACCACCACCTGTGTCGATCTCGACTTCTTCCAGGGGCTCGTCGACTTCGCTCGCGAGCAGGAGGTGGTCGTCGTCCACGACAATGCCTACGCCGAGTTGGGGTTCGACGGCTTCCAACCTCCTTCGATCCTGCAGGCCGAGGGCGCCAAGGAGTGTGCCGTCGAGTTGTACTCGATGACCAAGTCGTTCTCGATGGCCGGGTGGCGGGTCGCCTTCATGGCGGGCAATCCCGAGGTCGTCGGTGCACTCGCCAAGCTCAAGAGCTACCTCGACTACGGCACGTTCCAGCCGATCCAGATCGCTGCCACGGTCACGCTCAACGAGGCCACCGAGTACCCGAAGCAGGTCAACGCCGTCTATCAGTCGCGTCGTGACGCGCTGTGCGACGGCTTCGACCGCATCGGTTGGGACATGCCGAGGCCCAAGGGCACGATGTTCGCGTGGGCGCCGATCCCAGATCCCTACAAGCACCTGGGCTCGGTCGAGTTCGCCAAGATGCTGGTCACCGACGCCCATGTGGCCTGCTCGCCCGGTGTCGGATTCGGCCCCGGCGGCGAGGGATTCGTTCGGTTCGCGCTCATCGAGAACGAGCAGCGCATCCAGCAAGCCATGCGCGGACTCAAGCGTGCGATGCCGGAGTTGTCCGGTACCGAATAGTCCGATCCCGGACTGGCAGCGAGTCAGGCCGAGCGCTTGGTCTCTGCCGCGGTCGGCGCGCCACCGAGCCCGTGGCGGCAGAAGTCGATGACCTCTTCGGCGACGTCGGCCGGCGGACGCGTGCGGCCGAGCAGCTGTGTCCGGGCGAGGACCGTGCTCACGCCGAGCACCGCCTGCGAGATCACGATGGCGTTCGCATCGGGGATCGCTCCGGTGTCCATCGCCTGCTGGACCAACTTCTGGGTGTCGCCGAGCGCGACCTTCTCGCCCTTGCGGATCCCGGAGGCGAAGCTCGCCTCGGTGCGGGCGAACTCGATCAGCACGTAGAGATCCCGGTGGGCGCTCCACCATTCCATCGAGGCTCGGATGCCGAGTTCGAGCCTGGCGA
>JBBSLH010000239.1:0-6407 GCA_038255425.1 Acidimicrobiales bacterium
CAGTCGGCCGCCCCGAAGATCTGACCGACCTGCACGACGTCGTCGCCATCGCCGCCGATCACGCGGGTCCTGGTGGCGTTGTCGTCCAGGGTGAACTCGTCGGCGCCGACCCCACCGTCGACCCGGAGGTCCTCGATGGAGTGGTCGTAGTCGTAGCGGTCGGCCAGGTCGCCGGAGATGCGGGCGACGAAGCCCTTCGAGGCCTTCTGTCCGAGGCTGTCCGACGCGGCGCGCAGCAGGAACTCGTCAGGCGTGCTGCCGCCGAGGACCGTCACCGTGTCGCTGCCAGCCCTACCGGTGTCCGTTGCGCCGACGGTGCGGGAACGGCGTCCGGCGAGGAAGGTCACGACGTCGGAGTCACCGGCACCGTCGATGACGAAGCCGTCGGGCTCCTGGTCCTTGACTTGGAACCGGTCGGCGGCCGTGCCGCCGAACACCCGCTCGAAGTCGGCGGCCGGGTAGGCCGCTGCGGCGGCGCCGGTGACGACGGTGGCGTCCCCGTAGGACGTGTCGCCGGTCAGGGTGGTGGTGACGAGGCGGAAGTCGACGGCGTCGACATCCCTGCGGTCGCCGCTGTCGACGATGGTGTCCTCTCCGAACCCATCGGCGAAGCGCACGGAGTCCGCGCCTCCCTCGCCGTCGATGTCGTCGCCACCGGCGCCGCCGATCAGAGCGTCTTCGCCGTCACCGCCGCGCAGGACGTCGTTGCCGCCGCCGCCGGTGATGGTGTCGGCACCGGGACCGCCGCCGAGGTCGTCGTCGCCACCACCGCCGTCGATGGTGTCCTTGCCGGGACCGCCCCGCCCGAGCACCGGCTGCACGATCGCGTCGTCGATCGTGACCGAGTCGTCGTGCTCGCCCATGTCGGCCACGATGGAGTCGAAGCTCGAGATCGGGAACTTCAACTCTGGCTTGCTGCTACCAGGCCAAGAGACCTCGACGTCACCCCCGGACGGAGCGAGCACGAACGTCTCGGGCTTGTCGCCCTCACCGTCGAAGCGGTCACGGGCGTTCGGACCGGCGTGCAGGATCAGCACCCGGTCCTCGACCCGGGCGATCCGGGGCCGGAGCTTGCACGAGAGGGTCTCGTCCCAGAGCGTGCCGCTGTCGCTGAAGCTCTCGTCGAAGACGGTGAAGCCGAGCACCTTCGCCGAGCCGGAGAAGGCCAGGCTCCACTTGCCGGTGGTCCGGAGCTGGAACATGCACAGCTCGGACGGCAGACCCTCGGAGGGCGGGAAGTACGCGTCGGCGATGGTGGCGATCTCGTCGAAGAAGAGCCGTCCGTCGCCGCCGCCGGCGCCCACGAGCACCGGGGACTCGTCGAACAGGTCGATGCCGCCCACGGCGGAGAAGCTGCCCGCGCCGCGGAACTGGACCTCGGCGAGACCCTTCAGGACCGAGAAGCGACCGTTGACCTCGGCCGAGATGGAGGCGCCGACCGAGACCTCGAGCCCGCCGTTGTCGACGAGGAAGATGCCGTCGGCGGCGTCGCCGGTGGAGATGGCTCGCGTGCTGTAGCCGAAGCCACCGCTGATGTTGAGGCCGAGGCCGCCGTTGAGGTTCACCGAGAGGCTGCCGTCGAGGAAGGCGCTCTGCAGACTGAGCAGTTCGCGCTTGATGGCGAAGCTCTTGCCGAGCACGATCGGCTCGTCCTCAGGGATCTCGAAGCGGACGATGTCGACGTCGTCGCCGAGCTCGCCGCCAAGGACAATGCCGATGAGCGTGCCTGGGCTCTCCAGGATCGGCAGGGTCATGTAGCCGCCCGTGAGGGTCTGGATCTTGGCCTTGAGGCCGACCGTCCCGGCGTTGCTGGGGGGCGGGGTGGCGGGCGGTGCCACCACTTGGGTCGAGGTGCTCGGAGCGACCTGCGCCGTCGCGAGGCCCGCGGGCGGCGTGTAGCGGGGCGTCCCCTTCGGCGGTGCGGGGTAGATCTGGAAGGAGCCGATCGGCAGGAGCTCGCCGCTGAGCGCTTCGAGGTCGGTGGCGACCTGACCGAGGTTGGCGAGCGCGTCGAACGCCTTGCATCCGGCCGAGAGGGTGAGCTTGCACGCGGCGCTGAGGGTGTCCCGCACGGTCACGTCGATGAGCGGGACCATGGTGTCGAGCGCCGCCTTCACCTCCGTGATGCCGAGCGGGTTGTACCCGTCGTCGAACTCCCTGACGACCCCGCCGAGGAAGCCGGCGAGTGCTCCGACGTCGAGCCCCGCGTCCACGACGTCGAAGGTCGCCGTGCTGATGTCGGGCTTGAGCGTGTCCTTGATCTCCCACTTGAACACCAGCGGGAGGACCAGCCGGAACGGCTCGTCGGGGACGACCGCGAGGGCGACCTCGACCGGGATGTCCGCCGAGATGACTGCGCTCAAGGAGGGCTTCAGGACATCGCTCAGCTTGCGACTGCGGTTCACGAGGTCTCGGACCAGCAGCCGGTCTGGCATCTCGATCTTGAGGCCGCCTGCGGTCTTGCCGTCCAGCTCCCCGCCGACGGTGATCTTCGCGTCCTCCGCCGTCGCAGTGAGCCCCGCGATGTTCAGTGCGATGTCGCTGTCGAGGTTCAATCCGGCGTACAGCTCGAAGAGGTTGCCCTTGCCGTCGCCTGGGTCGGGGTCGATGCCGGGGAAGAGGTAGAAGCCGTCGCGGATGTCGACGCCGAGGCCGATGCTCGCGACGAACCCGATGTTGGCCTTCGCGCCCGTGATGTCGACGTCGAGGTCGAGGACCGGGTCGAGGCCGAAGCTGGCGCTGGCGGTCTCGGAGACCGTCTTCTCGCCGGCGATGGTCAGGAGGACCTCGATGCCCTCTGCGTCGAGGAACTTCGTGGTGCCGGGAGGGGTGTACCGGACCTCGACGTCGCACAGGTCGCAGTCGATGTCGGTCAGCAGGGTGTGGATCTCGGCCTGGAGCAGGAGGGCCGGGTTGTTGTCGTCATCGTCGAGGAGGTCGACGACGCCCTGGATCTCGTCGGCGACGTCGTCGAGGATCACGGAGGCGGCGTCGAACTGGGCGGCGACGTCGGCGCCGACGACCGGCACCTGACCGGAGAGGGTTGCGACCTCCTCGGAGCCTCGGGCCACGAAGCGGGAGGTCTGGATGGCGCCGTCGGCGAGGGTCCGCAGGTTCGGCTTCAGATCCTTGAAGTAGTCGGTCAGGGCCGAGTAGTCCATCTTCGGCGCCGAGAAGGTCACCTTCCCGGGCACGCTTCCGGAGACACCCATCGCGCCGGTCACGGAACCGAGCGGGGTCGGGATCTCGAGGTCCAGCGAGGCGTTGACCTTCACGTCGCCGCCCGTGGCGAGCTCCACGTCACCGGTGAGCAGCGACGACAACGGGATGGTGCTCTCGCCATCCTCCGTGGTCACGCCGGCGGTGAAGCCGCCCTCGTCCAGGGTGGCGTCGCCGATGGACACGTTGCCGGTGATCGACGCTTCGGCGGGACCGAAGGTGATGCTGCCCTCGGCGTTGCCGCTGAGGAAGAAGTCGAAGCGAGCGTCGAGGTCGCGGACGAAGACGGCGTCAGCGAGCGGGAGCGCAGGGTCGAGGCGCATGCCGAGCACCGGAGCGAAGTCGACCTGGACCGCGGCGTCGAGTCGGGCGCCACCATCGGTCGGGCCGATGCTGAAGAGCTCACTCGCACCGTCGACGACGCCGGGGAGCTCGAAGCTCAGCGGGTAGGAGGTCGCTTCGGAGATGCCGGCATCGACGGTCAGGGTCAGCTCGGGGTCGCCGCTCTCCCCGACCGGGGTGAACCCGACGGCGACGCCGGGCAGCCCCTTCGATGCCAGCGCATCGTCGACGAACGCCTGGAGCTCGGTCACCGAGGCCGGGGCCCGGGTGCGGATGGCTGTCGCAGCGTCGGTGAGACCGGTCCGGAGCCCGGTGACCTCGTTGAGGGACGTGTCGATCACGGGGATGCGCACGTCGCCGGCGCGAGCGGCGGCACTCCCGGCGACGGCATCGAGGGCGTCGGCGATCAGCTCGACCACCTGTGCGGGGGGGAGGGCGGCCAGCTCGGTCGCGTCGCCCAGCGTGTGGCCGATGGCGAGCTCACCTTCGGCGACGTCGGACGTGTCGGCGATGGCTTCGTTCCGCACGTCGATGTCACCGTCGATCAGTCCCGCGACGTCGCCGACCACGTCGAGGTCGGCGTCGGTGCCGAGCAGCGCGTTGGTGAGTCCGAAGTGGACGTCGACGTCACTGGTGCCGGTGGAGACGGCGAGCACGGTGTCGATCTCGGTGTCGCCCTTTTCGTCGGGGACGGCAGCAGCGAGCAGCTCGAGCAGGTCGGCCTTGCCGTCGGCGAAGCCGGAGTTGACGTTCTTGGCAGTCAGCTCCACCGCCGGGTCCATGGTGACGTCGCCGGTGATGGCGAGGTCCAGGAAGCCGAGCTGGCCGAACCCGGTGAGGTCGGTGCCGGTCACCGTCACCGTGCTGGTGGCGAGAGTCTCGGCGCCCGGGACGTAGACGCGGTATGCAGCGGTCACGTCGTCGGCGTCCGGTGCGACGGGCTGCACGGGCACGGCTTCTGCGTCGGGATCTGCATCGGGGTCGGGCACGGCCTCCCCGAGGTCGACCGCGAGCTTGTGCGCGACCAGCGACGACGCGCTGTCGAGCTTGAGCCCGAGGGTGAAGTCGATCTTCGGCGTCGAGGTCCCCGACCAGGCGCCCCCGTCCACTGCGACGGCGAGCGACTCGAGGTCCGGGTGGTTCCTCGACAGGTCGACCGACGGCTTCTCGGTGCCGAAGAAGTCGAACGTCGCTTCGGGGATCGCGACCTCGGACTCGATCGTGCCGGAAGCGAGGTTCAACACGACGTCGCTGAAGAGGAACCCGCAGGCGGCGGTGAACGCGTCGATGGTCGCGGTCTCGTCCACCGTCACGGTGTCGACCTTGGCGAGGATGGCAGCCGTCGTCGGGGTGCCGCCGAGCTCGGCGACCGCCTTGGCAACCTTGGCGGCGCGCACCGACGAAGTGGCGAGGTCGGCACACAGGTCGGGACTGAGGTGCGGAGCCGGCGTGTCCGCCAGGGGCCCGAACGCGATGGCGGTGGCGGCAGCCACCCGGTCGTGGACGGTGGCGAGGCTCTGGGCGACGCCGATGCCGTCGCCGAGCGTGTCGGGGATGATCGGCAGCTGGGTGTCGAGCGCGCCGATGGTCTGCGCGGCGCTCAGCCACGAGGCGATCCCGCCCGGAGCGCCGAGCAGGTCGTTCATCGAGACGTTGGCGAGCTGCAGGAGGTCGCCCGCCGCCCAGCCCCCGTCGACGGCGGTGACGGCCGCTTCGGATGCCGGCAGCGTCGGCCAGTCGATCTCGAGGAGCGCATCCCCGGGGACGGCGATGTCGGCCCCGGCCGCACCGAGACCGGGAAGCATGACGTCCCCGAGCGTCACCGAGGCCGCTCGGACGGTGGCCACGTCACCGGACGGAACCTTCTCCGATGGCGGGATGTGGTCGAACGCGATCGAGACATCGAGGTCGAAGTCCCACGCCACGACCGCCTCGGCAATGCCGATACCGCCGGTGAGGGTCGGGGCAGCCTCGTCAGCGGACGCGGGCGTTGGCATCACAGCGTCGAGCTCGATCGTCAGCGCCGCGGTCTTGGTCTTGCCGGCCTTGTCGAGCTGGACCTTCCCGCCGAGGCCGACGTCGAGGTCGACGCTCGCGGACGAGGTCAGGTCGAGCCCGTAGTCGAAATCACCGACTGCACCGAGCTCCACGGAGGGGGCGATCGGGATCCGGGTGAGCGGCGTGCCATCACCGTCGACCGTGAACGACCCATCATCGGCACGGGTGATCGCCAGGGCACCCGGCAGGTCCTCCGACGAGGCCATGACCGGCGGAAGCAGCTCGCCGAGCGTCCGGGGCTTCGCTGGATCCGTGGCGAGGTACGGAGCGATGGGGACGTCGGCAACAGGCAGCACGATCGCGCGCAGGGATGCCTCGATCGCCAGCCAGTCGGCGGCGGCGACCGGAACCTCGGTCACGAAGGGCAGCACCGATGGGTTCGACACTGCGATCGTCAGCGAGGTCCCCGGTTGCACCGGTCCGCCGAAGACGAGGGCCACCGACTCCTTGCCGTCGGGCTGCGACACCGACGTCAAGGTCGCGCCGGCATCAGCGCCCACGGTGACGTCGGCGGTCACGAATGCTCCATCGGTGCCGGATCCCGACACGGATTCCCCGAAGGCGACCGTGACCGTCTTGTAGTCGGGGGACGTTGCGATGGACTGGATCGTCGGCGTGGCGTTCGCCGGGTTGATCCACAGCCACGACAGGGCGAGCGCGACCAGCGCGGACAACACCAGGACGACGCGACGTCGCATGCGCATGACAGTTCCCGTCCGCCCGGTCCCCAGGCAGTGATTCAGATGTGAGGCCGCAGCGAACCACATGCTCCCTGGAGGAAAAACCCA
>JBBSLH010000240.1:0-6295 GCA_038255425.1 Acidimicrobiales bacterium
CGGGTTCGCCGTGATGTTCATCATCGTCGGACTCGTCTTCGGCTCCGCCTCGAGCGCACTCCGCCAGCAGATGCCGTGGATCACCATCGCGATCGGTGCGGTGATGCTGGTGATGGGAATAGCGTCGATCGCCGGGTGGAAGCCTCGTCTACCGTTTCAGAACCACGCCGCGACGCATCGCAGCGACGCCGTCGGGATGGCGACGTTCGGGTTCGCCTACGCCCTGGTGTCGCTGTCGTGCACCCTCGGCCCGTTCCTATCTGTGTCGACGTTCGCAATGCAACGATCCTTCCTCGGCGGCATCGCCACTTACATCGTCTACGCGGCCGGGATGGGCACGATCATCCTGGCGCTCAGCGTGTCGGCCGCACTGGCCCACGACTCGTTCGTCGGCGCACTCCGAAATGCGTCGAAGTATGCGCCACGTCTTGCCGGGGTGCTGTTGATCCTGTCAGGCGGGTATGCGATCTGGTACGCGCGCTACGAGCTGTTGTTCTACGGCGGCAACCGGTCGAGGGACGCGATCTACGACGCCGGCACCAACTTCCAAACTCGATTCCTGTTGTTCACCCAGTCCGTCGGCGCCATCCGCATCGCGCTCGTCATCGTCGCTCTCACCGTCATTGCATTCGTGGCCCTCCGGCTGCGTCACCGCAACGTCGCTACACTCAGCCCCAGCGCATCGGCGACCCAGCCGACATCGCCAACCAGCCGTCCCGATCGGGCAGCCTCACGAGAAACCACAACAGCACCATGACACGACGAGCCGACGGCACCCTCGAAACCGACGTCCTCCGGGCACTCTGGACCCTCGACCGACCAGCGTCGCCCGGTGACGTCATCGAGGAAATGGGAACGGAACTCGCTTACACCAGCATCGCCACGGTCCTCGGACGGTTGTGCGACAAAGGCCTCGCCAACCGCAAACGGGCTGGCCGGGCATACAGATATGCGGCGGCAGGCAGCGAAGCGGACCTCACCGCCCAACGTCTACGAACCATCCTCGACGCCACGTCGGATCGCCAGCACGCGCTCGCCGGGTTTGTCGAGGTCCTCGATGCTGCGGAAGCCGCTCAACTCCTCGCACTCCTCAGTGACACGAAATGATCAGCTTCGTCGCCCTTCCCCTCGTGGTGACGCTCGGTGTCGCCCTCGTAGGCAGCCGCGGCCTCGACCGCCTTCGCCCCGCCACCGCAGCACGCTGCAGCGCAGTACTGCTCATAGCTGTCGCCATCTCAACCGTGCCGACGCTGTGGCTGATCGGACTCAGCGGCCTCGCACACATCGGCTTCCACAACCCCGTCTTCGACTGGTCGCAACACCTGCTCTCCGACTACCAACCCTTCGGCGCCATCATCGGAGTTGCATCGCTGATTGCTTCTCTCGCCGGATCGGTCCGCGCCGGATCCGTCCTTGCTCATCACCGTCGGCTGCGCTGCACCGACACCTGCGCCGTCGAGTACATCGACTCCGATGAGGTGTACGCGTACACCCTGCCCGGCCCGGCGCGAACGATCGCGATATCGAACGGGCTGCTCGACGCGCTCGACGACAACGAGTTCGACGTCGTCATGGCCCACGAACAAGCACACGCACGACACCGACACGACCGCTTCAAACTGTTGGCGCTCGTCACGACGGCGTTCATCCCACCGATTGCGTCGGTCATGACTCGACTCGACTTCTACCTCGAACGATGGGCCGACGAAGAAGCACTCGAACACACTGGCGCCGATCGTCGCCTCGCTGCTCGCACCATCGCCAAGGTCGCGCTCGCTCGTCCGGGTCCGCAAGGGGCTCTCGGCATCGCCAATCACGGTGTTGCTGCGCGCGCCACCGCTTTGCTGCGACCCGTCGAGCACCCTGACCTGATCACTCGCCTCCAGGCCGCAGTGGCAGTCGGGGCGACACTTGCCTTCGCCGCGTATCAGATTCATCACAGTGTCATGTTTGCCGGCGCCTTGGTGCGCTGAGCGAATCTCGACTCGCCCTGTCTCGCTGTTATGGCACGCTCCGATTCCTCGCAGCCGGTGCGTTGCTGCACTGACGGCCGATCGACGGACTCCACCGAAGAGACACCATTCGATCAGACAAATCCGACACCGTGTCGTAAACAAGGTGTCGGGAATCACCTCGCCCTGACGGACAAAGCAAGACTGCGACCGGTATTCTACGACACCGTGTCGTACTGTTCTTTTCGTCGTCCCCCGACCCCGAAGCGTCCCCGTCGACGGATCGTCGTTCTCACAGCGGTCATCTCGGTGTGTCTGTCATTGTTCCCGTCGGCGGCGATTGCCGACCACGGAACCGCTGCTGCCAAGCAGGCAGCTGCTGACATCCAGGCAGCCCGCGACCGCGCCAACGCTGCGTCCCAGGCGATGTTCGACGCCGAATCCGAGATCGATGGCCTCGACATCGACATCGCGGCGGCCGAAGTCGAGTTGGCTGAACTCGAGGCACAAGCAGCCACCATGCAGAACGGCCTCGAGGAGCAGGCCGTGCGCAGCTTCGTCGATTCCGGCACTCGCAACGACTTCCCGCTGCTGATCGACTTCGACCAGATCAACGACGGCTTGGCCGTTGACGTGATGTCAGCGGTGTCGCGTGAGACGGCACTCGTCGACCTCGACGAGTACGACGCACTGATGACCGAGGTCGACGAGGCCCGCGACGAACTCGAACACGATCGCGAGGCGTCCGAACAAGCCAAGCTCGACTTTGCCGATCTCAAAGCGACGGCCGAATCCGAAATCGAGTCGTTGGCACAGATCGAGGCGGAGCGTCTCGTCGACGAAGCGGTCGAACACGAACTCGAGCGCCAGCGGGCGCGCGAGGCGGCTGCCGAGGCGGCTCGCGTCGAACAGGAAGCCGCGCGAGCAGCGCAACAGGCCGCCGCGTCAGCTGCCGCGGCACCGTCAGCGGCGGTGGCCGCCGCACCATCACCGTCAGGCGCAAGCGCCCAACCCGTTGCGACACCATCCGCTCCCGCACCGGCTGGCAATCCCGCACCCGCAGCGGCAGCCGCCCCAGTACCCGCCGCGACACCCGCAACAGCGCCAGCGCCGCCCCCCGAGCCGGTACCCACGCCGAGCAGCGGTATGGCGTGCCCGGTGAACGGTCCGCGTGCGTTCGCCGATACCTGGGGTGCGCCGCGCTCGGGTGGACGCAGCCACGAAGGCGTCGACATGATGTCTCCGCGCGGTACGCCACTGGTCGCCGTCGAATCAGGTTCGGCGAACTTCAAGTCCAACAACCTCGGCGGCAACGCGATCTGGTTGACCGCAAACAGTGGGACGAAGTACTACTACGCGCACCTCAGTGCGTGGGAGGGGTCCAGTCGATCCGTTTCCAAGGGCGAGGTCATTGGCTACGTCGGCGCGACGGGTAACACCTCGGCGAACCACCTCCACTTCGAGGTTCACCCTGGCGGCGGACGTGCCGTCAATCCGTATCCCTACGTTCGGGCGGTCTGCTGATGAATCCATTTCGACACATTGAGTGGCCGGGTATCCGGCGCCGTCACGTCTGCCTCGTGCTCGCCGGAACCGTGACGATCGCGGCCTGCACATCGGCGGTCGAAACGGAACGAACCAACGATGAGGCCGATTCATCGGCGCCGCCGACTTCACCGTTGGAGTCGGTCTCGACACCGCCACCGGCCACCACGTCGGTGACCGCCACCACGACAACGGTCCCCGCAGCGACGACTGCGGCCCCGACCACCACGGCTCCGGTGTCCACGACGTCCCCGAGCACAACGACACCGACAACGACAACGACGGTTCCGCTGGACGTGTTCGATCCGGACTGCGTCGTGCGAGCTGCGGCCGCTACGACCTTCGAGCAGATCGGGATCGAGAGTGATATCGAGGACCCGGTTGCGTTGTGGTTCGAGAACGGTCAAGTCGACACGGTCGCAGCCGGAGATCTGATCGATGTCTGTCCGGCGAATTCGCTGAACGACATCGACGGCGGACCCAATCCGGTCTTCGACGATGCAGCGATCTCGGTGGCGTTGTCGGCCAACGTCGAACGCCAGCAGACCAAGCTGAACGAACTGTTCGCCGGCTTCGGCACCGGCGAACTCGCCGTCGATGGCGCGTCGGGGCCACTCACCGGCCAACGGCTCTGTGCGGCGCGCCTCTCACTCGGGCTCGACACGACGATCGCGGACATGATGCCCGGATCGGTCGAACAGGCGGCGCTGTTCGCATCGGACTCACTCCCCACCCCGAATTCGACCGCCATCGAATCGCAGCGCTGGGTGCTGATCGACCGAACCTGTCAGATCATGTTCATCGGTGCCGGCGACGACACCGTCTTCGTGTTCCCGACCTCGACCGGGTCCGAGGGGTTCGAGACCCGGGATCAGGACCGCGCCGAAGCGTTCCGATTCAACCCGGCGCTCGACAACGGAGGCTGGCACGACAGCACAGAGTTCCCCGTCGGTGTCGACAACCCCCTCAACGGCAACCTGTACAAGCCGCTCTACTTCGATACCGGACAGGCGATCCACGGCGCCAACAACGTGCCCCCCACCCCACAGAGCAAGGGCTGCGCGCGACTGCGTGTGAACGATCAGAACACTTTCGTGGGATGGCTCGGACTCGACGACGCGACGGGCGAGACCTGGCGCAAAGACGAGATGAACGTGACGGTCAACGTGCAGGGCGAGTTCGTTCCCCGGACCTAGACCGCCCCCAATGCCATCTGCCCGGGCAGGGACCGGTTCAGTTGCTGGTCAAAGAGTCGAGGCGCTCGGACAGCCCGTCCACCCCGAGCGGACCGAGGTACGAGGTCGAGTCACCACCGGCATCGAGGAAGACGAACGACGGCTGCGACACGATCTCGAAGTTCGCCCAGATCGCTCCGGTCTCGTCGACGATGTGATCGAACGCACCGACGTCGTAGTCGTCGATGAACGCGTTGATCGGCTCGAGATCATCTCGGCCTGGCCTCGTCGTTGTTGAAGCCGAATCGGAGGCTCCGGTACCGCCGCACGCCGCCCTGACCAGAGCAGTTGCGCCGGACAAGACGGCCAGAGCCGGACGTATCGACGTACGTATCAGCGAAACCTCACGAAAACTCGGTGCATCTACGTCGGGACAACATACGACACATTGTAGTATTCTGGTGTGGACAATCCTCGCCCCGGCGCACGATCGCACTTCGACGATAACGATCAGCGCCCGCCCACCACGTTCACTCGCCGGCACCTTCTCTTTGCCGGCATGGCAGCCACCGCGACCGTTGGCTACGCGTCGTACTCGACGAGCCGGACGCCCGACGCGACTCGGAGCGCTGCACCGAGCACCCCGCTCAGCACGACGCCTCCGACCACACCTCTTCAGCCCCTCGAAGCGGCAGCAATCGCACCAGCAACGACCTCAACGACGGTTCCCGAACTCAGCCAAACCCTGACCCAGGGAATGGCCGGAGCCGAGGTACAGGCGATGCAAGAAGCGCTCGCCGCACTGAACTTCGACCCCGGCCCGATCGACGGGATCTTCGGCGGCGCAACCGTCCGTTCGGTGTGGGCGTTCGAGAAGATCGTGCTCGGCACCCCACGAACCGAGATGCGCGGCGTCGTCACCACTGACATCTGGAACCAGATGAACAGCGGCGTCGTTGTTACGCCTCGCCGGACGCCGGGCGGCACCCACATGGAGGTCTACCTCCCCGAACAGGTCTCGATCCTGTTCAAGGACGGCGAAGCCCGCGTGATCAGCCACGTGTCATCAGGCGAGAACATCGAATGGTGCGATGTCGTCGAAATCGACCTCGACGACGGCACGACCGAAGAAAAGGGGATCTGCGGGATCTCCAAGACCCCCGGCGGTGTCTACCACTTCGAACGCAAGGTGGACGGCTGGCGCAACGCCAAGCTCGGGCGGCTGTACAAGCCCGTCTACTTCAACTATGGAATCGCCATCCACGGCGCCGGAAACGTGCCCGACTACCCGGCGTCACGAGGATGCGTGCGCCACCCGATGCACATCGCCGAATACCTCCCCGACCTCATCGAGATCAACGACGCGATCTACGTCTTCGACGGCGTCGAAGAACCCGAAACCTACGGCGCCGCACCAATGATCTTCGACTACCCGGATCCCGAGTGGGTTCCCCCGACCACGACGACGACGAGCACGACGACCGTGCCGCCGACGAGCACCGTTGCGCCGACCACCGTCCCGGCTCCCGCGACGACTCATCCGCATCCAACCACGAGTCCCGCCACGACGACGCCGACCACCACCGCTACCACCACGACGCCGCAAGTGGAGACCGCTGTTGC
>JBBSLH010000241.1:0-6219 GCA_038255425.1 Acidimicrobiales bacterium
AACCTCTTCTCGTTCCGGGCTACGGATCCGCGTGAGCTGGCAGCCTTCGCTGACAAACGGGACATCATCGGAGACCGCACGGATGAAGTGATCACAGAGATGAATGTCCGAGCAGCGAGGACACTGGCCGCATGGGGAGCTCGCGGTTCGCTTCTGGCCCGCGGTGCCGCCGTGACATCCGTGCTCTCGAGCCCCCTGTGTCTTGGGACAACCAAGCATGGTGAGCCCCGTCATCCGCTCTACGTGCGCTCGGACGTAGAGGCCCTTCCCTACGCTCGAGGATGGAATTAGGACACCAGATATCGACTGCTCAGAAACACCCACGAAGGCGGCAACCGCGAGTGGCCGATCGGCGCTTCGTTCAGGCGTTCGCCGACAGCTCGAGGATCTGTTGCAACTGAAGACACCGCCTCGTGCATCTCCGATCATCGGGGTCGCAGCGACTACAGGAAAGCTGAGCGGAGGTGGTTTCGGAGCGCGTCGTCGCAGACGTACACGTATGTCCCTCTGATCCCTCGGGTGAGCAGGACCGCGTAGACGTTGCGCACGTATCTGAGGACGTCCTCATCGGTGTACGTGATGCCGAGTTGCTTGTTGTTCTCGACGCCCTTCTTGTCGAAGTAGTTGTCACGGTCGAAGAACACGCGACGTTTGACTGGGTCGTACCGGACGTCCTTGCCGATGATGACGCCGGCGTAGTTGAGGTCGTATCCCTGGATCGTGTGGATCGAACCGACCTCGTTGATCGATCCGTTGCTGTTCACCCAGTCAGTGGCGGTTTGGTTCCACTGGAGCTTGATGCCGTCGATCTCGATGTCGAACGCGTGGTTGTCATTCCTGCTTCTCCACTCCCACGCGTAGCCAGCGACGAGACGAGCGAGACCCGTCTCGCGTTCGCGTTCAAGGATCGCTGCGCGCATCGCTCCCAGATCGGTGAAGAAGCGAAGGTCGTAGTCCGGAAAGGAGCCGGCCTCGACGGGTCGACCAGAGAGCAATGTCTGAGCCCACTTCACGTAGTCGTCACCACCGCGTACCCGCAGCTGTGACCAGAGTTGGCAGTAGCGCCCGCTGGCCTTGGCGACTCCGACGAGGTTGTCAAGCGTTGCTCGGGGCAGGTCGCCAGGGCGTACCGATTGTTCAGGATCGATGAGAAGGATCTGACGTTTGCTCTTGGCGGTGATCCAGTCGAGCTGGGTCTTCGACCTGTCGTCGTGTCCGAAGATCTGAGTCGTGATGTCCCGGAAGCGCTTGTTCTGTACTCCCGACGGTTGGTTCGACCGCTGGTTCAGGCGGTGGGCTTCGTCCACGATGAGGAGGTCAAACGTACGCTCGGACTCGCCTACTTCGAACGGCGTGAGGACCGTTGTCTCGGAGAGTCCGGGAGTCTTCTGGAACACTCGCTCGACGGACTTCCGGAGGGACTGCTGCGGCACGACGATGCCGACCCGGAAGTCAGTCAAGAGGTCTCCGAAGCCGTGCATGAAGTAGTCGTCGAACTGCGTCTCCACCTCCATTGCCTCGGTCGGGTCCGTCGTTCGGATGTCCTCCAACAACTTCATCAGGTAGATGGCGATCACGGTCTTGCCGGTGCCGGGCTCGCCCTGGAGCACGGTGGTGCTGGCCCGGTCGTGTTCGAGGTCGTCGAACAACCCGTCGAGCACGTTCTCGACAGCGGCGGCCTGCTCCTCGGTGAGCGCTTTGAAGGGTGAGAGCTTGAAGAGGTCGGAGTTCTCGATCGATGCGCGGTCCTGCGTGAACAGCCCACGTGCGAGCAGCTCACGGAAGATCTCGTCGAACTTGGCCTGGTAGCGGCGCCGGTCGTAGTAGTTCGCCTCGGTGATGCCGTCGTTGCGGTTGAGGACCTGGAACTTCCCGTCGCCGGCGAAGAGACGGATCAAGTGCGACTCGAGGTCGAGACACGCCGACTTGTTGAACTCGTCGTCGACGATCACCGACGCGGACGTGAGCCGCCGCTTCTCGGTCGTCAAGTGCTGCGCGAGCCGACCCATCGCGTTCAGCGACTCACCCACGTAGATCTCGCGTGCTTCGGAGGATGTGCCGTCAGCGTTCAGTGCGTAGACGACGGGCCAGTTGTGATGTCGAGGGTCGGCGTCGGCCCACTGACGCAGTTCGATGTCCGTGAAGTCGAACCGTTCAATCCGGAAGCTGGTCATACTTTTCGGATCGGCCGCGGGCCTTGTCCACCGGGTACTTCGAGCGACTCACCTCGAGCTTGTCGAGCACGATCTGGTCAGGGTCGGCTCCGAGATTGGCTGCCAACAGGTTGCAATAGGTGAGGACGTCGGCCAGTTCGTCGAGCACCCGCTCGCGGGACGCTTCCGAGTTCCATTGGAAGCACTCGAGGAGCTCTCCGGCCTCGATGGCGATGCTCTTGGCCAGGTTCTCGGCTGAGTGGAACTGCGCCCAGTCACGCTCAGCAACGAACGCCTGGATCTCCTCCGCCAGCGATCGCCCAGACATGTCCGCAACGTAGCGCTCAAAGCGGAGCTGGTTGCGACGGTGGTCGCGTGTACGTGCACTGTTGGGGTGGGAAGGGACGCCCCGGGACGTTCTCGATGGCACACTCTCGGACGTGACGGAGGGACAGGACATCGACTGGGTGGAGTCGATCCCTGTCGCGGCCGTCGTGCTGGTCCACGGCGTGGTGGCGGCGATGAACGATGCCGCCGAACGACTGGTCGAAGGAGCGGGCGTCGACGTTCCCCTCGACGACTGGTTCGCCGAAGTCGCGGGTTCGCTGGTGCGGGTCGATGAGGACCGGTGGCTGTCGGTGCAGGTCGGCAAGGCCGACGACGCCGGCCGCCGGGTCGCCGTGTTGCTCGACGCCACCACCGAGCAGTTTTCGATGCACTCGCTCGACGCGGTCGCCGAGTCGACGTTCCTGCTCGACGGCGCCGGTCGCCCCCGGTGGCGGTCCCAACAGCTGCGCCAGCGGTCGGGGCTCGACGACCGGGCGGCGGTGCAGCAGAACCCGAGCGAGCGCATCCACCCCGAAGATCTCCCGGTGGTGCTCAACACGTTCGTCGACTCCACGCCGGAGAAGCCGTCGAGGGTGGTGGTGCGATCGCGCGCCGTCGACGACGACGAACGGTGGGAGACGATCGAGATCGTGATCCACCACCGACTCGACCACGACGTGCTGCGCGGCTTCCTCGTCCAGGTCCACAACCTCGATGACGGCGTCCACCTCGAGGGCGGCATCGGCCGCGACGACGGCGCCTTCCTCTCGCTCACCGAGGCGGCCCCGGTGGGTATCGCCGTGACTGACGTGGTCGGCGAGGTCGTGTATCGCAACCGGGTCGCCCGCGAGTTGCTAGGCGCCGACATCCAGTGGCTCGGGAGCGGCAGCCGGTGGCTCGACCTGGCCGCGGAGGAGCATCGGCCGGCGCTGCGCGAAGCGTTCGACGCCGCGCTGCACCGCGACGAGTCGTCGACGGTCACGGCCGCGTTCGACGACGGGGCCGGCGGGGAGCGCTGGTTACGGATCGCGACCTCGACCCAGTACGCCACGTCAGGTCGGCCACGGGGACTGATCGCCACCCTGGAGGATGTCACCGACCAGGTCCGTGCTCGCGCCGACCTCGATGCGGCCCAGGCGCAGCTTCGCCACCTCGCCGATCACGATCCCCTCACGGGTCTGCCGAACCGCGCCAACCTCGCCGATGCGCTCCATGCGGCGATGGAACGCCACGACGACCGCGGCACCGGTCTGGCGGTGCTGTTCTGCGACCTCGACGGGTTCAAGCCGATCAACGACCAGCACGGCCACGGCGCGGGCGACGCTGTGCTCGTCGAGGTCGGGGGCCGGTTGCGGGCCGCCGTCGACGGCGATGCGATGGTTGCTCGGATGGGTGGCGACGAGTTCGTCGTGCTGTGCGCGGGCGGCGTCGACGACGACGGGCTGATCGCCCTGGCCGAGCGGCTCCACGACCATCTCCGCGCGCCGTTCGACATCGCCGGTGAGGAGGCGACGCTGGCTGTGTCGATCGGGATCGCGGCGCTCGCCCCCGGTGGGACGTCGACGGCCGAGAACCTGTTGCGGATCGCCGACAGCGCGATGTACGAGGCGAAGGCGGCCGCTGCTGGTGGAACGGTGCTGCGGACGGTCGTCTGAGCTGCCGGACACCGAGGCGCCCGTGACCCCGGTCGGGCGCGCACGAACTCGGTCGAGAAATTCTTCGTCTCGACGTGTCGATTCCGTCGGTGTCGTTCGTGGAGGGAATGAGAGCGGCCCACCGGGGTTGCGGAAACCAACAAGAATCCGATCCGAACCGAGGAGAATGATCACCATGCCCCAGTACCTGATCTCCGTCTGGCACGACGACGACTACGCCGAAAACGACTGGTCCGACCCCGAGATCCAGCGCCTCGGCCAGCAGGTCGGCGCCGTCAACGAGGAGATGGAGTCCACCGGCGCATGGGTGTTCGGCGCCGGCCTCCAGCCGCAGTCGACCGCCACCGTGGTCCGCGCCGCCGGCGGCGACGTGTCGATGACCGACGGCCCCTACGCCGAGACCAAGGAACAGATGGGCGGCTTCTGGGTCATCGAGGCCACCGACCTGGACGCTGCGCTCGAGTGGTCGGCCAAGTGCGCCGCAGCCTGTGAGGGTCCGGTGGAGCTCCGGCCCATGCAGAGTGAGTGATCCAGCCGACGAGCTGGCGGCGATCTACCGCCGCGAGGTCGGCCGCTGCACCGCCACCTTGATCCGCGTCCTCGGCGACATCGACCTCGCCGAGGACGCGGTCGCGGAGGCGTTCGTCATCGCGTCCGAGCAGTGGCCCACGAAGGGCGTGCCGCCGAACCCCGGCGGTTGGATCACGACCACCGCCCGCAACCGGGCCATCGACCGGCTGCGACGGGAGTCCACCCGCGACCAACGCCACCTCGCCGCCCACCGACTGCATCCCGACACCATGCACCCCAACGCCATGGAACCCGACTCGGACCCCGATCCCGTCTTCGCCGAACTCGACGCCCTCGTCGACGTCGTCCCCGACGACCAGCTCCGGCTGATGTTCCTGTGCTGCCATCCGGCCCTCGCCGCCGACGCCCAGGTGGCCCTGACGCTCCGATTGCTCGGCGGACTCGAGACGCCCGAGATCGCCCGGGCCTTCGTCGTGCCCGAGGCGACCATGGCCCAGCGGGTGGTCCGGGCCAAGCGCAAGCTGCGCGACAATCACGCCACCTACCGCGTGCCCCGCGACGCCGAGCTTCCCGACCGTCTGCACGCCGTGCTCGCCGCCGTGTACCTGATCTTCACCGAGGGCCACACCGCGACGTCCGGTTCCACGCTGACGCGGACCGACCTGTCGACCGAGGCGATCCGCCTGGGACGGATGCTCACCGAACTCATGCCCGACGAGCCCGAGGCAGTCGGGCTGCTGGCGCTGATGCTGCTGACCGAGTCGCGTCGGCCCGGCCGCACGGTGGCCGATGGGTCGATGGTCCGCCTGGCCGATCAGGACCGCTCGCGGTGGGACGCTGAGCTCGTCGCCGAAGGCCATGCCCTGGTCCGGGCGTGTCTGCGGCGCAACGTGCCCGGCCCGTTGCAGATCCAAGCGGCGATCGCCGCCGTGCATGCCGACGCCGACTCGGCCGCCGCCACCGACTGGGGGCAGATCGTGGCGCTCTACGACCAGCTGCTCGCCGTGCGCCCCACCCCGGTCGTGGCTCTCAACCGTGCGGTCGCGGTGGGCGAGCGTGATGGTGCGGCCGCCGGCCTCGCGGCGGTGGATGCGCTCGACGTCGACGCGTTGACCGACTATCAGCCGTTCCAGGCGGCGCGGGCCGATCTGCTGGCCCGTGCGGGACGGCGTGACGACGCGCTCGTGGCCTACGACCGGGCCATCGAGTTGTGCGGCAACCCGACCGAGCGAGCGTTCCTCGAGCACCAGCGCTCGCGGGCCCGGGAGGTCGTGTGAGGATCGATCGATCCGTGACGGTCAGTCGACCGACTCGAACGAGACGACGTCGCCGACCTGGATCGCCCCCGACGTCAACACTCGACACACCGAGCCGGCGCGCGCATGGAGCGCCTTGCGGGCGCCGCTGCCGATGACGTCGTCGAGGAGCTTGCACGGGGCGGCGACTCGGACGACCTCGAGGTCGACGTTGCCGATACGCAGGCGGCTCCCAGGTGCCGTCGGGATGTCGCCGCTGGCGATGGTGATGTTGCGTCGGGTGTGGCCTGGGTCGAT
>JBBSLH010000242.1:0-6208 GCA_038255425.1 Acidimicrobiales bacterium
CTGCCTCCGAGCACGCGGTACGTCGGAGTGAGTGCATAGAAGCTCAGGGGCCCCGGGTGGCTCCCCTGCTCCTCGAGCGACTCTCCGATCCGCCCGGGCAGACCGATCAACGGCGTGTCGCCCGTCCCTACGTCGCGGACCCGCAACTCTGTCATCGCCAGGTCGAGCACCGGGCTCCACGTCGGCGTCTTCATCTGCACCGTGGCCACGACCAGGGGGACGGAGAGCGCTGCGGCGACGGCGAACACGGCCCAGAGTGGCACCCTGGATCGTTCTTTCATGGAAGGCGCTTGAGCACGCCGAGTACCCCGAGGCGCGCCGGAGACTGGTGATGCGACCGGTCGCCGTCGCCGAGGTCGGCACGATGACCACGCCACCATTCGAACGACTCGATCACCATCGAGATGTTGGTGTGTGTCGGCGACCAGCCGAGTTCGCTCTCGGCCTTCGACGTGTCGAACCACAACGATTCGCCGTACAGCAACCAGTGGTACGGAGCGAACGGGGCGAGACCGATGGTCGAGGCCACCTGCATCCCGACGCGCGCCGGCGCAGACGGCATCGAGCGAACCCGTGCACCGGTGCCGGCGTGTTCGCAGAGCGCCTCGAGGGTCTCGCGCATGGAGCCGAATTCGCGGGCGCCGATGTTGTAGCTGGTGGACCCTGGTCGTCGCGACGCCAGCAGACAGGCGTCAGCGAGATCGTCACCGTGCACGAACTGGTAGCGGTTGTGGCCACCGTCGAGCACGAGCACCGGCGCGCCCTCGTCGACCAACTCGAACAGCATCGCCATGATCCCGAGACGACCGTGCCCCAGGATGGTGCGGGGCCGGACGATCGTCACGTCGAGGCCCGACGCTGCGGCTTCACGACACAGCGTCTCGGCCTCGAGCTTGGCCCTTCCGTAGGCCTCGAGCGGCGCCGCCGGGCTCTCCTCGTCAACCGGGTTCTGGGCCGGGATCCCGTAGATCGCGCTCGTCGACGTGTGGACCACCTTCTCGACCCGCTGATCCCGGGCAGCGAGGAGCACGTTCGCCGTTCCCAGCACGTTCACCGACCAGAACAACTCACGGTCGCGGGCGAGCGGGACCTGCGCGACGTTGTGCAGGACGACATCGACACCGTCGCAGGCGTCGGTGACCAGTGAGCGATCGCGGACGTCGCCTCGCACGACCTCGACGCCGTCCCTCGGCGGCGGCTCGTTGACGTCGAGCACTCGAACCCGGTCGCCGGCGGCGAGCACCTTGTCGACCAGGATCGATCCGAAGTAACCGCTGCCCCCGGTCACCAAGACCGTTCGGCCGCTCACAGCGCAGCGCCGTTCGCCCGACACCAGCGGATGCTCTCACGCATTCCCTCGAGCAGTGACGTCGGCGGGTCGTATCCGATCTCGTCGCGCGCCCGCGAGATGTCGCATGCGATGGTGTCCTTCAACTCACCGAGGACGTGGACCGCCTGGACGTACCGACCGGTCGACTGGAGCAGGCGGTCCGTCTTCTCGGCCGCGACGCCTGCGAGGCGGGGCAGCCGGCGTTGGCCGCCGGAGACCGGCAGTCCTTCTGCTTCGAGCGCTCGCCGTACCGTTGCGAGGACGTCGCGCATCGCGTACGGCTCGGCGTCGGCGATCCAGTAGGCGTTCCCCGGCGCAGCGGAGGCGATCTCGGCGCGTAAGAGTCCGTGGACGAGGTTGCCCGTGAAGACCATCGACCGACGGTTGGTGCCGTCGCCCACGAGCGGGAAACGCCCTCGCCGCACCGTCCGCAACCAGGTCGTCTGACGAGCCGGTTGGTGTGGCCCGTAGAACCACGGGGGGCGAACGATCACGGTCTCGAGGTCACCTCGACGGTGTCCCCGCTGGACGAGCCGCTCTGCCTCGAGCTTCGACTCGCCGTATGCGAGATACGGATTCGTCGGCGAGTCCTCGGTGAAGCGGTGCTCGGAGGACGGGTTTGCGCCGAAGGGTGAGTTCGACGACACGTACACGACCCGACCGGACCCCGCTCGTCGTGCGGCGTCGAGCACGGCGCCGGTGCCGCCGACATTCACGTCGAAGAGTTGTCTGGTCCTGCCGTCGGGGTGGATCACGCCGGCAGCGTGGAAAACCGGCGCGCCGGCCATCCCCTCGAAGAGTCGAGACAGCACCTCGGAATCACGTACATCGCCGACCATCGGTTCGACCGCCGGTGACACGACCTCGAGGAGCGTCGCCTCCACCGGGTCTTGCACCAGGCAGCGGATCCGTTCCCGATCCTGTGCCAACTTCCGGACCAGGTTGCGTCCCAGCCACCCACCGGCGCCGGTGACGACGATCGAGGGCGAGACGGCGGCGTCGGCGGTCATGTCCGCTCCGAGAGGAACTGATCGGCGTTGCGGGCCGCGATCGTCATGATGGCGGCCTGCGGGTTGACCCCGGGCGCGTCGGGGACCAGTGAGGCATCGTTCACCCGGAGATTCTGCACGCCGTGGACCCGTCCGTAACTGTCAGCTCCGGTGAGCCGTCGGTTCTCGCCCATTCGGATCGACGACGTCAGGTGAACGGTCATCAAGTTGGCGGTGGTCCGGTCGATCTCGTCCCACCACTGCACGAGGTCGCGGGGATGGTGCGCCACCGTGCCGCCTCGCACCGACGGGTGGAGCTCGGTCGCTCCCGCTTCGAACAGCGCACGGCCCAGATTGATCAGACCGCGAGCCAGACGACTGATGTCGGCGTCGGTCAGTCGATACGTGACCACGGGCGTCGGGACACCGGGAACGGCGAAGACGCGACCGCCAGCGTCGCTTCGGATCGCCGCGTAGTACACGAACATCTTCTCCCAGTCCGGGAGCATTTCTTCGAGGTCGGCGCCGCCGTCGGCGAGCGAGAGCCCGATGTGGCCGCGGCGGCTGGCCGATCCGCCGATCGCGATGTCCGGCGAGAACTCGGTGATGCGATGCATCGGGATGTCGTCGTGATCCACCACGTGTGGGAAGCGAGCGACGATCTTGAGCGTCGGGTGCATCTTCAGGCCTGCGCCCAGACGTCGACCCAGGCCGCTGCGCTGGAGGAGTGCTGGTGTGTGCACGGCGCCGCCACACACGATCACCTGGTCGGCCAGCACGTCCACGGTCTCGACCGATCCATCGGCTCGACGCCGCTCGACGCTGGCGCCGGTGATCCGGTCACCGGCTCGGCGGAGCCGACGGACACGGCAGTCGGGCAGGATCTGGGCCCCCGCATCCATCGCTCGCGGTAACAACGTGCGGGTCATGGTCTGCTTCACCGCCTGCTGCTCGCCCGGGTAGCGGTAGACGCGGGGGAACTCGGCGGCCCTCCAGCCGAGGCGCTCAGCGCCACGGGCCAGGACAGCGGAAGACTCCGGGGCCGTCCAAGGGAGCATCGACACCGATTGCCACTCCTCGACGCGTGTGGCGTACCGATCCAGGCTCGGAGCGTCGAAACCGTCGATGTCGTAGGTCGTCCGCCACTGGTCGGCGAGGTCGTCGGGGACCCGATGCCACAGGCCGCTGTTCACCTCGGTACTGCCCCCGACGCAGCGTCCTTCGGCGTACGCGACCGGAGGATTCCCGAGCGCCGCCGATGAGCCGTGATGTCGATACTTCTGGGCCATCTCGTCGAGGGAGAAGGGCTCCACCGCGTCGCTGTCGACCCAGGGACCCTCTTCGAGGACCAAGACGTCGCAGCCGCCGTCAGCGAGGGTGACCGCGGTGGTGGCGCCGCCGGCCCCGGATCCGACGACCAAGACCTCGGTCTCGATCGTCGTCATCTGTGGGTCGGTGCCGACTCGAGGTCGCCGAAGAGCACCAACGACCGGAACAACCGCGGATACTGCTGGACAAGACCGATCGGGCTGCGTTCCATGGTGCGCAGGATGTCCGTCAGCGACTGCGACGGGCGCATCCGCCTCCACGCACCCACGAGCACGGACTCGGCGACGACGCCGAGACGCAGCAGTTCGGGCATTTCGTCGAGGCTTCCCTCGACCCAGGACTCGACCTGTGCCGCGTGGTCGGCATCGGCGGGTCCGAGCAGCGCACGCATGACGTCTCGTTCGACCCGGAGCACGGAGCGACTCTATCCAGGCACCGGTGGTGTGCCGGCGACGTAGACGCCGAAGGCCATGGTCGTCGCCCAGATCCCACCGATCACGAGCAGGGTTCGGTCGCCGAGCACGATGTCCTCGGGACCGGCATGCTCCTCGGACGAGTGGACGAGCGCATAACGCAGGATCGCGGTCGTGAACGGGAGGATGGAGATCTGGAACCAGGGGAAGCCGCCGTCGCCGAGGTCGGCGCGCTCGAAGGCCCACAGGCAGTACGCCAGCAGGGTGATCCCCGCCGCCACGGCCCGCACGAGGAGCAGGAACGACTCCTCGTAGGCATCGAGCGACCTTCGATGCTCCCCCGCCGTCGCTCCGAGATTGAGTTCGGTGCTGCGCTTCCCTGCGACGAGGAACAGCGACCCGAACCACGCCACGATCAGGTACCAGTCGGACAACGGGATGTCGGTACCGACGATCCCTGCAACGGCGCGGATGACGAAACCGGTCGCCACAGCGACGATGTCGATGACCGCTTGGTGCTTGAGCCAGACGGTGTAGGAGGTCGTCAGCGCGATGTAGGCAGCGACGATGCCCGTCGTGGGCCACCCACCGGCAACAGCGGCGATGCCGAGACCGCTCGCCAACAACACGACCCCCAGGACGACGGCACCTCGAGGGGTGACCTCTCCGGCCGCGACCGGTCGAGTCCGTTTCCGCGGATGCATCCGGTCCGCATCGGCGTCCGCAGCGTCGTTGATGCAGTAGGTCCCGCTCGCTGCGAGGCAGAACGCCACGAACAGGAGCGTGGTGCGAAGGAGGTCGTCGAACTGGTCGAGCACCCCTGCCGCAGCCGGTGCCGCGAAGACCAGGACGTTCTTGATCCACTGGCGGGGCCGGAGCAGCCGCACTGCGGGGGGGAGGTGCACCGGGCGATGGTAACGACTGTTCGGCGCAGGCCCCGGGTTATCGTGCTGCCCGTCATGACGACCCGGTTTCTCCCCCCCGCCGTGATCGCTGTGGTCTGCCTGCTTCCGCTGTGGGGTCTGTGGCTCGCCGCCGGACCCCCGATGGAGGAGGGTTTCATGCTCGTCTTCCCGGAACTCGTGCTCGACGGCGAGATTCCGAACAAGGACTTCCTGCATCTCTACGGGCCGGGGAGCCTGTGGGTGCTCGCCGCGGTCTTCGCCGTCTTCGGGGCCTCGCTGGGGGCGCAGCGGGTCGTCGGGTACTTCCAACACCTCGGTGTGGCGTTCGGCATCTACGCGCTGCTCCGCCCATGGGGTCCGTGGGTCGCCGGGGGCGGCGGCATGATCGCCGCCGTGATCGTCATCACCCCCAGTGGATTGAGTGCGCTCGCCTGGATCGGCGGCGTGGCACTCGGTCTGTGGTTCGTCAACGCCGGCCTGGGGGCCACCGAGGCGGGCGAGGACACGCCCCGACGGCGGCGGCTGCTCATGGCTGCCGGCCTCCTGGCCGGCGCAGCGCTGCTGTACCGCCTCGACCTCGTATTGGCGATCGGGCTCTCGGCACTCGTGATCCTGGCCGGACTCGACGTCTCTGGGCGGAAGCGCCTGGTGGCGTGGACGGCACTCGGCGTCTCGCCCTACCTCGTGCACCTGGCCACCGCAGGCGTCGGCAACGTCGTCCAGGGGATGCTCATCGAGCCCGTGTTCGAACTCCGCGGCGGTCGCCGGCTCCCGCTCCCTCCGTCGTGGGACGCATATGACGGGTTCCTGCAGCGGAGCATCGTCTTCGACGAGCCGCCGTGGCCGCTCTGGTCACCACCGGGGACCGCCCAGGACACCATCTGGTTGGCCGGCATCGTCCTCGGCACGATCCTCGTCGTCTCGATGGGCATCGTCTGCATGCGTCGTGGCGACCGGCGCCTCCTCGCCATCGCCGCCTTCAGCGCCGGGATCCTGCCCCAAGCACTCCAGCGACCCGATTCCACCCATCTGGCCTGGGTGAGTTGCGTGACGTTCGCAGTGGTCCCCGCGGCGCTGGTGGAGCTACGACGCCACTGGACAGGCCACACACCACCGGCGACCCTCGCGCGAGCCCTCGGCGCGCTCGCGGTGCCGCTCGCGGTGACGTTGATCCTCGTGCCCGACTTCACGTGGCGCGCCTACGCCGACTCGGTCCGGCAGACCTTCGGCGAACGTCGCACC
>JBBSLH010000243.1:0-6172 GCA_038255425.1 Acidimicrobiales bacterium
CCAGGACGGCCTCGCCGGCGTCCGTGCGTACTTCGCCCTGTCGCAGACCTACGCACAGCAGTCGTCGATCATCACCCAGATGATCGCCAAGAAGAAGTTCGGGATCAACAGCACCAACGTCGGCATCGCCGTCGCCGACTCCGGCAGCTTCAACGACGCACATGCGAGCATCACGAAGGCGTTCCAGGACGCCAAGTTCAACATCGTCTACAACAAGCGGATCCCGAAGTCGGCCTCCCAGTCCGAAGCGGCGACGATCGCGTCACAGATGAACAGTGCCGGCGCCGACGTCGTCTATTTCCTGTCGAGCCCGGTCACCTTCCTCAACGTTGCTGCGGCAACGGGACCGACGTATTCGCCCCGATGGGTCGGACCAGGGATCACCTCCGGCCTCAACACGGTCACCAACGTCGGCTGCAAGGCGGCCAACTCGGTCGACAAGGCCCTGTTCCTGTCGCCGTTCCCGCAGCTCGACGTGATCGACAAGGTCGACCCGAACTATCGCAAGACCTACGGCGGCGGCGCCGACGACCTCGGCATCGCCTTGTGGGGCCTCAACAAGGCGCTGCACACCGCCTTCGAGCAGGTCGGTCCGACGATGTCTCGCCAGAGCCTCATCGCCCATCTCGAGAAGGGCGCTGCGGTCAAGTCCGGCGTCTTCGGTGACCTCCAGTACTCGGCGTCCAACCACTTCGGCGGCAAGGCCTCGCACGTGCTGCAGGCCGACTGCGGGTCGAGCACATTCAAGACGGTGGCACAGTTCGTCACCGGTTTCTGATCGATGCTGCTCGCCGTCACCCTGACCGAACTCGGTCAGGTCCTCATCATCGGCCTGATCACCGGTTCGATCTACAGCCTGATGGCACTGGGCCTGGTGCTGATCTACCGCAGTTCCGGAGTTTTCAACTTCGCTGCGGGCGAGTTCGGCACCGTGGCGATCTACGTGTCGTCGGTTGCGCTCAACACCAACTCGCCGATCTTCGGCAACTACGCCGTGGCGGTCGTTCTGGGGCTCGCGGCGTCGGTCGTCGTGGGCCTCACGACCGAGCGATTCGTGATCCGTCCGCTCGTCGACGCGCCGCGCGTGACACTGCTCGTCGCGACTGCGGGCGTGGCGCTGCTCGCGCTGGGAGTCCAGTTCTGGCGCACGCAGGACAACCCACTTCGTTTCATCTCCCCGCTCAGCCAGAACGCCGCTCGGGTGAGCCCACTCGACATCCCGGTCAGCGACCAACGCATCATCGCCATCATCGTGTTGGGCGTCGTCGCCGTCGGCCTGTACCTGTTCTTCAAGGCCCCCATCGGGCTGGCCGTCCTCGCGTCGAGCCAGGAGCCCACCGCAGCCGAACTCGTCGGCGTGAGCGTCAACCGGGTCTCGAGCCTCGTGTGGGCGCTCGCCGCGCTGACCAGTGGCTGCGCCGGTCTCCTCCTCGCTGGCGGTGCCAGCTACGGCCCAGGATTCATGACCGCCCAAGCGCTGATCCCCGGATTCACCGCGGCGGTGGTCGGCGGGCTCAAGAGTCTCCCCGGCGCGGTCGTCGGCGGCTTCACGATCGCCATCCTCCAGTCGTTCGGACAGCTCAGCACCTTCGACTCGGTACCGGGCGCGTCGTCGATCAGCGTGTTCATCGTCCTGCTCGGCGTGCTGCTCATCAAGCCTGAGGGCGTCTTCGGAAAGGGCGCAGCAGCATGAGCGGCCCCACCGGCGGGGCCGCAGCGCTCCCCACCGTCGAAGAGCAGCATGCGCCGTCCGGCAGCGGTTGGGTTGCCCGCGGGCTGGCCGTGGCCGTCCTGGTGTGGCTGGTCCTCGCCATGCCGATCAACGCCATCTCGCCGTTCACGATCGCACCGTTCGAGGTCAACGCGATCAGCGAGGCGGTCATCTTCGCCATCATCGGGCTCAGCCTCAACGTGCTCATCGGTTACGCCGGCCAGATCTCCATCGGTCACTCCGCGTTCGTCGGAATCGGCGCCTTCACCAGCGCATACGTCGTCACCGAGATGGGCCAGGAGTTCTACCTCGGCGTGATCGTGGCCGCCGCCGTCGGGGCACTGCAAGCCCTCCTCCTCGGCTCCGTCGCGCTTCGTGTCACCGGGCTCTACTTCGCGCTCGTCACCCTCGCCTACGCCGAGATGACCCGGAACAGCTTCTTCGAGCTCGAATGGCTCACCGGCGGTTCCGCCGGCCAAGCCGCTCCTCGCCCCACCGGCTTCGAGAGCGACTATCGCTACTACTACCTGTGTCTCGCAGGGCTCGCGCTCGTGCTGTTCATCGATTGGCGCCTGACGGCCACGAAGGCGGGGCGAGCGATGTACGCGCTCCGAGAGAACCCCCGCGTGGCGCAGACGTGGGGAATCAACACCAAGGCGTTCACGGTGATGTCCTTCGTCGTGTCCGGGATGTTCGCCGGCATCGGTGGGGCGCTCCTGGCACACCGAGACACCTCGGTCGTGTCGAACCCGTTCGACTTCCAGCTCAGCCTCGTGTTCATCCTCATGACGGTGATCGGCGGCCTCCGCAACCGCGCTGGCGTGGTGGTCGGCGCCGTCTTCTTCGCGCTGCTCCGCAACGGCATCCTGATCAAGTTCCTCGGCCTCGAGGGCGTGCTCGAAGCGGTCGACGTGACCCAAGAGGTCGCGCCGCTCCTGTTGGCGCCGATCCTGCTCATCCTCACCTTGACCGTGGTGCCCGGCGGATTCGGTCGAGTCACGTCGACGGTCGGTCGATGGATGCGCGGCGGTCGATTCAAGTTCGAGAAGGTCGACAAGGAGGTGCAGATCGACGATGTCCGAGCCTGAAGAATCTGCACTCCGACTGCCCTCCGCCATGGACCCTGCGACTGCGGCGCACGACGCCGCCCACGATCCGGTCAACGTCCTCCAGACTGCCGACGTCTCCATCCGTTTCGGCGGCGTCCAGGCGCTCACCGACGTCAACGTCCGGGTCGATCAGTGGGAGATCGTCGGCATCATCGGACCCAACGGCGCAGGGAAGACCACGCTCTTCAACTGCATCACCGGCTTCTACGAGCCCACCTCGGGCCGTGTCCGGTACCGAGGACAGGACGTCACCGACCTGCCGGTCCACAAGCGCGCCGATCTCGGCATGGGCCGCACCTTCCAGAACGTCGGCCTCGTGAAGGGCTCGACGGCGGGCGAAAACCTCAAGACTGCGCAGCACCTCGAGGTGCGCTACGACAGCCTCGCTGGCATGTTCGGCGCGCCGGCCACGTTCGAGATCGAACGCGACACCGGCGAGCGCGCCGAAGCGATCCTCGAACTCATGGGCCTCGACGACCTCTACGGCACTCGGGTCCAGGGGCTCCCCTACGGCATCCTGAAGCGTCTCGAGATCGCCGCCGTCCTCGCCACCGATCCCGACCTGCTGCTCCTCGACGAGCCAGCGTCTGGACTCGGACCGGAGGAAGGCCAAGAGCTCGGCGACCTGCTCCTCGAGATCCGTGAGGAGTTCCGCCTCACACTCGTCATGATCGACCACCAGGTACCGCTGGTGTGCCGGGTCTCGGACTACATGTACTGCATGAACCTCGGCGAGGTCCTGGCCGAGGGCAGCCCCGACGACGTCCGGAACCACCCCGACGTCGTACGCGCCTACCTCGGCGAAGACCCCGACGCGGTCGGAGGCAACTGATGGCACTCCTCGAAATCGAAGGACTCGAGGTCGGCTACGACTTCCAGGTCCTGCGTGGCATCTCGTTCGGCGTCGAAGAGGGCGAGACCGCCGTGCTGTTCGGCCTCAACGGTGCCGGCAAGACGACGACTGTGACGACCATCGCCGGGCTCCTGAAGCCGTGGGCAGGGTCGGTCAAGTTCGCCGGTGAGGAGATCGGCGGCAAGGCGCCGGCCGAACTGGTGGACATGGGCATCTCGCTGTCACCCGAAGGGCGGCGGATCTTCTCCCGCCTCTCGGTCCTCGACAACCTCAAGATGGGCAACTGGACCCGCCGCGCCGACAAGAGCGTCTTCAAGAACCAGGTGGCCCTCGTCTTCGACTACTTCCCTCGTCTCGAGGAACGGAGCTCGCAGATCGCCGGCACCTTGTCGGGCGGCGAGCAGCAGATGCTGGCCATCGGGCGTGCACTGATGTCCGCACCAAAGCTGCTCCTGATCGACGAAGCGTCGCTCGGACTCTCCCCCACGCTGGCCACCACCGTGTTCCAGGTCGTCAACCAGATCAACCAGGACGGCACGACCGTCGTCATCGTCGAACAGAACATCGGCGTCCTGCCGTACGCCGACCGCGCCCTCGTCATGGAGCAGGGCACGCTCGTCTACGAGGGCGTCGGCGACGAGATCCGCAACGCAAATCTTCGCGAGACCTACCTCGGCTCATGAGCTCGGTCCGCATTCTCAAGGAGTCCCGATGAAGGCAAGGGCATTCTTCAGCCAACTGGGCGGAAAGCTCGGCGTCGGCCTGTGCTTGGCCGGCTTCCTGTTCCTGTTCCTCGGATGGAACGGCGCAGCCAGCGTTGACCGCGTGTCCAGCCAGTTCCCATACCTCATCTCGGGTGGACTCGTCGGCCTGTCGCTCGTCGTGATCGGCGTCGGGATGATCGTCGTCCAGAGCCAACGAGCCGACCGCGCTGCCCTCCAGGCCTCGATCAAGGCACTTCAGGGAGCCATCGAGGCTGCCAACGGTCAGCCGAGCGACGATGCGATCGCCGAGTTCTCCATGCCGCCGGCGCGGCCGACGCCGCAGCACGTCGTCGACACCATCGCCGCCGGCGGCTCCGGCGCAACCGACTCGGCGTCACGCCAGCAACCGATCGAGATCCTCAGCGACGAGGAGGTCGACGACCTCGACGAGACGGGCGTGCTCGCTCCCGCCGACGACGACGCTCCCGCCGAGAAGCCAGCACCGAAGAAGGCAAAGGCTGCGACGCGGCCGCGCCGTCGCGGCCCGCTCAGCGCAGAGGACCGCTGACCCAGGCATTGCCCCAGGGTCGCGTGGCCCGGAGGTAGCGTGGCCCGGTGTCCGGTGGCCCCTCACTCGCGGAGAGACTCGGCCACGGGCCTGACGAAAAGCTCGTCATCGTCAGCTGCGACGACCTCGGCCTCTCGCACGCATCGAACCTGGGCGTGTACCAAGCACTGCGCGATGGGGCCGCCACCAGCGCTTCGCTGATGGTCCCGTGCCCGTGGGCACGAGATGCGGCCAGTCGGTATCGCGGCGAAGACGTCGGCGTGCACCTGACGCTGACCTCGGAACACGATCGGTATCGCTGGGGGCCGATCACCCAGGCACCGAGCCTCCTCGACGGCGACGGTGGATTTCCCCGGACCAATGTCGATGCATGGGAACACGCCGATCCCGACGAGGTACGACGCGAGTGCCGCTCACAGATCGAACGGGCGATCCTCTGGGGCTTCGACGTGAGCCACCTCGACAGCCACATGAAGATCCTCCAGCTCCGTCCTGAACTGTTCGACGTGTACCTCGACCTCGCCATCGAACACCGGCTCCCGTTCCGCCTGTCCGGCGCCTCCACGCAACGCGCCATCGGCTTCCCGTTCCGCACGCTTGCTTCCGAGGAGGGTGTCCTGTTCCCGGATCACTTCATCGACGTCGCATCCCCACCGAGCCGTGGCCGGATCAGCGCGGCGATCGCCGAGCTCCGACCCGGCGTGACCGAGGTGCATATCCAGCCGGCAGCCGACACCCCCGAGGTCCGAGCGATCAGCGAGCGCTGGGAAGACTGGGTCGACGATCTCACCTTCGCCACCGACGGCACACTGGCCGACGCGATCGACGCCGCCGGGGTCACACTGATCGGCTACCGAGACCTGCGCGACGCGCAGCGAGCTGCATGAGAGCGACATTCGTCGGCGTGGCCGTGATCGCCAGCCTGCTGGTCGCCTCGTGCGACAGTGATCGTCGGGCGATCTCGCGCGACGACCTGCCGGACGTTCCCGCCGATGCCACCGTCGAGGTCGAGGTCGGCGCTTCCGGATTCGACCAGGAAGAACTCGAGATCACCACCGTCGACCTCGTCGAGTTCCGCAACGTCGACGAGGAGAACCACGGCGTCCGAACCGAGGACTTCGCCATCGACACCGGCCCGTTGTTCCCGGACGAGTTCACCCTCGTCATCTTCGACGAGCCGGGCCGCTACACCGTCTTCGACACCGAGGACAGCGAGTCGACCATGAC
>JBBSLH010000244.1:0-6168 GCA_038255425.1 Acidimicrobiales bacterium
CAGCTCTACGGCTTCCTCGAGAAGGAGGGCCTCGAGCGGGTCGATCCGGCGGGAGCCGACTTCGATCCCAACGTCGCCGAGGCCGTCGTGCACGAGCCCGGCGACCCTGACGAAGACCGCGACAGCCCGGTCGTCACCGAGGTGCTCCGTACCGGGTACCTCTGGAACGGCCGGGTCATCCGCCCCGCCATGGTCAAGGTCGCCGGCTGACCAAACCGGATCTGGCGTGAGTTGTGGCGACCCCCCAACCGAAAGTCACGCAAGATCCGATGGGAACGAGGAGGAGGTGAAGGAATCCGATGGCACCGCAACGTGAATGGTTCGAGAAGGACTACTACAAGACCCTCGGCGTGTCGGAGTCCGCCACCAAGGCTGAGCTCACCAAGGCGTATCGCAAGCTCGCGCGGGAGAACCACCCCGACCAGCACCCCGGTGACGACGCCGCCGAGGACCGTTTCAAGGAGGCGTCCGCCGCGTACGACGTGCTCGGCGACGAGGCCAAGCGCAAGGAGTACGACGAGGTCCGCCGCCACGGCCCGGTGGGCGGGATGGGTGGCGCCGGCGGGCCCGGGGGATTCAACTTCAACACCAGCGACGTGGGCGACCTCGGCGACATCTTCGGTGGACTCTTCAACCGGGGAGGTGGCGGCGGGCGCGGCCGCAGCAGCCGCGGTGCCGGTCCCCAGCGAGGGGGCGACCTCGCGGCGTCGCTGCACCTGAGCTTCGAGGACGCCGTCAACGGACTGACCACGACGGTGCACCTCACGTCCGAGGCAGCGTGCTCCGAGTGCAACGGCAGCGGCGCCCAGCCGGGTTCCACGCCGTTGGTGTGCACCGACTGCGGCGGCCGCGGCGTGCGAGACGACAACCAGGGGTTCTTCTCCTTCTCCCAGCCCTGCCCGACGTGTCAGGGCCGAGGCGTCACCATCACCGACCCGTGCACCAACTGCCGCGGCTCCGGCGTCGAGCACCGCCCACGCGAGATCAAGGTCCGGATTCCCGCTGGGGTCCGGAGCGGACAGAAGATCCGTCTCAAGGGGCGGGGCGGCCCCGGTCGCAACGGTGGCCCTCCGGGCGACCTCGAGGTGACGGTCGACGTGGGTGTGCATCCGATCTTCGGTCGATCCGGCGACGATCTCACGGTCACGGTCCCCGTCACGTTCCCCGAAGCCGCGCTCGGTGCCGAGCTCGCCGTCCCGACACTCGGCGGCGACTCGGTGAAGATCAAGGTGCCCGCGGGGACCCGTTCGGGCAAGGTCTTCCGACTCTCCGATCGCGGTGTCGAGCGAAAGGGCGGGAAGGGTTCACTTCTCGTCACCATCGAGGTCGTGGTTCCTGCCAAGCTGTCGAAGGAGGAGCGGAAAGTCATCGAGACGTTGGCTGATCTCTCCGACGAGTCGCCTCGCGACCACCTGGGGGTGTGAACCAGATGACGGGTCCCAAGACCAGAGCGGTGTACGTGATCTCCGTCGCGGCGGAACTGGCAGGCGTCCATCCCCAGACCCTCCGCATCTACGAGCGCAAGGGCCTCGTCGACCCCGCACGCACCACCGGCGGGAGCCGGCGGTACTCCGACGCCGACATCGAGATGCTCCAACGGATCTCCGAGCTCACCGACGACGGCCTGAACCTCGCTGGCGTGAAGCGGGTCATGGCGCTGGAGGCCGAGGTGGCTCGACTACGCGACGAACTCACGGAGGCTCGGGCTGCTGCCGGTCGAGCCGTCGAGTCGACCCACCGTCAATACCGGCGAGATCTCGTGCCGCTGCGCCAAGAGGTCACCGTGTTCGGCCGAGTCGACCTCCCGAAGCGGTAGAGCGGGAGCGCTTGGTGCCGAAGCCGACCTGGTCGAACCTCGCTGCCGGCAAGCGCCTACGGATCACCGACGCCGCCATGGCCGAGTTCGGCAGCCGCGGTTTCTCGGCAGGAAGTCTCAACGTGATCGCCCGTGACGCCGGGGTGGCCAAGGGCTCGATCTTCCAGTACTTCGAGGACAAGCTCGACTTCTTCGCCATGGTCTGTGAGGAGGGCTCGACCCGGATCGAGCAGGCGATCGTCGCCGACCTCGACGACACCGCACGTTCTTCGATCTCATGGCGCACATCGTGCGTCGGTGGATCGCGTACTTCCGCGACCATCCGCTCGAGCGGCGGATGGCCTTCGCTGTGGCGAACGAGATCGACGGCGAGGCGCGTGCTGCGGTCCGAGGCGTCGCCAACGACCACTTCGAGCGGGTGCTCCGCCCGCTCGTGGTCACGGCGAAGGAACGGGGCGACGTGCGCGCCGACGCCGACGTCGATCTCGTCATCTCCCTGGTGACCCTCGTCCTGCGCCATCTCGACTCGGCGCCGTTCGACTCGAACGGCGATCCGGCGATCCCGTTCGCCGACCTCGCCGACGAGGAGGTCGATCGCGTCGCCACGGAGTACGTGGCAACCCTGCGCCGAGCCTTCTCCTGAAGCGTGGGAAATGGTCATCGGGAAATGGCCATATGGCCTACTGACAGTGGTGCTGCCACTCCTTATCGTGGTGTCTGGTTCTGCGGTCGACTCGGACAGGGGTCGATGCAGACGATGTGGCCAGCGACAGCGACGACTCAGGGAGGCGTCGTTCGATGCGCTGTTCCGACGCCGGAGGGCGCCGACACCCGTGGTGAGTGTCGGCGCCCGTCCCGCGGTGTCGAGTTGCTGCGGTCGCACGCACGCCTCGGCCAGCGCAAAGTTGAGTGCAATGTAGTCAAGTTTTCTGAGTGGGTATAGACTGCACGCATGGCTCTGGACCCGAACAAGTGGACCCTGAAGACCCAGGAGGCGTTCTCCGCCGCGGTCGAGCAGGCCAAGTCGCTGAACAACCCCGAGGTCACGACCGACCACCTCGTCGCCGCCCTCCTTCGCCAGACCGATGGGGGCATCACGTTGCCCATCCTCGAGAAGGTCGGTCTCGACTCCCGCAGCATCCAGAACGCCGCCGACGAAGCGGTCGCCAAGCTCCCCAAGGCCTACGGCGGCTCGGAACCCCGCCTGTCTCGCGACCTGCAGTCGGTGATGAAGGCAGCCGACGAGGCCCGCACCGAACTCGGTGACGAGTACCTCTCGGTCGAACACCTGCTGCTGGCGCTGGCCAACACCGTCGGTGCCAGCAAGGAGGACCTGCTCCACGCTCTGCGCGAGGTGCGGGGAAGCCACCGGGTCACCAGCCAGAACCCCGAGGACCAGTACCAGGCGCTCGAGCGATACGGCCGCGATCTCACGGCCGCCGCCCGCGCCGGGAAGCTCGATCCGGTCATCGGACGCGACGAGGAGATCCGTCGGGTCATCCAGGTGCTCAGCCGCCGCACCAAGAACAACCCGGTGCTCATCGGAGAGCCCGGCGTCGGCAAGACCGCGGCGGTCGAGGGCCTCGCTCGCCGCATCGCCGACGGTGATGTCCCCACCTCGCTCGAGGACAAGCGCGTCGTGAGCCTCGACGTGTCCGCCATGGTCGCCGGTGCGAAGTACCGCGGGGAGTTCGAGGAGCGCCTCAAGGCGGTGCTCAAGGAGATCACCGACTCCGACGGCCAGATCATCACCTTCATCGACGAGATGCACACCGTGGTCGGGGCCGGCGCGTCCGAGGGCTCCACCGGGGCCGGCGACATGCTCAAGCCGATGCTCGCTCGCGGCGAGCTGCGGATGATCGGTGCCACCACCCTCGACGAGTACCGCAAGTACGTCGAGAAGGACCCGGCGCTCGAACGTCGGTTCCAACAGATCCTCGTCGGCGAGCCCTCGGTCGAGGATTCTGTCGCCATCCTCCGTGGGCTCAAGGAGCGCTACGAAGTCCATCACGGCGTGCGGATCCAAGACGCCGCGCTCATCGCCGCCGCCACCCTGTCCGACCGCTATCTCACCGGCCGGTTCCTGCCCGACAAGGCCATCGACCTCATGGACGAGGCCGCGTCGAAGCTCCGCATCGAGATCGATTCCCTCCCCACCGAGATCGACGTGGTCGAGCGGCGGATCCGCCAACTCGAGATCGAGCACGTCGCCCTCGCTCGCGACGTCGGCGAGGGGTCGACCGAGGGCCCGTCGGCATCGCGCCTCGATGACCTCGACAAGGAGCTGGCCGACCTGCGCGAGGAACGCGACGGGATGCTGGCGCACTGGGATCGCGAGAAGGAGGCCATCGGCCGCATCCGTTCGCTCAAAGAGGAACTCCAGATCCTCGAAGAGGGGCTGGAGCGCGAGGCCGACCTCGAGAAGGCGGCCGAGATCCGCTACGGCCGCATCCCCGAACTCGAACGCCAGATCGACGACGCCACCAACGACCTGGCCGAGCTCCAGTCCGAGTCGCGCATGCTCAAGGAAGAGGTGGACGAGGAGGACATCGCCGAGATCGTCAGCCGCTGGACCGGCGTCCCGGTCGCTCGCCTGATGGAGGGCGAGATGGCCAAGCTCGTCCGCATGGAGGAGGTCCTCCACGAACGGGTCATCGGCCAGGAACAAGCGGTCACCGCGGTCGCGAAGGCGATCCGTCGCAGCCGCGCCGGACTGTCCGACCCCAACCGTCCGATCGGCTCCTTCCTCTTCCTCGGCCCCACCGGTGTCGGCAAGACCGAGCTGGCGCGGACGCTGGCCGACTTCCTCTTCGACGACGAGCGGGCCATGGTCCGCATCGACATGTCGGAGTACATGGAGAAGCACTCCGTCGCCCGTCTCGTCGGAGCGCCTCCTGGCTACGTCGGCTACGACCAGGGTGGACAACTCACCGAAGCCGTCCGCCGTCGGCCCTACTCTGTGTTGCTCCTCGACGAGCTCGAGAAGGCGCACAACGACGTCTTCAACATCTTGTTGCAGGTGCTCGACGACGGACGTCTCACCGATGGTCAGGGTCGCACGGTCGACTTCTCGAACACGGTCGTCATCATGACGTCGAACATGGTCGGCGACCCTCGCGATCACCTCCGTCCCGAGTTCGTGAACCGCATCGACGACATCGTCCGGTTCCGTGAGCTCACCCAGGCCGACCTGGCGCCGATCGTCGACATCCAACTCGAGTCGCTCCGCAGCCGCCTGACGGCGAAGCGCATCACGCTCGACGTCACCGACGCCGCCAAGGAGAAGCTCGCAGCGCTCGGGTACGACCCGTCGTTCGGTGCCCGACCACTCAAGCGGGTCATCCAGAACGAGGTCGCCGACCGCATCGCCAGCGCCATCCTCGACGGCCGTCTCACGGACGGCGACGCTGCGACCCTCGACGTGGACGGCGACGTCCTCGCACTCGAGACCACCCAACCGGTCTGACGTTCAGGCGTCGAGGCCGTAGGAACCGAAGCTCCAGATGTTTCCCTCTGGGTCGCGGACGGCGAAGCCCATGCCCTCGGGGTCGTAGTCGGGCGACTCCGGTTCCCGGACCACGGCGAGTCCCGCGGCCACACAGCGATCCCACACCCCGTGAGGGTCCGCCGTCACGACGTAGAGCGACTGCTCGCCCGGTGGATGCGTGAACTCGTTGTCGGCATCATGCGTCCCGGCTTGGACGATCCCGCCTTCGGGCCAGCGGAGCTGACTGTGGACGACCGTGGTCCCGTCGTCAGCGGTGACGACGATCTGCTCCTCGAAGCCGAAGGTGTCGACCAGGAAGCGGATCCCGGCGAGGGCGTCGTCGTAGAACACGCCGGCCCAGATGCCGCCGCCGGTGCCCGGCCGGACGGCGGCGACGATCGTCTCGCCGTCGGACGTCCCCACGACCTCGTGGCCCGACCCCTCCGCACGGGCGGCGTACTCGTCGAGGCTGACCTCCTCGAGTTGCTGCGAGAGCATCCAACGATGGCCGAACGGGTCGACGAGGGTCCCGTGCCGGGCACCGTGCGGCTGGTCCTCGGGCTGAGCGAGCGCGGTGGCTCCGGCATCGACGGCCCGGGCGAAGAGCGCGTCGACGGCGGCGACCTGGAGGTGGAGCGCGAGGGGTGTCCCCCCGAGCGACTGCGGCGACAACACGCCCATCGCCGGATGTTCGTCGGAGAGATAGAAGAGGGCCTCGCCGATGTGGAACTCGGCGTGGCCGACGATGCCGTCGTCGGCCACGACGCGCATCTGCTCGACGGCGCCGAACGCCTCGGCGTACCAGTCGAGGGCGGCGCCAGCGTCGTGGGCCGTCAGGTAGGGGGTCACGGCGGAGGCGGTGGTC
>JBBSLH010000245.1:0-6149 GCA_038255425.1 Acidimicrobiales bacterium
GGTCTATGTGCTGACCAAGGACGAGGGTGGCCGTCACAAGCCGTTCTTCTCCAACTACCAGCCCCAGTTCTTCTTCCGGACCACCGACGTGACCGGCACCGTCGTCCTTCCCGAGGGCACCGAGATGTGCATGCCCGGTGACAACACCGACATGACCGTCACGCTCGGCGCGCCGATCGCCATGGACGACGGACTCCGGTTCGCCATCCGTGAGGGCGGCCGAACCGTCGGCGCCGGCCGGGTCACCAAGATCCTCAAATAGCGGCGATTCTCCACCAGATCTGACGAGACCGCCCTGTCGGGCGGTCTCGTCGCGTCCGGACGTACGCTGAAGTAACCCATGTCGCCCCCGGGGGGTCGGAATGCCTGCGATGACGACCGAGATGGACGAGCTGGTAGCCCGTGCTCAGGAGGGCGATCGGGTTGCGTTCGACGAACTGGTTCGCCGGACACACGCCGACACGTACACCTTGGCGTATCGCCTCTGCGGCAACGAGGAGGATGCGCGAGACGTGGTGCAGGACGCCTACCTGCGGGCCTTCAAGGGCCTCAAGCGGTTCCGGGGTGACGCTCAGTTCACCACCTGGATGTACCGCATCACCGCAAACTGCGCGAACACGCTCATGGGAAAACGCCAGAAGCACCGTCACGACGAACTCCTCGACACCGTCGAGGACACCGATCTCGCCCGCGATCCAGCGGCCCACGCCGACGTGATGGCATTGCGCGACGACCTGTCCGACGCATTGGCCGAACTGTCGCCCAAACTCCGTGCCGTCGTCCTGCTGCGCGATGTCTACGAACTGCCACACGAGGACATCGCCGCCGAGCTCGGCATCAGCGAGACCGCAGCGAAGGTGCGCCTGCACCGTGCCCGTCTCCAGCTCAAGGAGCGCCTGTTCCCGCGCCGTGGGGAGGTCGACCGTGCCAGCTGAAACCGGGATCCATTGCCACGACGTCGCCGAAGAGCTGAGCGTCGCAGCAGAGGACCAGTCGCCACTCTCCAACGCTGCTCGGTCGCACGTCGAAGGTTGCCTGCGCTGCCAGGCCGACCTCGTCCAGTACCGCAAGCTGCTCCGCTCGCTGCGCAGCCTCCGGACCGAGCTGCTCCAGCCCGCACCTGGCCTGTTGCCCGAGATCCTCGCCCATCTCGAGGAAGCGGGCGAGCGTCACGCCATCCGCGCCGCCCTGCACGGTCGTCGTGCGGCGTACATCGGCGGAATCGCCGCCGCCACCGCTGCCGGAGCCGCCGGAGCGATCGTGCTCGCCAGCCGGAGCAAGCGCCTCAAGTTGGTTGGCTAGCTCCCTCCCTCCAGCGAATCGCCGATGGGAAGTGGACACCGCTAGCGTCTAACGTTCCGGCAACCGCCGAGGGCAGTAGCTCAACTGGCAGAGCACCGGTCTCCAAAACCGGCGGTTGGGGGTTCGATTCCCTCCTGCCCTGCTCCCTGACACGCGACACCAGGCTCCGACAGACGGTCACACCCACATGGCAATGAACAGAGAACAGAAGCGCCTGCTCAAGAAGCAGGGGCAACTCAACGAAGCCGGTGAACCCGTCCGTGGTGCGCGCCAGCCCAAGGGTCCCGCACCCAAGGCAGAACGCACCGGACCCGTGCAGTTCGTACGCGAGGTCCGAGGTGAGCTGCGCAAGGTCGCGTGGCCGTCGCGCACCGAGGTCGCCAACTACTCGGTCGTCGTCTTGCTGGGCATCGTCCTGCTCACCGCCATCATCGCTGGTCTCGACTACGTGCTCGGCGAAGCAGTGCTGAGGCTGTTCGAACGATGAGCGACACCACGCCCACCCCCGACGCAGAGGAGCCAGCCGTGTCCGACACCGCTGCCGCCACCGACACCACCACCGAAGCGGCCCCGCCCGCCGAGCCGAAGGCCGAGGAGACGCCCGCGTCGCCTGCGCCCTCCGGACTGCAGTACGAGAAGCGCCCGGAGCCCGGTGTCGTCGACGCCGAGGCGCTCGTCGAGCCGGAGCCCGAGCCGGTCATCAGCCCCTACGACCGTCCTGGCAAGTGGTACGTCGTGCACACGCAGTCGGGCTACGAGAAGAAGGTCAAGTCGAACCTCGAGGCCCGCACCGCATCCATGAACATGGAAGGCAGCATCTTCGAGGTCGCCATCCCGCTCGAGGACACCGTCGAGGTCAAGAACGGCAAGCGCGTCGTCGTCCAGAAGAAGATGTTTCCCGGCTATCTCCTCGTCCGGTGCCGTCTCGACGACGACTCCTGGTACGTCATCCGCAACACGCCCGGCGTCACCGGGTTCGTGGGCGCTGGCGCCAAGCCGTCACCGCTGCGCCGCAAGGACGTCGAGAACTTCCTCGGTCTCAAGGACGAAGACCGCGAGGTCGCGGCCGCCAAGATCAAGCCCCGCATGCAGTACGAGATGGGCGAGACAGTGCGCGTCAAGGACGGCCCCTTCGCCGACTTCTCCGGCGAGGTCATCGAGCTCAACGCCGAACAACTCAAGGTCAAGGTCCTCGTCAACATCTTCGGTCGGGAAACCCCGGTCGAACTCGAGTTTTCGCAGGTTGCGAAGCTCTAGGGCAGACTGTCAAGTCGCCCAGAACGCATCAGGAGTAGAAGTCCCATGGCCAAGAAAAAGGTCGCGGCTGTCGTCAAGATCCAGATCCCCGCAGGTCAGGCCAGTCCGGCCCCGCCTGTCGGCACCGCACTCGGCCCACACGGCGTGGCGATCATGGATTTCTGCAAGGCATACAACGCGCAGACCGAGTCCCAGCGGGGCACGATCATCCCCGTCGACATCACGATCTTCGAGGACCGCACGTTCTCGTTCATCACCAAGACGCCCCCGACGCCGGTGCTGCTCCGCGCCGCCGCTGGCATCGAGAAGGCCGCCCACACCCCGGGCACCGAAGAGGCCGGCACCGTCACCGACGCGCAGGTCACCGAGATCGCGCAGACCAAGATGCCCGACCTCAACGCCTACGACCTCGAAGCCGCCAAGCTCCAGGTCGCCGGCACCGCCCGCTCCATGGGCATCAAAGTTCGGGGCTGAGCGTTCCCGCCTCTCCGCCGAGAGCACCTCGCTCGGCGTGACGCATTCACTTCTGAGGTAGTCCCGAAAGGACGGAGCCATGGCTCAAGGAAAGCGATACACCGACGCACTGAAGCGCTACGACGAGGAGGCCGATCACGGCCCCGACGAGGCGCTCGAGCTCTGCAAGTCGATCGCCGGCGCCAAGTTCGACGAGACCGTCGACTTCGTCGCACGACTCGGCGTCGACCCGCGCAAGGCCGACCAGATCGTGCGCGGCACCGTCGCCCTGCCCTCCGGCACCGGCAAGGACGTCAAGGTCGCCGTGTTCGCGCAGGGTGAGCTGGCCGAGGCCGCTCGTGCCGCTGGCGCCGACCACGTGGGAGCCGAGGACCTGGCTGAACTCGTGGAGGGCGGCATGACCGACTTCGACGTTGCCATCGCCAGCCCCGACATGATGCCGACGGTCGGCAAGCTGGGCCGCGTGCTCGGCCCCCGTGGCCTCATGCCGAACCCCAAGACGGGCACCGTGACCACCGACGTGGCCAAGGCCGTCGAGGAGTTCAAGGGCGGCAAGGTCGAGTACCGCACCGACCGCTACGGCAACATCCACGTGCCGATCGGCAAGACCAGCTTCGAGCCCGCCGCCCTCAAGGTGAACTTCTGGGCCATCGTCGACGAGTTGCAGCGGGTTCGCCCCGCATCGGCCAAGGGTCGTTACTTCCGCCGTGTCGGCGTCAGCTCGACGATGGGTCCGGGCATCCGCATCGACCCGGCCCGCCTCAAGCGCACCGAGGACGACTGACCCGTCGGTTGCAATAGCGTCGACGCCTGATGAAGGGTCGACGCGTCAGAGCAGGGGCAGCGGCGTGCGTCGTCGTGCTGGCCGTCGGCTTCGCCGTCGTCCAGTCGCGCCCGGACGGTCGCGAGCTCGCCGCCGATCGGGCTCCCGACGCGACGACGACCTCGACCGAGCGTTCGACGACCACCTCGACGACCTCGACCACCGCGCCGACGACCACCACCTCGACGGCACCCCCGCCACCACCACCCACGACGACGACGGCGCAACCCGTCCCGCCAGCAGTCAGCGCCGACGGGACGACGCTGTTGGTCTGGACGTCCGGCGGGCTCCCGCCCGGATTCGCCGCCGACGTCGCTGCGATTCCTCAGGTGACGGCGAGCACGGTGGTGTCCGGCGACATGGTCCGGCTGCTCTCGACCGCAACCGCCGACGGCTCGCCTGTCGACCGGGCGCCCGACGGCTGGGCGATCCCGATCGACGCGTTCGCCGTCGATCCGTCGACCTACGCGTCGTTTCAGTCCAGCCCTGACGCCGACGTCCTCCGCGCCCTGGCTCCGGGAGGCGCAGTGCTCACCCGTTCGTCGGCGATCCTGCGACGCCTCGACGTCGGGGGAGTCCTGCGTTTCGACGGCGGGGACGTCACCGTGACCGGGATCGTCGCCGACGAATCTGGCGGTGGGGCCGAGGTCATCGTCCACCGTGACGACGCGGCGCGACTCCGTATCGACGACGAGCGGTTCCTGTTGCTCGCCGACACCGACCGGGCCGCCACCCTGGACGCGGTCCGCCGGCGCACCCCCGCCGGAAGCTTCCTCAGTCTGCGCGGTTCCGACCAGGCGCGATGGCTCCGTCACGGCGACCGCGTCGAGCCCCAGGCCCGGGTGAAGCGGGTGTTCGGCGAGTTCACCTTCCGCGACACGAGCGGCCGTGACGTCCAGATCGACCCGGCGTGGGTGTCGGCCAACATCGTGACCACCACGGTGCCGCTCATCGGTCGGATCACCTGTCACAAGGCGATCGTCCCTGCGGTTCGGGCGGCGATGGAGGCGCTCGAGCGCTCGGGCCGTGGTGACACGGTGCAGCCGGAGAACTACGCCGGCTGCCAGTACGCGCGACGCATCGCCGCCGGCGCCGGGCTCTCGCGTCACTCGTGGGGACTCGCGCTCGATCTCAACATCAGCAGCAACCCGCGGGGGACCTTCGACTCGCAGGATCCCGCGCTCGTAGCGGCGATGACGTCCCGTGGATTCTCGTGGGGCGGCGAATGGGAATACCCCGATCCCGGGCACTACGAATTCATCGCGTTGCCGGACTGACGGGTCGGATTGACGCCGCGGGTGAGCCCGTCGCTACCATTGCCTGCTTCACAACCGAACTGCTCGCCGCAGACATCCGGTGCGATCTGATCGCTGAAAGGATTCTCCTGAACCGCCCCGCGAGGGGAGTGCAGGGAGCGTCCGCCCGACGAGGCGACACCTTCTGTGTCCGGCTCTGCCGGCTCTGCATGTGTGCGAGCCAAGAGATCTGGAAAAGGAGGTGTCCCCACGCATGATCAACGACAAGACCCCCCGACCCGAAAAGGTCGCAGTGGTCGATGAAGTCCGCGAGCGGCTCGAAGGAACCAGCGCAACGATCCTGACCGAGTACCGCGGTCTGACGGTCGACCAACTCGCTGAGCTCCGGACGTCGCTGCGCAACATCGGCGGCGACTTCAAGGTGTACAAGAACACCCTGGTGCGCTTCGCAGCCCGTGATCTGAACCTCGAGATCGAGGATCTGCTCACCGGCCCGACCGCCCTTGCGTTCGTCACCGACAAGCCTGACGGAACACCCGGCGACGCCGTTGACGTGGCCAAGGTCCTCAAGGACTTCGGCAAGGACAATCCCGCACTCGTGCTCAAGGGCGGTGTCCTGGGCGAAGACCTGCTCTCCGCCGACGACACCAAGGCCCTGGCCGAGGTCGAGCCCCGTGAGGTCCTCCTCGCGAAGTTCGCCGGCGGACTGGCCGCACCGATGCAGAAGATGGCCGGTTTGCTCCAGGCCCTCCCACGCAACATGGCCTACGGCCTCAAGGCCCTCATCGACCAAGGAGGCGCCCCCGGCGCCCCTGTCGACGAGCCCGCCCCCGCCGAGGAAGCCGAAGCGCCCACCGAGGACGCACCGGCGTCCGAAGCGGAAGCGCCTGAAGCTGAGGCACCAGAGACCGAGGCCCCAGAGACCGAGGCCCCAGCAGCCGAAGCAACGGCTGACACCCCCGAAACCGACCAGACCGAAGAGACGCCCGCCGATGAGGCGTCCGAAGAAACTCAGGAGAGCTGAATCATGCCCACCA
>JBBSLH010000246.1:0-6116 GCA_038255425.1 Acidimicrobiales bacterium
CGGGAACCCGAAGCCGTCCTGCTTGTCGGCGAAGTCGTCGTGGCTGGCGACGTCCTGGGGCGAGATGGCGAGCAGCTGCGCGCCGACGTCGCGGAACTCGCCGATCTCTTCGGTGTACGTGTTCAGCTGGCGCGTGCACACCGGTGTGTTGTCGCCCGGATAGAAGGCGAGGACCACCGGCTGCCCGAGGTACGCCGACAGTGTGTAGTCGCGTCGACCCTCGTCGGTGCCGTCGGTGCCGGGCACGGTGAAGTCGGGGGCGGGAGAGCCGATGGCGGGCATGATCTAACTCGCAGACGATTCGTAGAGCTCGGCGGACATGTCGAAGTTGGAGTAGACGGCCTGGACGTCGTCGAGGTCCTCGAGGGCGTCGATGATCCGCAGGATCGCCTTGGCCTTGCCGGACTCGGTGATCGGGACGGTGTTCTGCGGGAGCATCGTGACCTCGGAGTTCTCGACGGCGATGCTCGCGGCATCGAGCGCGTCGCGGACGTCGGGGAGGTCGGTTGCTGCCGTGAGCACCTGCCAGACCTCGCCCTCGTCGGTGATGTCCTCAGCCCCGGCCTCGAGGGCGGTCTCCATGAGATCGTCCTCCGTCACCGATTTCGGCACGATGATCACGCCACGCCGGTCGAACTGCCACGACACGGCGCCGGGTTCGGCTGGAGAACCGCCGTTCTTGGTCAGCGCGTTGCGGACGTCGGACGCGGCACGGTTGCGGTTGTCGGTGAGGACCTCCATCAACACGGCCACACCGTTGGGCCCGTAGCCCTCGTAGATGATCTGTTCGTAGACCACGCCTTCGAGGTCGCCGGTGGCCCGCTTGATCGCTCGCTCGATGGTGTCGAGGGGGATCGAGTTGTCGCGTGCCTTCTGGTAGAAGGTCCGAAGCGTCGGGTTGGCATCGAGATCGCCACCGCCCTCACGGGCTGCGACCTCGACCTGGCGGATGAGCTTGGCGAAGACCTTTGCCCGCTTGGCGTCGGTGTTGGCCTTCTTGTGCTTGATCGTCGCCCATTTGGAATGGCCAGACATCTACAGGACCTCCTCGAGGAATCGGCGGTGGATGCGCAGATCGCTGGAGAGCTCCGGATGGAACGCCGCGACCATCACCGGTCCGGACGTGCACAGTACGGGTCGGTCGTCGACCCTGGCGACCACGGTGACATCGTCGCCGACACGTTCGACGACGGGTGCACGGATGAAGGACGCATCGAACGGCTCGTCGAGACCGGCCCCCATCGAAGACAGGTCGACCAGTGCGTCGAAACTGTCGACCTGGCGGCCGTAACCGTTGCGGCGCGTCGTGATGTCGATGGCGCCGAAGCAGCGCTGGTCATCTCGTCCGTCGAGGACCTCGGCACCCAACAGGATCATGCCGGCGCACGTCCCGAGCGCTGGCATGCCGTCCGCCAGACGCTTCGCGATGGGGTCGAACATCTCGCCCCGCTCGAGGAGCATCGAGATCGTCCCCGACTCGCCACCGGGGATCACGAGGGCGTCGACGTCGTCGAGCTGCGGGGGGCGTCGGACCTCGACGGTCGTCGTGCCCAACTGCTCGAAGGCCTCGACGTGGCGTCGGAACGCACCTTGGAGCGCCAGAACTCCGACGATCACCAGCCGCGCTTCTCGAACTCCGTGCCGTCGGCTGCAGATCCATCGGCGTCCATGCCGATCCCCGTCATCGGTGCACCGAGGCCACGTGAGACCTTGGCGAGGATGTCGGCGTCGCGGAAATGCGTCGTGGCTTCGACGATCGCCTTGGCACGAGGAGCAGGGTCGTCGGACTTGAAGATGCCCGAACCCACGAACACGGCGTCGGCGCCGAGCTGCATCGCGAGAGCGGCATCGGCGGGAGTCGCCAGACCGCCAGCGCAGAACAGCGGCACCGGCAGCGTGCCGGTCTCTGCGATCTCCTGGACCAGCGGGAGCGGCGCCCGGAGCTGCTTGGCCCACTCGAACAGCTCGGCTTCGTCGGCCTGGGTCAGCTTGCGCAGGTCCCCGTTGATCGACCGCAGGTGGCGGACGGCCTGGACGACGTTGCCGGTGCCGGCCTCGCCCTTCGAACGGATCATGCACGCACCCTCGCTGATGCGACGGAGTGCTTCGCCCAGGTTGGTGGCGCCGCACACGAACGGAACGGTGAACGACCACTTGTCGATGTGATGGGTCTCGTCGGCCGGGGTGAGGACCTCGGACTCGTCGACGTAGTCGACCCCGAGCGCCTGGAGGATCTGCGCCTCGACGAAGTGACCGATGCGAGCCTTGGCCATGACCGGGATGGTCACGATGTCCTTGATGCCCTCGATCATCTCCGGGTCGGACATGCGGGCCACACCACCATCGACACGGATGTCGGCTGGCACGCGCTCGAGCGCCATCACCGCGACTGCCCCGGCGTCCTCGGCGATCTTGGCCTGCGCTGGCGTGACGACGTCCATGATGACGCCGCCCTTCAGCATCTCGGCAAGGCCGCGCTTCACTCGGAACGATCCAGTCTCAGCAGACGCACTCATGACGACGAGTCTACGAGCGACGGTTCAGATCTCGCGAAGCAGATCGATGCGATCGTCGAGCGGCGGATGGACGGCGAAGGGATCGTCGTCATCGCTCGGCGACGCAAAGCACAGACCGGAGAATCCGCGCGGGACATCGAGTGTCGTCGGGTACGAGCGGATCGACGTGAGGGCCCGGACCAGACCCGGAGGGAACCGGGTCGCCCGCGCACCGTCGAGATCGGCGAGCACCACCGACCGTTCCTCGTCGCCGTTGACCAGCGCGACCACCGGCGCCGTGAGTGGACCTCGGGCGAACGGGCCGAAGAGCGCCGCCGCCAGCGTCGTCGCCTGGACGGTTCGTGCCCTGGCAGCACCGAGGTGGTGTCCGACCACGGCTTCGAGAGCGATCGGATCGGCGGCGTCGAGCAGCCCGGTCGTCAACGCCAGTGAGCTCGGACCGTTTCCTGCGCCCCAACTGAGGGCATTGACCGACGAAGAGTCGATCACGAACAGGTGTGGGATGGCGGCGCCCGAGGCCATGGCGACGCTCTCGGCGAGGCCGGCGAAGCGGGGGAAGTCGCCCTTGGTCACCGGTCGAGCGCCGATGGCACCGGCGACTCGTTCGTCGAGGCCTCGCAGACGGAACGCCGTCACGACGACGCCCACGACCACGGCAAGCGGGAGAGCCAGGATCCAGAGCTTCAGCGCCAGAGCAACCAGGAGGACGGGTGCGGCGACCACGGCGGCATGGATGGCGACGAGGCGGACCAAGCTGGCATCGGAGTGTGATTCAGGCGTCGACACGGACCGATGATCCTATGCCGGAGCCGTGGATTCTCCGGAACCAGAGCCCGCCGTCCCATCGGGTCAGCCCGAAATGACCCGATCGGGTCATTCACAATCCCGACCAATCCGGACAACGTCACAGGAATGGGAGGTCCGGAGGCCCGACCGTCGCGGACGGTGCCCCGGGCCTCCCCTCAGCGTGCGATGATCGCCTCGTACCGCTCGACATACAGCTCGGCGAGGCGGCGCATGGCGAACTCGGCCGCACGCCGGCGGCCCGCTTCGACCAGTTCCTCGCGTCGACGGGCATCACCGAGTGCGAGCGAGAGCTGCCCGGCCAGAGCGTCGGCGTCGCCGACCGGTGCCAGCAGGGCGTCGGCGTCGTGGGTGGCGACGTTGCGGTAGCCGTCGAGGTCGCTGGCGACGACCGCAGTGCCCGCGGCCATGGCCTCGAGCAGCACGACGCCGAACGACTCCCCCATCAGGGCCGGAGCGCAGAACACGTCGGCGCCCCGCAGCCGTGCGGTCTTCTCCTCGTCGGTGATCCGGCCGAGCCACTCGATCCGATGGTCGCCGGCGTGGGCGGCTTGCAGACGCTCGGTCTCGGGACCGTCCGACCCGACCCACACCCGCACGTCGCTGTCGAGACGCTGCACGGCTTCGAGAAGCACCTCGAGGCCCTTACGCGGTTCGTGGCGCCCGCAGAAGAAGATCGTCGGCCCGTCGGTCGGCGTGCTGGGGCCGGTCGCGTACCGCTCGATCTCGATGCCGTTGAACAACAGCTCGTAGTCGCCACCGAGGTACGACTTGGCCAGCTTCTCTGCGTCGGGCGACACCGCGCAACGCAGCGACAGATGGCGGAGCAACCACCGCAACGGCGGGCCCGCGTACTTGTACGACGCGGAGTCGCCGGCGGCGTGGAACGTCCCGATCATGGGCACCGAGCTGACGAGCAGTGCCGTCATCGTGGGGCCCGGTGCCAGCGGCTCGTGCAGGTGGAGGATGTCGAAGTCCTCGTCGCGGATCGCCCGGATGGTCCGCAATTGCGCCGACGGATCGGGAGCGAGCGGTGCGACGGAGCCATTGGCCGACGTCGGCACGCTCACCCCGAGCGGCGTGACCCCGGCGTCGGGTGGGACGCCGTCGGCCGGTGCCAGGACCCGGACGGGGTGGCCCAGCGAACGGAGCGCTCGTGCGAGACCCAGCACCTGACCCTGGACGCCGCCGGGAATCGTGACGCTGTACGGGCTCATCAGACCGATTCTCACGCCAGCCCTGCCTCGGCCAGTGCGACGTGGTCGCTCGGCCAGTTCGGCGACATGAGATGCCACTGCGTCGGCTCCTGGCGGATGAGGTGTTCGAGTTCGTGAGCGAGTTCCTGTGTGATGCGTGCGACGTCCTCACGCAGGCGGCCCTGACGCTCGACCACCAACGGGGGACGGATCAGTGCGTGATGCGCGCCACCAGGGCGTTGGTACATCGCTCCGGGCACCACGTCGGCGCCGGAGCGCAGCGCCAGCGTCGCCGGTCCGGCCGGCAACGTGGTCCGCTCGCCGAAGAACTCGACCTCGATGCCGTTGCCGTCGATGTCGCGGTCCGACAACAGGCAGATCAGGTCGTTCCGCTTCAGCCCTGCGAGGACCTCTCGACCGGCATCGGGACCGAGGGGGACGACGTTGATGCCGAGCGACGTCCGGAACTCGGTGAACCACTCGAAGAGCTCGGGCGGATCGAGGCGCTCGACGACGGCGGTGATGGGGACGCCGACGACCCGTGTGAACCAGAACCCGGTCCATTCCCATCCACCGAGGTGGGGCAGGGCCAAGATCGTCCCGTTGCCTCGGTGAAGCGACTGCTCGAGATGCTCGTACCCCTCATAGCTGAGGCCGGCGTCGAGTTCGGCCGGGGTCAGCGTCGGCAGGCGGAACGCCTCGAGCCAGTAGGCGGCGTAGGACTCGAAGGTCTCGTTCACCGCCCGCCGAAGTGCCATGCCGGTCAACGACGGATCTGCTCGCTGCAGGTTGCGCTCGACGAGCAGGCGGCGCTTCGGATCAGGGATCGCAGCGCCGGTGCCGCCCAGCCGGGCCAACGGCCCGAGCATCGGTGCGGGAAGCCGACGGGCGACCGCGGATGCGGCTTGGAACGCCGTCAGCAGACGAGAGGACACGGCGGCGACGGTCGGAGCTTCAGGGGTGCGTGCGCCGGCGACGGCGAGCAGCCCGCTCTTGACGGTCGGCGCGGCGCATCGACCGGCGGCGGCGATCACGGGCGACGATCGGCGTCGACATCGGCACGTCGGCAGTGGCCTGCACCCAGACCTTGCGGAACCGCTGCCCTGCGGTGAAGACCGTCAGCACGAACATCAGCCACAGCGCCGGGATGAGCAACGAGTCGAAGAGCAGCGCCAGTCCCAGCAGGATGAGGCGCTCGGCCCGCTCCATCAGTCCGCCACGGGCATCGAAGCCGAGCGACTCGGCCTTCGCCCGTTCGTAGGAGATGATCAGGGACGCGCCGAGGATGGCCATCGGGAGGAGCGAGATGTGTCCGGGCTCGGTGACGTCAAGATGCCAGGCCACGCCACCGAGCAACAGCGCATCGGCGACGCGATCCATCGTCGAGTCGAAGAACGCACCGCGGGTCGACGCGGTGCCGGAGGCTTTGGCGACGGCACCGTCGAGGACGTCGGGGATCGCCGTGAGGGCGAGCAGGAGGAAGCCACCGCGCAGCGCGCCGTTGGCGATGGCGAACGCGGCAGCGCCCGACATGAGCACGCCGAACGCCGTCAGGTGGTCAGCTTTGACACCGGCACGGCGCAGATTGGCGCCGATCGGC
>JBBSLH010000247.1:0-6106 GCA_038255425.1 Acidimicrobiales bacterium
CGTCCCCTGCGATGCTTCGGGACATGAGCGACGTGGACGCGATCGACTGCCAGTGGCGTGCACCGATCACCGACGACGAGATGATCGAGCTGGTCGAGTCACACGACGGGCGGGCAGTCGTCGGCTGGTGGGACACGATTCAGCCGCACAGCCTCGGCTGGGCGAGCGCACGTGATGGACACCGGCTGATCGGGTTCGTGAACGTCGCCTGGGACGGCGGTGACCACGCATTTCTCCTGGACACGAAGACGACCAGCGACCACCAACGTGCGGGCATCGGCTCCGCCCTCGTCCGCGTCGCCACTGAGCACGCCAGAGCGGCCGGGTGCGAGTGGCTCCACGTCGACTTCACGGCCGAGCTGGCCCCGTTCTACTTCGACGCCTGCGGGTTCCGCCCGACCCACGCCGGCCTGATCCGTCTGAGCGAAGCCGAGTAGCACCGCGCGCCGATCACCTGCGCCTCCGGTTCCGGGTTTGTGTTCCGGTCACCGGTGTCCACACCTGTACCTCGGACAGTCATCGTCGATTCCATGCGTCACACCGAGACCCTGGTGGCAGGATCCACGACCGAGCAATGGACCGGTGCGCACAGCTGTCGTTTCGCGCACGCATCGCGCCACCAGCCCCGCACCGAACGCTCGGCGTCGCCGTTCTGCAGCACCCTCGGTCGATCGACCACCCGCGGTACCGGGACGTCGGCGCACGGGTTTCCCGGTCGTCTCGTTCCCGCCATCGACGCTCAGGCGACCGAGAAGCGGGTGAATCCTCGACCCGTTGCCGCGGGTGGTTGTCGACTTCTGCGACCCATCAGATCATTCAGGAATTCGTGGTCGATTCGCACCCGACCGCTACGAAGATTCCACAGCGACCCCGATCCGCCCGACTACCCGCAGCGAGAACGAAGTCACAGATCGAGCAGCGGGAGAACCACCATTTGTCCGCGTGCACGGATTAGACCGATCACATGGCGAGTCCGAGCACGACATCGCCGGTCGAGCGGCTGCGTTCGCTCACCGACACCACGGTCACCCTCATCACCTGCGACGGTGAGGTCTGCGGCTCGGTGGTCAGTTGCTGCCGCACGTCGGTGTGGTTGATCGGAGCTGACGACCACGACGTCGTCGTTCCCCTCGACGACATCGTCGATGTCATCGTCTGACGACGCATCGGGGAATCGGTGGAGCGCACAGCCACCCCTAGGCTGCCCAGGTGGCTGAATTCGTCTTCCAGATCCAGAACCTCAACCGGTTCTACCCGCCGGACAAAGAGGTCCTGCGGAACATCAACCTCTCGTTCTTCCCGGGCGCCAAGATCGGCGTCATCGGGCACAACGGCTCCGGCAAGTCGTCGCTGCTCAAGATCATGGCCGGCCTCGACGACGAGTACGACGGCGTCGCTCGCCTGTCTCCCGGCTACACCGTCGGCTACCTGCCCCAAGAGCCCCACCTCGACGAGTCGAAGGACGTCCGCGGCAACGTCATGGACGGTGTCGGCGATGCGGTCGCGCTCCAGGAGGAGTACGACGCGGTCCTCGCCAGCTATGCCGATCCCGATGCCGACTACGAGAAGATCGGCGCCCGCCAGGCCGAACTCGAAGCGAAGATGGCCGCCGGTGGCGGCGACGACGTCGACCGCAAGGTCGACATCGCCATGGACGCCCTGCGCTGTCCGCCCGCGGACTCCCCCGTTGACAACCTCTCGGGCGGCGAGCGACGCCGTGTCGCACTCGCCCGCATCCTCCTCTCGAATCCCGACCTCCTGCTCCTCGACGAGCCGACCAACCACCTCGATGCCGACTCGGTCGCCTGGCTCGAGCGCACACTGAAGGACTACGCGGGCACCGTCGTGGCCATCACCCACGATCGCTACTTCCTCGACAACGTCGCCGGCTGGATCCTCGAACTCGACCGCGGCCGCGGCTACCCCTACGAGGGCAACTACTCCGGCTGGCTCGAGCAGAAGAAGAACCGTCTCGAGGCCGAGGACAACTCCGACATGAAGCGACGCGAGACCCTGTCTCGCGAGCTCGACTGGATCCGGAGCTCCCCGAAGGCCAAGCAGTCCAAGGGCCGGGCCCGCATCAAGGCCTATGAGGAACTCGCCAAGCAGGCCGACGCCGGTGGCGGTCGCCTCGAGAAGCTCGAGATCGCCATCCCACCGGGCAATCGCCTCGGCGACGTCGTCATCGAGTTCGACAACGTCTCGAAGGGCTACGGCGACAAGCTGCTCGTCGACGACCTCAGCTTCAAGCTTCCCCCCGCTGGCATCGTCGGGGTCATCGGCGCCAACGGCGCGGGCAAGACGACGATGTTCAAGATGATCAACGGCCGCGAGGAGCCCGACGCCGGCGACATCACGATCGGCAAAACGGTGGAACTCTCCTACGTCGACCAGGACCGCGACGTCCTCGACGACGAAAAGACCGTCTACGAGGAGATCACCGGCGGCGTCGACAACCTGATGATCGGCAAGCGCGAGATCCACGGTCGCGCCTACGTGTCGAGCTTCAACTTCAAGGGCTCCGACCAGCAGAAGAAGGTCGGTGTGCTCTCCGGCGGTGAGCGCAACCGAGTCCTCCTGGCTCGCAAGATCCGTGAGGGCGGCAACGTCCTCCTCCTCGACGAGCCGACCAACGACCTCGACGTCGACACCCTGCGCGCCCTCGAGGATGCGCTCGAGACGTTCCCCGGATGTGCGGTGGTGATCTCGCACGATCGTTGGTTCCTCGACCGCCTCGCCACGCACGTCCTGGCGTTCGAGGGCGATTCACAGGTCCGCTGGTTCGAGGGCAACTTCACCGAATACGAGGAGTGGCGTCGCAAGGAATTCGGTATCGACGCCAATCAGCCCCATCGCATCAAGTACAAGCCGGTCACCCGTTCCTGATCTCCCGAATCCGGGCATGCGGGTAGCAATCGGTCGTACTGTCTTGGGTGGTGTCTGAGCCCGAAAACGAAGCCGCAGGCCGAGGCCGCCGTGTCCTCGTCGTGGACGACGACCGCGACGCGCGGAACTTGATCGCCTATGTCCTGGACGACGCCGGGTTCTCGACCATCGAGGCACAGAGTGGAGACCAGGCGCTGCGGACCCTCGCAGCCGAGACGGTCGATGCCGTCTTGCTCGACGTGTCGATGCCTGGCATGGACGGCCTGGAGTGCCTCTCCCTGATCCGACGAATGTCCGACCACGCACACACCCCCGTCTTGATGGTGAGCGGCCGGGGCGAGGTCGACGATGCGGTCAACGGACTCGACGCTGGCGCCGACGACTACATCGTCAAGCCCTTCTCGCCCGACGACCTCGTGGCTCGACTCCGCCGACACATGCAGGGACGGACCGACTGGGCAGGAGTCATCCGCGAAGAGGTGCAACGCCGGCGCTCCCTGCTCGCCGCCGCCACCTCGACTTCGACGACGACGACGCTGCAGCAGGGGGCGATGGAGGTCGGCGAAGGACTGCATTCGATCGAAGGCGTCCAGGGCGTGGCGATCGCCGAACTGGCCGGCGACACGGTCGCACTCCTCGCGTCGAAGGGAGATGATCCACTCGCGCTGCTGCTCGCCGCACACGGACGTCGCGGGCTCGGGCCGCACCTCCAGCAACGGGTTGGCGGTGGCGCCTGGCTGGAGCCGATCGGCGAGCCGTCGACGGCCGGGGTGGTCTCCGTGGCGCCGATCCGCGTCGACGAGGTCGTCGTCGGGCTCATCATGACGCTGCCGGATGCTGCGGCATCGCGGACCAGCATCGATCGGGTGCATGCCACCACGATCGACTTCGGCCTGCTGTCGGCCGGGATCTTCGGCTCCGATCTCCTCGACACCGCTCGACGCGACGACGAGCGGCGACGACTCATCGGACCGATCGAACTCGGTGAGTTCACGACGGTGTTCCAGCCGATCGTCGATCTCGGCACCGGCGTCGCCATCGGCCACGAGGCGCTGACCCGGTTCAACACCGGTCTCGACACCGCCAAAACGTTCGCGCACGCCGCGCAGCTCGGCGTGACACGACTCCTCGAGACCAAGACGCTCGAAGCAGCGATCGAGAACGCCGCAGGGCTCGAAGGCGACGGCTGGCTCGCGGTCAACGTCTCGCCGTCCGTGCTCCTCGAGGAGGATCTCCGTCCGTTGCTCGATCTGTCTGGTGATCGCCCGATCGTCCTCGAGCTCAGCGAGCTGGAGCCCGTGATCGACTACGGCGCGATCCGTGACGCGGTCGCCTCGCTCGGCCGCAACGTGGTTTTGTCCGTCGACGACGCGGGTGCAGGCTTCGCCAGCCTCGCCCATGTGCTCGCACTCCGCGCTTCCTACGTGAAGATCGATCGCTCCTGGGTCCACGAGATCGACGAAGATCCGGCGAAGCGAGCGCTCGTCGCTGGGATCCGGAACTTCGCGTCGGAGACCGACGCTCAGGTCATCGCCGAGGGCATCGAGACCGAGGCCGAACTCGAGACCGTGAAGGCCCTGGGCATCGAACTCGGACAGGGATACCTGTTGGGGCGGCCCGCCAGCCGGTGATCACCGGGTAGACACTCCCGCATGGGAACCAGCGGCAGCATTCTCGGCACTCGGGTCAAACGAATCGAAGACCCAGCTCTCCTGCGCGGGGCGGGAACGTACATCGACAACATCGCTCCAGCCGACGCCCTGCACGTCGCGTTCGTTCGCGCGATGACCGCACATGGACGGATCGAGTCGATCGACGTCGACGGTGCACGTTCGATGCCGGGCGTGATCGCGGTCATCACGGCCGCTGACCTCGACATCGGACCACTGCAGTCGTCGCCCCTCCTCGCGCATCAGGTCCTCCAGCCGATCCTCGCCACCGACACGGTCCGATACGTCGGAGAGCCGATCGTCGCAGTCGTGGCCGAGAGCGCACGTCAGGCGGTCGACGCCGCCGAGACGGTCTGGGCCGAGGTCGAGCCCATCGCCGCAGTCACCGACCCCGAAGCTGCCGCGCGGGACGAGGTCGTCCTGTACGTCGACATCGGCACGAACGTCGTCCTCGACCAGGGCGATCCGGTCGGGCCCGATGACCTCAGCGGCGACGTCGTGATCACCGAGCGCCTGGTCAACCAACGGATGGCTCCGGTGCCGCTCGAAGGTCGTGTCGCCGCTGCACGCTGGGACGACGGCGTGCTCACGCAGTGGTCCTGCACGCAGGGAGCCCATGGCACGCGAGACGGGTTGGCAGCCGTGTTCGGGTTGGATCCCGCAGAGGTGCACGTCATCACCCCCGACGTCGGCGGCGGGTTCGGCGCCAAGCACGGCACCACGCCCGAGGAGATCCTCGTCGCGTGGATCTCCCGGCACGTCGGCCGACCCGTCCGTTGGACAGAGACCCGCTCCGAGAATCTGGTCGGCATGGTCCACGGTCGCGGTCAGGTGCAGTTCGCGAGCATCGCTGGCAATCGCGACGGCACGATCACGGGCTATCGCCTGGACGTGATCCAGGAGGGTGGGGCCTACGCTGGCACCGGTTGCGTCCTCCCGTACATGACTCGGATGATGGCGCCCGGTTGCTACGCCATCGAAGACGTTCGGGTACGTATCCGATCGGTCGTGAGCAACACCTCGACGGTCGGCGCGTACCGAGGCGCTGGCAGGCCCGAAGCCGCTGCGGCCATCGAGCGCATGGTCGACCGCTTCGCGGACGAGATCGGGATGGACCCCGCCGACGTCCGCCGCAAGAACCTCATCGCCAACGACGCCTTCCCACTTCGCACGGCGACGGGCGGGAACTACGACACCGGCGACTACGAGACGGTGCTCGACAAGGCACTCGTTGCGGCTGGCTACGACGAGCTGCTCGAACAGCAGGCAACACGACGAGCGGCTGGTGATGCCAAGCAAATCGGCATCGGGCTGTCGTCGTACGTCGAGATCACCAACGTCCTCCAGGACACCGAGTACGGGTCGGTCGAGATCACGCCCGACGGTGGCGCCATCGTCCGGACCGGGTCGTCCTCACACGGCCAGGGGCACCACACCGCGTGGGCAATGCTCGTGTCCGACCGGACCGGGATACCGGTCGACTCGATCGAGGTCCGCCACGGCGACACCGCAGACGTCCCCCGTGGCACCGGAACAGGTGGATCGAAGTC
>JBBSLH010000248.1:0-6056 GCA_038255425.1 Acidimicrobiales bacterium
CGCTTCACGGAGTCGAGCTCGTCGGGCTTCACGGCGTGGGTCGCGCCGAAGCCGAGCGCCTGCTCGAGCTTCGACTCGACGAGGTCGACGGCGACGATCTCGGCCGCGCCGGCGATGCGGGCGCCCTGGATGCAGGCGATGCCGACTCCTCCACAGCCGAAGACCACCACCGACGAACCCGGTGTGATCTTTGCCGTGTTGAGTGCCGCCCCGACTCCGGTCATGACGCCGCACCCGACAAGGGACGCGACATCGAAGGGGATGTCGTCGTCGATCTTCACCACGGCTTGATGGGGCACGGTCATCCGCTCGGCGAAGGTGCCGGTGCCGGCCATCCCGAACACGGGAGTGCCGTCGATGCTGAAGTGGGCCTTGCCGCCCATCACCATCTGGATCTCGGAGCAGAGGTGCGGCTGACGTCGGTCGACGCAGAACTTGCACTGCGAGCACGGCGGGCTCCACGCCACGATCACGTGATCGCCAACTGCGACGCTCGTGACGCCCTCACCGACGGCGCTGATGATGCCTGCACCCTCGTGGCCGAGGATGGACGGTGCGGGTTGCGGGATCGTGCCGTTGATCACCGAGAGGTCGGAGTGACAGACGCCGGTCGCCTGGATGTCGACGGTGACCTCACCCGGCCCGGCGGGCACGAGTTCGATGTCGTCGCGCACCTCCAAGGCCTCGTCGCCGATGTTTCGGAGGAGTGCTGCGCGCATGTCGCGTACCGTACCCGCACTCGATCTGACGCGGTGTCAGATTCCGCTACCGTTCGCCCATGACTGACACAGGGTTCTGGAGACTGGCCGAAACAGACGGGTCGTGGACGGCCCTCATCGACACCGACGAGACCGTGGTCAGCGCCGGCGAACTCGTCGGACGAGCGAACCGGCTCGCCAACGGACTCGTGACGATCGGGCTGCAGCCCGGCGACACCGTGGCCGCGGTGCTCCCGAACTGCCGAGAGTTCATCGAGCTGTACCTGGCTGCGCTGCAGGTCGGTCTGATCTTCACGCCGATCAACCACCATCTGGTCGGCCCGGAGATCGCCTACATCGTCAATGACTCCGAGGCAGCAGTCCTCGTCGGTCACCAGGAATTCGCGTACACGCTCGGCGCCGCCAGCACGGAATTGACCCTGGCGAAGGACCGCTGGTTCGCGGTCGGCGATGTGCCCGGCTTCCGTCCGTTCGACGACCTCGCCGCGGATCAGCCGTCGACCGCTCCACCAGGTCGCACGGCGGGAATGGCGATGCACTACACATCGGGTACGACCGGCCGTCCGAAGGGGGTCCGTCGTGCAATGGCCGAGATGGACCCGTCGGACCTCGGGTCGCTCTACGCGATGTTCATGATGCTCTTCGGCGTCGAACCGTTCGACGACAACGTGCATCTCACCGGCTCACCGCTCTACCACACCGCGGTTTTGATGTGGACGGCCAACTCGCTGCACCTCGGCCACACCGCAGTGCTCATGGAGAAGTGGACGCCCGAGGACTGCCTGCGGCTGATCGACACATACAAGGTGACGACGAGTCACATGGTGCCGACGCAGTTCCACCGCATGCTCAACCTGCCGGACGACGTGCAGGCGAAGTACGACGTGTCGTCCACCCGGTGCATGGTCCACGCTGCCGCACCGTGTCCGCCCGAGATCAAGAAGCAGATGATCTCGTGGTGGGGCAACTCGATCATGGAGTACTACGCGGCCACCGAGGGTGGGGGCACGATCATCACCGCCGACGAGTGGCTCGACAAGGAAGGGTCGGTCGGCAAGGCCTGGGCTGGCGCCGAGATCCGCATCTACGACGACGAGGAGAAGCGCCTCGGCCCCAACGAGGTGGGCACGATCTACATGGGTCTGACGCAGGCCGACTTCGAATACAAGGGCGATGAGGGGAAGACCAAGAAGAACCGCATCTACGAAGACGACGGTGCGTTTTTCACCGTCGGCGACGTCGGCGAGCTCGACGACGACGGCTACCTCTTCCTCCGCGACCGCAAGATCGACATGATCATCAGCGGCGGCGTGAACATCTATCCGTCGGAGATCGAGAGCGCCTTCACCATGAACCCGACCGTGGGCGACGTCGCCGTGTTCGGGATCCCCAACGACGACTGGGGCGAGGAGGTCAAGGCGGTCATCGAGCCCGCCGCCGGTTTCGTCGCCGACGCCCAGTTCGAGGCTGATCTCCGGACGTGGGCCGAGGCCAACCTCGCGTCCTACAAGCGCCCACGCTCCTACGACTTCACGACCGAGATGCCGCGCGAAGCCACGGGCAAGCTCTTCAAGCGCAAGCTCCGCGACCCCTACTGGGAAGGCCGCGCCCAGATCTGACCGAATCCGTTCTGGGGGTCCCTCGCGCCAGTCAACTCACGCGATGGGTACCCAGAACGTGGGAGGGCGGTGTTCTGGGGGGCCTCAGCGCCACTCAGCTCACGCGATGGGTACCCAGAACGAGGCTCAGCTGGGGAGGAGGAGGTGGGCGGCGGTGTCGACTTCGCTGCGTACCCAGTCCATGTCGCCGACGCCCGACGTCCACGACACCAGGCACGAGAACCAGACGTGTGCCAAGACGCGGATCGTGTCGTGTTGCGCGTCGGTGTCGCCACCGTCGGGGAACGCTGACGCCATGATCCGATAGAGCACCTCGGTCACCTCTTGCGACGCGCGGACTGCGGCGCCGTCGTCGGAGGTCTGCGCCTTGACCACCGCTGCTGCTCGCTGCGGCTCGCGCTCGACTGCCCGTAACGCTCGTTGGAGGACGTCGAGGACTCGGTCGACCGGCGCGTCGCCGCTCGGCGGGCGCTTGGTCATCGACGACTCCAGTTCGAGCATCCACTCGACCATGGCCGAGACCAGGAGGTGGTCCTTCGACGAGAAGTATCGATAGATCGTTCCCAACGCGACGTCGGCCTCGGTGCTGACGTCGCGCATCTGCACCGCGTCGTACCCGCCATCGGCGGCGAGTCGGAGCGCGGCATCGATCACCCGGAGGCGTCGTTCCCGTTGGGTCTCGGTGAGACCTTCGACCGATTCGACAGCCATCGTCGAAACCTACTTCCGGCTTCGAGCGAGCTCGCGGAACGGCACGTCCCGATCGACGCTCGGTTCCTGGGGCAGACCGAGGACCTGTTCGCCCACGATGTTGCGCTGGATCTCGTCGCTCCCGCCGGCGATGTGAACGGACGGGCTGTGGAGGAACCGCTTGGACCACATGCCCCGTGCGGGAAGGTGATCGCCGTCGAGGGTGGCGAGCGGGCCCTGGATCGCGAGCGCCGTGGCGGTCAGCTCGCTGAGGTGCATCGCGTACGCGATCTTCATGATCGACGCCTCGGCGCCGGGACGCCGGCCCTGGCTCACAGCAGTCAACGTCCGGTAGCGGAGGAACCGCAGGATCTCCTGGCGGATGTGGGCCGACGCCAGTTGGTCTCGGAGCACCGGTTCGTCCGAGCGGCCTCGTTCCTGCGCGAGCCGGATGAGCGCAGCAGCGTCGACGCCGGTCGAGCCACCGGCGATGGCGCCCCGCTCAGCCGTCAGCGTCGTCTTGGCGGGGCCCCAGCCACCGTGGACCTCGCCGACGATGTTCTCGTGCGGGATCCGGACCTCGTCGAGGAACACCTCGGCGAAATGGGCGTCGCCGGTGATCTGTCGGAGCGGGCGTGGCTCGATTCCCGGCGACTCCATGTCGAGGATGAAGTAGGTGATGCCCGTCCGCTTCGGTGCATCGACGTCGGTGCGGGCGAGCACGATCCCCCACCGAGCACGGGAGACGGCAGAGGTCCACACCTTCTGACCCGTGATGACCCACTCGTCGCCGTCGCGCTCCGCCTTGGTCGAGAGCGACGCCAGGTCCGATCCGGCTCCGGGCTCCGAGAAGAGCTGACACCAGAGCTCGTCGCCGCGGAGCATCGATGGCAGGAATCGGGCCTGCTGGTCCGGTGTGCCGTGTCGCAGGAGCGTCGGACCGACCATGCCGATCGCGATCACGAACGGACCGCTGGTCACACCGAACGTGCCCTGTTCCTGGTTGAAGATCGACTGGCAGATGGGTGGTTTGCCTTGGCCTCCTGCTGCCTTGGGCCACGTGAGCGCTGCCCATCCCGCGTCGTGGAGCGTTCCCTGCCACGCCCGAGCGCGTTCGACGTAGTCTTCCTCTTCGAGGTCGCCGAACGATCCGACCGAGAAGTCGTCGGGATGTCCCCTGGGAACGGCGTTCGCTTCGAGCCAGGTACGGGCCTCGGCACGAAACGCCGCTTCCTCGGCGGTGTCTCCGATGTGCACGCCACCACACTAGACAGCCAGACTAGAACGTGTTCTAGTTCGACTCCGCCAGTCTGCAAGGGGAACCATGGAACGCCTTTCCGGTCTCGACACCACCTTCTTGACGTTCGAGACGCCATCGGTCCACATGCACGTGGCCCAGACGGCCATCTTCGACACGTCGACGGTGCCGGGCGGGTACGAGTTCTCGAAGATCAAGGAGCACATCCGGAGCCGTCTGCATCTCGTCCCGCCGTTCCGACGCCGGGTTGTCGAGGTGCCCTTCGGTCTCCACCACCCCATCTGGGTCGAGGACCCGGACTTCGACCTCGACTACCACGTGCGTCGTGTCGGCGTGCCGGCGCCGGGTGGGCTCGAGGACCTGTCCGAACTCGCCGGCCGGATCGCCTCCCGGCCGCTGGATCGCTCCCGGCCACTGTGGGAGGCCTACGTCTGCGAGGGCATGGAGAACGGCTGGATCGGCGTCATCACGAAGATGCACCACTGCGCGGTCGACGGCGTGTCGGGCGCAGAACTCATGGCGAACCTGTTCGACCTCACGCCCGAAGGCGAGGACTTTTCTCCGCCCGACGACCGTGAGCCCGAGCGTGTTCCCGGCGACGGGGAACTGATCGCCTTCGCGCTCAGCAGTCGGGCCAAGAGTGCGATGAAGCTGCTCCCCCTGCTCAGCGAGACCGTCACGACAGCGGCCAACCTGGTGCAGCGCCACCGGGACCCCGACACCATTGTGGGAGCCGTCCCGCTGACCGCTCCCGCGACGCCGTGGAACGCTGCCGTCACCCCGCACCGAAAAGTGTCTTTCGCGAAGGTCGACCTGGCCGACGTGAAGGCGTTGAAGGACCACTACGGCGTGACCGTGAACGACATCGTCCTCGCATTGATGGGCGGCACGCTTCGCAAGTACCTCCAGTCGAAGGATGCGCTGCCGGACGAGCCGCTGATCGCGGTGTGTCCGGTCTCGGTCCGGACCGACGACGAAGTCGGCGAGACCAACAACCGTGTCTCTGCCATGTTCACGTCGCTGGCGACCCAGTTCGACGCGCCGGCGGAGCGCGTGGCCCGCATTCACGAGACGACCAAGGGAGCGAAGGCAGACCACAATGCAATCGGCGCCGACTTCCTGACCGACTGGGCGGAGTACGCCGCGCCGCGCACGTTCGCGTTGGCGTCTCGGCTCTACAGCCAGCTCAACCTGGCCGACCGCCATCGGCCGATCCACAACGTGGTGATCTCGAACGTGCCCGGACCGCCGGTGCCGCTCTACTACGGAGGCGCCGAACTGGTGGCTGCCTACCCGATGGGCCCGATCATGGAAGGGGCCGGCCTCAACATCACGGTGATGAGCTATCGCGACCGAGTCGACATCGGCTTCATGGCGTGCCGCGAGCTGGTCCCCGACGTGTGGGACCTGCCCGGCCACGTCGACGCCGCCATGGCCGAACTCCAGGCCGACGCCGGGCTCGGGACGAAGCCGACGCCGACCCCGAAGAAGCGGGCCCCGACCAAGAAGAAGGCCGCGATCAAGAAGAAGGCCGCGATCAAGAAGAAAACCGCAGTCAAGAAGATGCCGGCCAAGAAGGCAGTCACGAAGCAGAAGGCGGCCAAGAAGAAGGCCGCTCCTCGGAAGCGCGCGACGAAGAAGCGGGCATGATCATCCGGATCTGACGGTCTGTCAGATCCGGGTACGATCCGGCCATGGCCTTCAACCTCGCCGACCTGTTCGAGTACGCCGTCGACGTCGTACCGGGCCGGATGGCATTGATCTGCGGGA
>JBBSLH010000249.1:0-6047 GCA_038255425.1 Acidimicrobiales bacterium
CCATCGGCGCTGTCTTGATGATGCGCTTCGCCGAGATGGCCGCACCGTTCTTCGACACGGCCGAGGTGATCGAGTATCACCACGACGCCAAGGTCGATGCGCCGTCGGGAACAGCGATGCTCACGGTCGAGCGACTCGCCGCAGCATCGGACGAGTGGGCTGATGACCCCACCGAGTCCGAGGTGGTCGAGCATGCTCGCGGCGGCAAGGGGCCCGGGGGCATCCCGGTCCACTCGGTGCGCATGCGAGGGATGGTCGCCCACCAGGAGGTCATCCTCGGCGCCACCGGGCAGACGCTCACCGTCCGCCACGACTCCTACGACCGCGACTCGTTCATGCCCGGCGTTCTCCTCGGCGTGAAGAAGGTGGCCGACCTCCCCGGCGTGACGATCGGACTCGACGAGGCGCTCGGGTTGTGACCGAGCGCTGGCTGTCCACCGATCTGCACCAGGTCTGGCTGGTGGTCGTCTCGGCGATCGCCATCTTCTGCGCGGTCATTCTCATTGCTCGCACCGTCGGGCTGCGAGCGTTCTCGAAGATGTCGAGCTTCGACTTCGCAGTCACCGTCGCGACTGGCTCGGTGATGGCGGCGGTGGCCTCCTCGTCGACATCGCTCGCCAACGGCGTGCTCGCACTGGTCGTGCTCTTCGCCTGCCAGTGGGTCGTCGCCCAACTCCGTCGCCGGACGTCGTTCGCGAAGGTCGTCGACAACCAACCGATCGCCCTCATGGTCGACGGCGAGTTCATCGCCGAGAACCTCACCTCGTCGCGCGTCACCGAGTCCGACGTGTACGCCAAGTTGCGGGAGGCCAACGTCCTGCGGATGGACGACGTGCGGATGGTCGTCCTCGAGACGACCGGTGAGGTGAGCGTGCTCCACGGGGACGGCCCGGTCGACGAGGAGATCCTCGGCGACGTCCGCGGCTTCGACCCGACGCGGACTCCGGCTGTGCGCGATCGTCAGTCGGACGACGTCGCCTGATCGGTTGCCGGCGGCGGCACCGGAGCAGTGTCGGGCGGTTCGACGTGGACGTCGTTCATCTCCGCCCAGTCGATCCCGAACTGCATGCGCTCGGCGGTGCCGGGGTGCGATGCGTTCAGCCGCTCCCACGGGCCGGGTTCGAGGTCGGACTTGTTGAGGGCGACGAACCTCGGCCACATCGACACGAAGCTGGTGGGGTCGCCCAGCAGTTCCAGGGCCTCGAGGTCGGCTTCACGTTCGTTCCGGCGCGACACCCACGCCGAGACGGCGCCGAGGAGGAGCGACGGCACGCCGAACGCGAGCAGGAAGACCGGCGCAGCGCCGGGTTCGCCGAGGTCCTCGATACCGGCCCAACCGAGCACGGTGTCGCTCCCGCCGACGTACTGGACGAAGGCGAGCGAGATCAGCATCTGCAGCCCGGCCAACGGGAACGTCTTCGGGATGTGGTTGAGCCGGTAGTGGCCGATCTCGTGGGCGACGACCTGGGCGATCTGCTCGAGTGGGAAGTCGAGCATGGTGTCGAACACGACCACGCGCTTCGTCGGCCCGAATCCGGCGACGAAGGCGTTGCCGCGACGTGACCGCTTCGAGCCGTCCATCGTGTAGACGCCCTCGATCGAGGTCTGCGCCAACACCGCGATCTCCTCGATCCTCGTTCGGAGCTCACCCTCGGGCATCGGGGTGAACTTGTTGAACCGGGGCATGATCATCACCGGATACACGAAGTTCAGGACCAGCGAGATGCCGAAGAAGATGAGGCCGCCGACGAGCCACCACGTGTCGATGCCTCGAACGGCGGCGTAGACCGGAACGAGCAGCGCGCCGACGAGGACGACGCCGAGGACCGCCTCCTTGACCTGGTCGCCGACCCAGACCGCGGGCGTCTGGTTGGACAGCCCGTGGCGCTTGTCGTGGACCATGGTCGCCCACCAGTCGAACGGGAGCTGGAGCACCTGCGTGATCAGGCCGAACACGCCAGCGACGACCAACAGACGGACGGGCCACGGCGCGCCGGAGACCGAGTCGTCGAGCGTGGGGCCCAGGTCGAGCGCGAAGAGCAGGACGAGGTCGACGACCGTGCCGACGATGCGGCCCGCCAGCCGCACTCGTTTCACCGGGCGGGCGTAGGCGCGGAGGTCGGCGAGCTGCGCCTCGTCGAAGAAGTCTTCGGTCCGCGCCGGTGTACGAGAGCCGAGGCTCGGATGGGCGGAGTCCCGACGGATGGTCCCAGCGGCGAGGTCGGTCATCGGTCGGTCTCCCGGTGGGATCGGAATGCGTCGGCTTGGTCGCGTGGCTTGACCACGATCTGGTCGATGTTGACGCGGCTGGGGACCGAGGTCGCCCAACGGATGCACTCGGCGACGTCGTCCGCGGTCAGCGGTGTCAATCCCGCGTAGACCGCGTCGGCCCGGTCCTGGTCGCCACCGAGACGTACGACGCTGAACTCGGTCTCGACCATGCCCGGGAGGATCTCGGTCACGCGCACCGGATCGCCGAGGAGTTCGTGGCGCAACGACTCGGTGACGCCACGAGCCCCGAACTTCGCGGCGTTGTAGCCCGAGCCCCCGGGGTATCCCTGCAACGCGGCGATCGACGTCACGTTCACGATGTGACCGTCGCCGGAGTCGACGAGACGGGGGAGGAGCGCACGGGTCATCCGCATCAGCCCCAGGACGTTGGTGTCGAACATCGTCTGCCAGTTCTCGTCGACGGCCTCGGCCAGCGGCTCGACTCCCAGTGCGCCTCCGGCGTTGTTCACGAGCAACCGGCACCCGTCGATGGTGTCGCAGAACTCGTCGACCGAGGCCTGGTCGGTGACGTCGAGCCGATGTGCTCGCCCGCCGATCTCGTCGGCGAGCGCTTCGATGCGGTCGATGCGTCGTGCCCCCACGACGACGTCCCAGCCGTCGGCGGCGAGCAAGCGTGCAGTGGCGGCGCCGATTCCCGCGCTGGCGCCGGAGACGACCGCGGTACCGGACTGGGTCATGTGGTGAGGCTAGACACTGCCCGGCTCGCCGCCGTCGGCCATGTCGTCGTCCTGTGCAGCCAGTTCCTCGTCGAGGTGGACGAGCTGGTCGATCTCGCCGCCTCGTCCACCGAACTCGTTCCGCAGGCTGAAGGCGACAGCGATCGCGCTCACGGCGATGAACCACCAGCGGTACTGCGCAACGAAGTCCTGGAAGCCGTCGATCGGCGAGGAGAACGTGTCGCCGAGCACGCGGATGAGGTAGAGGCGCCCGACCGTGCCGACGAGGTTGAGGGCGAAGAACCAGGCGATCCGCATGCCAGCGGCGCCGGCGAAGAGGCAGATGAAGTTGTTCGGGGCGAGGACGACGAGCGGCCAGGCCGCCTTGCCGAAGGCGCCTTGGAACTTTCGGAGCATCGGGCCGTAGGTGGGCGCCTTCTTGTCCATCCACTCGAGGGCGCGGTCGCCGTACCAGTAGCCGATCAGGAAGAAGAGCGGGTCGGACACGAGCAGGCGCATCGTCCCGACCGCGTAGTACTCGACCGCGCCGAGTTGGTCGGAGACGAGGATCAGGTAGCGGTTGATGCTGCTGAGGGCGATGAGGAGGAGGGGATGGTCCTCCTGGAGCGTCGGCCACATCACGTTGGCGACGTTCGAGCAGACGACCAGGAAGATGACCGGGGCGATCAGCAGCTTCAGCGTGTGCGGCGACGGGGGCGTTCTGCTGCCGGGACCCCCGGTGTCGGCTGTGTCGCTCACCCGGGGCAGTCTGTCATCCGCCTCGCCGCGCGACGATGGCGGACTGCCCACGCCCGTCCGGCACTGCTGGAAACCACCCGATCGGGCCATGGTCCGCGCCGCCATCAGATGTGACGCTGTGTAACGGAGACACCACGGAGAGGGGCACACGTGCGCAGGGCAGCACTCACGGTGACGGGCATGTTGATGGCGGTGGTGGCGTTCGCCGCCATGCAACCGGCGTCCGCGACCAACTACGACGATCCGTTCTTCCTGAATTGGCCGGCGTTCCTCCCGAGCTCGGCAACGACGTACACGGTCTCGACCGACGTCGACTGTGCGAGCGGGAAGAACAACTGCATCGACAAGGTCATCCGTGAGATGACGAAGCGGTACAACCGCCTCGGCTGCGATCACGACTCGACGTTCGCCTTCACCTATCTGCTCACCACGGAGGAGTACCGGCGGGCGGTCGACGATCCGAACTTCTTCGAGGACAACGCGTTCATCAACAACCAGGACGCGGTGTTCGGCGACTTCTACTTCGATCAGTTCGACGATTTCCACGCCGGTCGCGTCGACCAGGTCTCACCCGCGTGGCGCATCGCATTCCAGACGGCCGCCGACCAGAAGGTGTCGGGCATGGGCAACGTGTTCCTCGGCATGAACGCCCACGTCAACCGGGACCTCCCGTTCGTGCTCGAAGCGATCGGTCTCGTCAAGCCGGACGGCACCAGTCGCAAGCCGGACCACGACCGGGTGAACGACTTCCTCGCTGCCGTGAACCAGTACCTGTTGCCGGAGGCGGCGAAGTTCCTCGACCCCACGCTCGACGACGGCGACGTGCCCGGTACCTCGGTCGACAACTCGACCGCCGTGCAGGCCCTGGTCGGCTGGCGGGAGCAGGCGTGGCGCAACGCCGAGCGGCTCGCTGCCGCGACGACGCCGGCCGCACGCGACGCCGTGGCCCAGGACATCGAACAGACCGCAGCGATCGAGGCGATGGTCATCCGCACGATGTTCCGGTACACGTCGCTGCACAACTTGCTGGGCATGGGCAAGACCGCCCGGAACTCGTTCTGTTCCTCGCACTTCGTCAATCGGTGAGCCCACCCAATCCGTTCTGGTCACCACATCGGCAGTCTGAGCCGCCGATCTGGTGACCAGAACGTTCTTCCATAGGCTCCGCAGCGGTGTACCGCTTCGCCTTCCGACCGCTGTGGATCCTGTCGCATCTGTTCGTCGCGTTCCTGGTCGTGATGTGCGTCATCCTCGGGTTCTGGCAACTGCGCCGTCACGACGAGCGCGCCGATCAGAACGCTCGTGTCGTGGCCCGGAGCGAGGCCCCGGTCGAGGATCTCGACGCACTGGTCGACTCGGTCGACGGTGACGCGGAGGCCGCCCGATACCGGCCGGTCTCGGTCACGGGTGAGTATCTCGAGGACTCCGACCTGCTCGTCGACAACCGGTCGAACGACGGATTGCCCGGCGCCTGGGTCGTGACGCCGTTGCGGACCGACGGGGGAGAGGTCGTGGCCATCAGCCGGGGTTTCCTCGGCTTCGACTCCGGTGAACTGACACCGCCCGTGCCACCCACGGGGACCGTCACCGTCACCGGCACCGCGCTGCCATGGTCCGACGGGTGTGGCATCCGGTCCGACGACGCCGGTCGGCCCATCGGTGCTGCGTGCATGAACGAAGACGCCGTGTCGACGATCCTCGGTGCCCGCGTCGAACCGCTCGCGGTGCAACAGATCTCCTCGTCGGCCGACGACCAGGGCTTGGTCCCGGTACCGCTCCCGGAACTCGACTCCGGTCCGCATCGCGGGTACGCGGCGCAGTGGTTCATCTTCGCCACCATCGGGCTCATCGGGTATCCCCTGGTGCTCCGCAAGGTCGCGCGGGGGTGAGTGACGATCTCCGCGATCGCGTGCTCGACGCCACGTTCGCCGAGGTCGACGAGAACGGCCTGGGCGGCCTGACCGTCGAGGCGGTGGCGACCCGTGCCGGATCGTCGCGGGCAACCATCTACCGGCACTTTCCGGGCGGTCGGGACGAACTGGTCGAGACGACGATCGGTCGGGAGGTGCGTCGGTTCTTCGCAGCGCTCTCGGCCACGGTTCCGAGCAACGAGGACGTCGTCGAACGAATCAGCGGACTCGTCGCCGGTGCGCGAGCGCTGTTGCAGGAGCACCGCGTGCTCCAACGCCTCCTCCAGGACGAGGCGGAGGCGATCGTCCCGTCCCTGGCCACCGTCCACCCCAAGATCCAGGATGCGCTGGTCCGACTGCTCCGGTCGGAGTTCGAGCGAGCCGATCTCGCCGCCGGCACCGATCTCGACCTCGCGACCGACCACGCGGC
>JBBSLH010000250.1:0-5986 GCA_038255425.1 Acidimicrobiales bacterium
CACATTCTGACGGGGACGTTCCCGCTCGTTGCCAACCTCGGCTTCGCGCTGACCGGGGCGGAGCACGTGCCCGTCATGAAGCGAGCCGACCATCGCCGCATCGTGGCGGCGTGCGCACTGCCGGCATCGATGGCCGCACTCGTCATGCTCGTCGCAGACAACCCGCCCGACCGGTACCCCGGCGACGAGAGCTTCCTCGTGCCGGGTCTGGCAGCGACGCTGCTGCTCTATCTCGTCGTCACCAGCCCACGTCTCCCGTCGGCGATGGCCTCGACGGTCGAGCGCGCCGGTGCACACACACTCGGCGTCTTCGTCGGCCACTACGCCGTCTACGCGCTCCTCGACCAGACCGGCACGCTGCACTCGCTCGCCGCCGGCCCGGCCGCCGCGTTGGCGCTTCTCACGACGGCAGCAGCGGTCAGCGTCGCACCTCTCGTACCGACCTTGCCCTGGTCACCGCGGACCGGTCGATCCACGACGCCCAAGTCCTCACCCTCGGAAAATCGCTGTGAGAATGGTTCGGATACCGAACGCGATCCACAGCGATTTTCGGGTGAGGGCAGTCACATCTCGGTATGAGTGACCGGCTCCTCGCCCATCCACACACGGAGCGTGTTCTTGAGCTTGATCTGTTGGATGAAGATGTCGTGCTCGGGGTTCAGCGCGTCGTCCTGCACCATCGGGGCCTTGAAGTAGAAGCTCATCCACTCCTGCACGCCGGATTCGCCAGCGCGGGCCGCGAGGTCGAAGAAGAGCGCAAGGTCGAGCACCAGCGGGGCGGCGAGGATCGAGTCGCGGCAGAGGAAGTTCACCTTGATCTGCATCGGGTAGCCCATCCACCCGAAGATGTCGATGTTGTCCCAGCCCTCCTTGTTGTCACCGCGGGGCGGGTAGTAGTTGATCCGCACGACGTGGTCGACGTTCCCGTAGAGGGCGGGGTAGGCCTCGGGCTGGAGGATCGTGTCGATCACACCGAGCTTCGATACCTCCTTCGACTTGAAGTTCTCCGGGTCGTCGAGGACCTCGCCGTCGCGGTTGCCGAGGATGTTGGTCGAGTACCAACCGCGCAGGCCGAGCATCCGGCTCTTGAAGCCCGGGGCGAGGATCGTCTTCATCAGGGTCTGGCCGGTCTTGAAGTCCTTGCCGCCGATCGGCACGCCTTCACGGGCAGCGAGTTCGAGCATGCACGGGAGGTCGCAGCTCAGGTTCGGCGCGCCGTTGGCGTACGGGACCTTCGACATGATCGCTGCGTACGCGTAGATCTGGCTGGGCGAGATCATCGCATCGTTGTCACGCAGGCCCTGCTCGAACGCCTCGACACTCTGATGGACGGCGGTGACGTCTCGGTAGGCCTCCGTCGACGCGCACCACACCATCACCAGGCGGTCGCAGTCGTTCTCGGTCCGGAACGACTCGATGTCGCCCATCAGCTGCTCGGCGAGATCCATCTTCGTGTCACCGGTCTTGATGCGGTGACCGTCGAGGCGCTTGACCCAGTCCTGGTCGAACACGGCGTCCATGGCCACGACGCCCTCCATCTCGGCCGAGACGGCCGCGATGTCGCGCTCTTCGAGCACGCCAGCGGTGCGGGCGGCCTCGAGGGCGTTCGCGCTGATGGGATCCCACGCGCCGAACACGAGGTCGTTCAGGTCGGCGAGGGGGACGAAGTCCTTGATGAGCGGGTTGCGGTTGTCCGCCCGGTCGCCGAGACGGATGTGCGCCATCTGGCTGAGCGAACCGATGGGCGCCTCGCCCGAAGCGCGAGCGGCCAGGACGCCGGCGATGAAGGTGGACGAAACGGCGCCGAGGCCGGGCAGGAGGACGCCGAGCTTGCCGTTGGCGGGTGCGATGTCGCGTGCGGTCATGGGTTGATCATAAGCATCTCCGACATGAACGCAATGACAGTTCAGCATCACTGAACTATTCTGCAGGAGATGGCCGACCTCGTCCTCACGACGCAGCAGCTCGAATATCTGCTCGCCGTGGACCGGGCCCCCACCTGGGCCGAGGCAGCGTCCGACGTGGGCGTCACCCCGTCCGCGCTCTCGCAGGGCGTGGCCGAGCTGGAGCGTCGTCTCGGCGTCGATCTGTTCGAACGTGACGGCCGGCGTCGGGTGCCCACCCGGGATCACGCTGAGGTGCTGCGATACGCCGAGCAGACCGTGGCCGCCACCCGCGACCTGGCGCGCTGGGCCGATCGGCGACGTGTCGGCGAGAGCGGCCGAGTCCGACTCGGCCTCATCGACGCAGCGGCCACGCACCACTGCCGTGACGTGTTGCGCGAGTACCGCGATGCTCGACCCGACGTCGAGCTCCGGCTCACGGTCGGTCCCTCCAGTGCGCTGCTCCGCGGTCTGGAGCGGGCCGAGCTCGATCTGGTGGTGTGTATCCGGCCGCCGGAGTCGCCGCCCGGTGTCGACGTCACCCCCATCCTCGAAGATCCGCTGGCCGTGCTCGCCCCGGCAGCTACGAGCGGATCCAAGCCGTTGGACTGGGGTCCGTGGGTCACATTTCCGTCGGGCTCCCACACCCGGGCGCTGGTGGCAGCCGCGCTCGCTCATGAGGGTGCGGCGTTCGACGTCGTCGCCGAATCACACCAACCCGAGGTCCTCCGCGAGATGGTGCTCCTCGGGCTTGGCTGGACCGTGTTGTCGCTCACCGGCATCGGGGCGGTCGACGAGCTCCGCGTCGTCCGGCGCGAGCTGATCGGACGTCAACTGGTGCTCGTCCGTCGCACGTCGACTGCCCGAGACCAGGCGGCGGACGACCTGGCCCGCGCACTCATCAGGCGCCGCCACCCAACCGGGTGACCGGCCCGCCGATCAGCCCTCGCTACGGTCGAGTCATGGACCATGCCTCCGCACTCGAACTCGCCGCCGCCATCCGCCGCAAGGACGTCTCTCCGACCGAGGCGATGGACGAGTCCCTCGCCGCGATCGAGCGATACAACCCGGCCCTGAACGCCATCATCTGGCTCGACGAGGACGACGCTCGCTCCCGAGCGAAGTCGGCGACCGAGCACATCGCGTCCAACCGTGCCGACCACCTGCCGCCGTTCTTCGGCGTGCCGATCCCGATCAAGGATCTCTACGACGTCGATGGCTGGCCGAACACGATGGGTTCGAACGGGGCATCCGCCGAGCCGGTCGACCAGACGTCGCTGCCGGTCCAGCGCCTGGTCGACGCTGGATTCGTCCTGTGCGGGCGTTCGAACTCGCCCGAGTTCGGCAGCGTCACAGCCACGGAGAACGAGCGCTACGGCATCACCCGCAACCCATGGAACACCGACCACACGTCCGGTGGCTCGTCCGGCGGAGCGTCGGCGGCGGTCGCCGGGGACATGTTCACGATCGGTCACGCAAGCGACGGCGGCGGCTCGATCCGGATTCCGGCCACCTGCACCGGGCTGGTCGGGCTCAAGCCGGCCCGCGGACGCGTCACCGACCGCACGTTTTCCTGGGAGGGCGCATCGACCCAGGGCGTGGTCTCCCACACCGTGGCCGACACCGCTGCCGTGCTCGATGCGATGTCGCAGTTCGATCCCCTGTCCTGGTACAACGCGCCGCCGCCCGAGCGGCCCTTCGCCGACGAGGTCGGCCGGGACCCAGGAAGGCTCCGGATCGCATCGACGACCGCGGCCGCGATGTCGGTCGAGACCGACCCCGAATGCGCCGCCGCCGTCGACAAGACCATGCGCGCGCTCGAGGCCGCCGGCCACGAGATCGTCGACGTCGACTTCGAAGCCCACATCGACCAGTTCGCCGCCCACTTCGGCGAAGTCGTCGGTGCCGGGCTGGCCGCGAACCCGGTCGACTGGGACAAGGTGCAGAAGAGCAACCGCGCCAGCTACGACGCTGCGGCGCAGATCAGCAGCCTCGTCTACACCGAGGGCATCCGGGCGCTGCAGCTCTGGAGCCGGGACGTCAACGTCCAATGGGGCCGCGACTTCGATCTCCTCGTGACGCCGACCATGCCGCTCCAGCCAGCACCGGCGGGCCAGATCCTCGACGAGATCACCTCGGCGCCAGGCGACATCTCCATGACGGTGCTGGCATCGGTCCTGTTCACGTCGATGTTCAACCTGAACGGGCTCCCGGCCGTGTCGCTGCCCGTGCACCAGGCCAGCGACACGGGGCTGCCGATCGGCGCACAGGTCGTCGCTTCACCCTTCGCGGAAGGAACGCTCGTCCGCGTGGCCGCGCAACTCGAAGCCGCGATTCCGTGGACCGGTCGCCGCGCCGACGTCGCTTCGCTGCTGCGCTGACCGACCGACCGAGCGAGTCAGCCGAGCGTTCTCAGACCTCGAGGAAAATGCACTCGCCGGGGCACTCTTCGGCGGCTTCGATGACGGCTTCGATCTGGCTGTCGTTGATGCGCGCCATCCCATCGGGACCGGCGGGGTTGTCGACACCGTCGAAGAGCTTCTCCTCGCCGAACTCGGAGGCGGCTTCCTTCACGTAGTAGAGGCCGTCGTCCTTGCCGAAGAACACATCGGTTGCGAGCTCCTCACACAGTCCGTCTCCGGTGCAGAGGTCTTGATCGATCCATACCTTCACAGCGTTGGTCCCATCGTCATGTCGGGGGCAGGTGGCCGACACCGTACGTGCTGGGCCGTCACCGACCGAACGCGGCCGCCATCTGTCGCAGACCGAGGTCGAGCGGACGGGGATTCCAGCCCAACTCGTCGCGTGCCTTCTGTCCCGAATAGGCGAAGTTGTTCACCGCGGTGGCGATGTTCTCGCGGATCAGTTCATGGGGGCCACCGGCGGCGTGGACGACCCACTCGACGTACCGACTGATCGCAGCGACGTGGCTGTCGGCGATGTAGAGGAGCGGCTCGGGCTTGTCGGCCGCGCGCATCATGGCGGCGATCCACTCCTTCATCGTCACCGACTCGGTGCAGAGGAGGAACTCGCACGACGGTTCGCCGTTCTCCAGCATCCGCAGCAGTCCGTCGGCGCAGTCGTCCACCTGGACCGTCGACTGGATCGCGTCGCGGAAGGCGACCACCGGCATGGGCACCGTCATGTATGCCTTCATCATCTTGCCGAGCGTCGAGGTGTCGCCGGCGCCGTAGATCCCGCCGGGCGAACCGATCCGGACGTCGACCCCCTCGTCCTGGAACCGGCGAGCCAGGAGGTGCGCTTCGCGTTTCGTCCGCTGATAGTGCGAGACGGGCTCGTCGACCGACCAATGGTCTTCGTGTTCTTGCGCGGTCCCGGTCGGTCCGAGCGATGCGACCGACGAGACGTAGACGACCGGCGCACCCGCCTCGCCAGCCGCTCCGAACACATTGCGGCTGCCATCGACGTTGATCCGGTCGAGCGTCGTCGGGTCGGCCGGACCCATCTCGTACTGGGCCGCCGTGTGGAAGACCGCGTCGACGCCGTCCATCGCCGTGCGCAGCGACGCTGGATCGGTGATGTCGCCGATGGCGATGTCGGGCTCTGCGGCCGCGATCCGCGAGCGGTCGCTCGTGGGACGGAGGAGCACGACCACGTCGTGACCGTGCGCGCGGAGTTGCCAGACCAGACGACTTCCCAGGAATCCGGACGCTCCCGTCACCAGTGCACGCATCGGCCACATGGTTCCACGCCATTACTCTCGCCGCCGTGACCGACACCTCGCCTGGCTCAGACCTCCTCATCGACGACGCAGACGGCGTGCGGCGGATCACGCTGAACCGCGCCGACGCCGCCAACTCGATCACCCCCGATCAACGCGACGGCGTCATCGCCGCGCTCGAGGAAGCCTCCGGCCTGTTGGCGATCCGCGTGGTCGTGCTCGGTGCCGCTGGTGAACGTCACTTCTGCACCGGGGCCGACCTGCGTGCCAGCCGACCCCAGCCCCCGAAGCCCGAGGGCGCCCCCGATCGGCCGGTGGGCCAGGTGGCGCGGGTCATCGAGACCGGAGCGCAGCGGCTCATGGCAGCGGTGCTGGACTGCGAGAAGCCGGTGATCGCCGCCGTCAACGGCACCGCCGCCGG
>JBBSLH010000251.1:0-5970 GCA_038255425.1 Acidimicrobiales bacterium
GAAGACGACGCCGGCGAGTTGGGGCGACTCGGACTGGACAAGGGGCAGGAGGGCGAAGAGGATGCCCCCGATGAGCGCGCCGGTGATCGTCGTGACGCCGCCGACGAAGGCGAAGAGGAACAGCACCACGTTGTTCACCGACTCGAAGTCGATCGTGCCCACCGATGCGTTGACGCCGCCGAAGAGCCCGCCGGCGAGGCCGGCGATGGCTGACGATGAGCAGAAGACCACGAGCTTCGTGCGCCGGATGTCGAGGCCGAGCGTCGCGCATGCTGCCGGGGAGTCGCGGATGGCGGACAGGCGACGGCCGAAGGCCGAGCGGCGAATGGCGAGGACGCCGACCCCGACAACAGCGAAGATGGCCGCGCACAGGACGATGAACACTCGGTTGCCGCTGAAGTCGAGGCCGAGCAGGTTCAGCCTCCCGACGACCTGGTTGTCGACGCCGTAGATGTTGTCGTTCTGGAAGATCAACTCACGGCTGGCGACCGCGATCGCGAACGTCGAGAGCGCGAGATAGAGGCCGGTCAGGCGGAGGGCCGGAAGAGCGACGAGCGCGCCGAGGGGCACTGCGACCGCCGCGGCCGCCACGAGGCCCAGGACGTTGTCGCCATCGCCCACACTGCCCATCGCCCATGCGCCGACACCGAGGAACACGTACTGCGCCAGCGAGATCTGTCCCGAGAAACCTGTCAGGACCACGAGCGAGAGCAGCAGGACCCCGTAGACCATGGCGCGGGCTGCGTCGGTCAGGTAGTCGGACGGCATGAGCGCGGACACGACCCCGACGAGGAAGACGAAGCCGACGGCGCCGATGGCGGACTGGACGAGCGACGGCGTGCGCGGTTCGTCTCGTCCGACGAGACGGCCGACCGACAGTCGCTGCTCCGGGAGGAAGAGCAGCGCTGCCAACAGGAAGAGGCCGGGCAGCGCTGTGCCGACCGAACTCCACGGGATCGGCTCGGGAAGGCGGTAGATGACCGAGTCCGGGTTCACCAGCACGATGCCGTTGAACCAGTTCTGGAGTACCCCGAGGCCGAGCGCGCCGGCGAAGGTGAGCGGCAGACTCTGGAGCTTGCCGACCACGGCGGCGCCGAAGGCGGTGATGACCGCAAACGCGAAGATCGCCGCCTGGAGACCACCTTGTCCTGGAGCGATGAGGACGCCGGCCAGGGCGGCGAGCGTCGAGCCCAGAACCCAGGAGAATCGAGCGATGACGACCGGATTGGTTCCGTTGAGTGATGCCAGGTCGGGGTTGTCGACGACGGCCCTCATGGCGACGCCGGTCCGCGACACGTAGAGCAGGTAGCGGAGTCCGATGGCCACGGCGATGGCGACGGCCATCACGAAGAGCTGGTCCCACAGGAGCCGTGCGCCGAAGATCTCGACGATGCGGTCGCTGCCGAAGAACGACGGGACGATTCGTGCGGCCTGGTCGTCGGGGTAGATGGTCTGCATCAGTCCGATGAGCATCACCGTCAAGGCGATGGTGACCGTGAGTGTGGTGCCTGCGCCGGCTCCCTTGAACGTCCGCATGACCCGCTCGAGGAGCAACCCGACGACCGGCCCGAGGATGCCGATGACCACGACCATGGCAACGGGTGTCGGCCAGCCGAACTCGACCTTGGTCTGGAAGTAGATGTAGGCGGCGACCATCCCGACGGCACCGTGGGCGAAGTTGAAGACGCCGGTCGTGGTGTAGGTGAGCACGAGACCAGCCGCGCTGATGGCGTAGACGGAGCCGACTGCGATGCCGATCATCGTGAACTGGAGGAAGTCCGACATCTCTGTCGCCTCGGAGAAGACGAACAGGGTGAACGCGAGCGCGATGACTGGACCGACGAACGACTTGGGGTCCGACGGGAGGCGATCGCGTATCGCGTCCAGTGGTCCTGTCGCGTCGTCCTCGACGCCGTCCATCAGTAGCCGCACTCGAATCCGGAGCCGGGATGGTCCCGGACCCACTTGCCACCGTTGACCTTGGCGATCATGAAGCAGCTCGCGCCCTTCTTCCCGGCTGGGTTGATCGGAGCGATCATGCCGCTGGCGTCGTACTCGGTCGTTCCCTTGAGCGCGGCAAGCACCTTGTCTCGCGTCGGCGGACCGTCGACGCTGCGGAGCGCGGACACATAGAGGTCGGCGGCGACCCACGACATGATGCCGAAGAAGTCGATGTCGGAGCCGGGGTTGGTTCGCTCGTACCAGGTGAGGAAGTCGTTGACCATCTTGTTCGAGCCAGCATCCTCGAGGATGGCGTATCCCAGTCCGAGCACGGTCGGTGCCGCGGCGTCGCCGGCCCGGGCGAGGAAGTCTCGACCGTAGGCCTGGGCGCCGTAGAAGGGGACCTTGGGGAAGTACCCGTTCGTCTTGAGATCGCGTGCCAGGTTCGACATGCCGGTGATCTCGAGCGTGGTGACCAGTAGGTCGACCTTGTTCTTCTCGACGTTGGCGGCCACACCGGCGTAGTTGGTCTCGGTGACGGCCACCTCGGCTTCGAGGACGACCTGGATCCCGGCCTTCTCCATGTCGACCTTGTATCCCTTGGCGCGTTCCTTGGCTGCGGCCTGCGCGGGGTTGATGATGCCGCCCCGTGAGACCCCCTCCACCTCCTTCATGTATCGGAAGATCTCTTCGGCGCCGTTGCCGCCGGACTGCAGGTCGATCGGAACCGACGGGAAGTTGTTGGGGGACGAGATCATGGCGTCGGTGATCGCCAGGCCGGTCAGAGCGACGTTGGTGCCGGCGAGCGATTGTGCTGCGCCGTCGTCCACGACGGTGACGCCGCCGATGAAGCCGAGCACCTGGTCCTTGAGCTTGTCGGTCTCGGATTTGCTCGTGCCGGACTGGAGGCGGTCGTCGGCGCTCAGGAGAGACAGCTGGCGTCCGCAGACGCCGCCCGTGGCGTTCACGAAGTTGACGTACGCCTTCGCTGCGTTGACGCCCGTCTGTCCGAAGCCAGGGATCGGGCCGGAGATGGTCGACACGTTGCCGAGCTTGATCTCGGTCTCGGAGACCCCGACATCGCTCTCGCCGCCGCCTCCACAGCTCTCGCCTGCGACGCCGCCGCCACCGGACTCGCCCCCGGCCGTCTCGCCGCCACCGGTCTCGCCGCCACCACCAGCATCAGTTCCGCCACTCGTCGCTGCTCCACCACCGGAGGAGGTCCCGCCTGCTGCCGTCGTCGTCGTCGTGTCGGTTTCGCTCACGATGACGCCCGCCCCGCTGGGGTCCTGCTGACCGCTGTTCGACGCGAGGGCAGCACGTTGCTCGTCGGTCAGACGTGCCCCGCAGGCAGCGATGAGGAAGACCCCGATGAACAAGACGATGGCGTTACGGCGCATGGATCTGGAATTCCCCCTGTTCGGGCCGTTCCGGCCCCAGTGTTTGTGTGCGTCGTGCTTCAGAAAAGCTGTCGCGAAACGGACTCCGCAGCTCGTCTGACCATATCTGACGCGGTGTCAGATATGGTTGCGGCCGATCACGGTCGTCGGGACACCGACCTTCGGAGGGACCCCTGTGCAGATCGCCTATACGCCGGAGCAAGAAGCGCTTCGTCATGAACTCCGCACCTACTTCGCCGGACTCATGACGCCCGAGGTGTCCAAGGAGGTCTCCCACGGTGAAACGGGCGGTCCGGCCTGCCTCGCTGCCACCCGCAAGATGGGTGCAGACGGGTGGCTCGGGCTGGGGTGGCCGGTCGAGTACGGCGGGCAGGGAAAGGGCGAGGTCGAGCAGTTCATCTTCTTCGACGAGGCCTGGCGATCACAGGCTCCGATTCCCTTCCTCTCCATAAACACGGTCGGTCGTACCATCATGGAGTTCGGGACGGAGGCCCAGAAGACCTACTTTCTGCCTCGGATCCTCGCCGGTGAGTTGCACTTCGCGATCGGCTACACCGAGCCCTCGGCCGGTACCGACCTGGCCTCGTTGCGCACCACGGCCGTCAAAGACGGCGACCAGTGGGTCATCAACGGCCAGAAGATCTACACGAGCCTCGCCAGCTACGCGGATTACATCTGGCTGGCAGCGCGCACCGACCCCGACGTCGCGAAGCACGCCGGGATCACGATCTTCGCGGTGCCCACCAGCGACCCCGGCTTCACCATGACGAAGATCGAGACGATGGTGAACGCCTCGACGTTCAACACCTACTACGACGACGTGCGCGTGACCGACGACGACATCATCGGCCCACTGCACGGCGGGTGGACGCTGATCACCAATCAGCTCAACTACGAGCGGGTCTCCCTCGGTCCGCCCGGGATGATCAGCCGATCGATCGAGGACGTCGTCGCGTGGACCAAGGAGACGAAGCTCGCCGACGGACGACGGGTCATCGACCAGGAGTGGGTCCAGGCTGATCTGGCGAAGGTCGTGTCCGGCCTCGACGCCGTCACGTTGATGAGCTGGAAGGTCGCATCGTCCGAAGGGGCGAATCCTGCGGACGCCTCGGCGACGAAGTTCTACGCGACCGAGTTCTATCTCGAGGCATACCGCCTCCTCATGGGGATCATCGGCCCCGCCGCCGCGCTGCAACGAGGGACGCCGGAGGCAGAGCTCGCCGGTCGACTCGAACGCGGGTGCCAAGGCTCGCTCATCCTCACCTTCGGCGGCGGCACCAACGAGATCCAACGCGACCTCGTCGCATTGTTCGGGCTCGGACTTCCCCGGGTCCCCAGGAGCTGACGACCATGGATCTCACACCCTCGCAAGACCAGCAGTCGATCATCGACCTCTCGTCACAGATCGTCCGTGATCGCTGCACCCCCGACACGCTCCGATCGCTCGAACGCGACGGTGTCGTCCACGATGCGGTCCTCTGGGCCGCGCTCGTCGACGCCGATCTCGTCGGCCTGGCACTGCCGGAGCACGCCGGTGGCGCTGGGTACGGCCTCACCGAAGCCTCGATGGTCGCCGCGGCGGTCGGCGCGGGCGCCGCGATGGTCCCGTTCGTCGAGGCCGTCGCGTGCGGTCGGTCGCTCGCGACCGCAGGTGACGCGCTCGCCGGCGCCATCGCACAGGGCACGGTCGTCGTCCCGGCTCTGCGCGAGGACCCGGATGCACGAGAGACCTCCTGCCCGAACACGAGCGCGTCGCTCGCGGGCGACGAGTGGACGCTGACGGGGGAGAAGCGACTCGTTGCCGGCGCAACCGAAGCGACACATCTGCTCGTCAGTGGCCACGACGGCAACGAAGTCGCACTGTTCGTCGTCGCCGCATCGGCGGCGGAGGGCGTCGACTCGACGACGCTGGCGGGGCAGGTACTCCGCAGCGTCCGTCTGGACGCGACCCCTGCGCGCCGCGTCGACCACCCCGACGGACTCGAGGCGCTGACCACGCTCCTGCACGAGCTCCGGGTGCTGCGGTGCGCCCAGCTCGGCGGTGTCGCCAGCGGAGCCCTCCGGCTCGCTGCTGATCACTGCAAGGAGCGGCACCAGTTCGGGTCCCCGATCGGCACGTTCCAGGCCGTGGCCCATCGCATGGCCGACTCGTGGCTCGACGTGAACCTCATCCAGGCAACGGCCCGCCAGGCGGCGTGGCGGACCGACAACGAGTTGCCGTCTCGCCAGGCGGCGGCGAGTGCTGCCATGTGGGCGTGCGAGGGGTCGCAGCGCGTGGTCCACGCCGCGCAACACGTGCACGGCGGCATCGGCGTCGACATCGACTACCCGGTCCATCGGTACTTCCGTTGGGCCAAGGATCTGGAGCTCCAACTCGGAGGCGCGAGCGCGTGCACCCGGGACCTCGGTGCCGCCATCGCTGCGGAGCCGCTCACCATCGGATAGGCCTACGTTGCTCCAGTCGGAGCTCCTCGTCATCACAGCTGCAATCAAGTCCAAAATCACAGGGGGAACATTCAGGATGCGTACTCGTCGATTGGCCGTGTTGATGGCCGTGATCGCACTCATCGCTGCTTCATGCGGCAGCGATCGGGATGAGGAGACCGTCGACGATCCGTCGACGACCACC
>JBBSLH010000252.1:0-5924 GCA_038255425.1 Acidimicrobiales bacterium
CAACAACCACAACCACCACCACCCCAACCAACACCGCCACCCCAACCGCAAGACCGGAGCCTCCACGCAACGTGCCATCGGCTACCCGGTCCGCACGCTTGCTTCCGAGGAAGGTGTCCTGTTCCCCGATCACTTCATCGACGTCGTATCCCCACCGAGCCGTGGCCGGATCAGCGCGGCGATCGCCGAGCTCCAACCCGGCGTGACCGAGGTGCACGTCCAGCCGGCAGCCGACACCCCCGAGGTCCGGGCGATCAGCGAGCACTGGGAAGACTGGGTCGACGATCTCACCTTCGCCACCGACGGAACACTGGCCGACGCTATCGACGCCGCCGGGGCCACACCGATCGGCTACCGGGACCTGCGCGACGCGCAGCGAGCCGCATGAAGCACGCGTTCGTCGCCTTGGCCGTGCTCGCTGCTGTCGTTCTCTCCGGCTGCGACAGTGACCGACGGGCGATCTCGCGCGAGGACCTGCCAGACGTCCCCGCCGACGCCACCGTCGAGGTCGAGGTCGGCGCTTCCGGATTCGACCAGGAGGAACTCGAGATCACCACCGTCGACCTCGTCGAGTTCCGCAACGTCGACGACGAAAACCACGGCGTCCGGACCGAGGACTTCGCCATCGACACCGGCCCGTTGTTCCCGGACGAGTTCACCCTCGTCATCTTCGACGAGCCGGGCCGCTACACCGTCTTCGACACCGAGGACAGCGAGTCGACCATGACCGTCGTCGTCAACGCTCCCCGCCCCTGACGACGGATCACGACTCCGACGCAGCCCCGAGTCCCGCAGTGAACTCAGCCGTCGTCAGCAGTGGCAGCACGGACAGCAAGCGGCCGACGTTGCCCGTGACCTTGACGGTTCCCTGCATGTAGCCGACGTCGAGCGTCCGATCGCCCGCGACCACCGAGGCGAACTCGTCTGGCTTCATGATCATCGTGAAGTCGGGCTCGTCGCTCGGACCGTCACCGAGCACGCCGGGCGCCGCGTCGTCGAGCACGACGTGGAAGACCCTGGTGTCGGTCTTCCCCTTGCCCACCTCGAACTGGATCGTCGTCATGTCGTTCCGTCGAAGAGGTCGCCGGTCGACTCGTCCGAGTCGACGTGGCTGACGGCCAGCACGTACTCGTCCCACGGATGGAGCGACCCCGCCACGTCTCGAGGGAGACCGAACCAGAACGGCGACGTCGGATCGACCTGTGTGGCGTGGGCCAGCAGGGCATCCCACCGCACGTCGTTGAAGCCGTCGGTCGAGACGCGCGTGGTGATCCGATGGTCCTGCGACTCACGTTCGAACCACTTGTCGTCGAATGGTGATTCGAGTCCGAGTTCGAGGAACTTGTCGTGCATCGCCACCATGCGGGCCCTCGACCACGTGGTCCAGTACACCTTCGCCACCTGGTGGGGTGCGCCCGCATCCGGATAGGCGTCCGGATCTGCGGCCTTCTCCACGGCAGGCATCGTGACGTCGTGCACCATCAGATGATCCGGGTGCGGATACCCCTTCTGGTCGTCGCCGTAGGTGACGACCACCTGCGGACGCTCACGGCGGATGATCGCCACCAAACGGCCGACCGCCTCATCGAGAGGCGCGTTGGCGAAGGCCTCGGGCTTGGCATTGGCTTCGCTGTCCGGCATCCCGCTGTCGCGATAGCCGAGCATCACGACCTCGTCGTAGCCGATGATGCGAGCGGCGTCTTCGAGTTCCTGCCGTCGCACCGCCTCGATGTCGGCACGGACCTCTGGACGGTCCATCGCCGGATTGAGGATGTCGCCCTCCTCGCCGCCGGTGCAGCAGACGAGAACGGTCCGCACGCCGTCGCGGTTGTAGCGGGCGACAGTCCCCGCACCCTTGGACGACTCGTCGTCCGGATGGGCATGCACGGTGAGCAGGCAGCGGTCGGTCACGGCGACCACGCTACCGAGAGTCCGGCCCTACCGATTGCTGTACCGGTCGCCGCCATCGTCGACAGTCCACGAGTCGCCCCGACGCAACCATCGGCCTCCCACGACGCCGCACACGATGCCGCACACTGCGCCGACCGGCAGTGCCACCTTGAGGAGTCCGGTTCGGATGATGGGACGATCCATGCCATTCGCCTCGAACGAGGCCACCAGATAGATGGGAATCGCGATCAGGAAGTAGACGATCGCTGCGCAGGCGACGCCGATGATCACGCCGAGCAGGATCGACGTTCCCAGCGGTCGTTGTGCTGGTTCGCCCTTGGCCTCGGAGTCGGTGGTCGTCGGAGCCATGGGTGCAGTCACGGTAGTGCCGGGTCCCTACGATCCCGCTGTGCGCCCGGCTGCCCTCCTCCTCGCCCTCGGACTGCTCGTCGCTGCGTGCAGCGACGGTGCGGACGTCGGCGACGAGCGTGCGACCCAAGCTCGGGAAGCTGCGCTCGACGCCGGGCTCGACGTGGAGGTCGCAGACTTCTTGGCCCTGGCAGCCCGTGGCGAGACCGCCACATATCAGGCCACGTATCCAGGTCCGGAAGCTGGGACCACGCTCGTCGTGGCCAACCGTCCGCCTGACCGACGCGTCGACATCATCGAGGACGACGCAATCATCCAGGTTCGACTGTCCCTCGACGGTGAGTCGTTCACGTGCACCCGAGACGACGAAGCCGACGCCATCACGGCGTGCGACCGCACCGATGCCATCGTCGAACCGCCTGGCCTGTTCGGCAGCGCGACCATGGATGCGCTGACCCAGTCGCTGAGCGAACGGGCCGACGACTTCGACTTCAGTGTCGAGGAGACGGCGATCGCAGGTGTGCAGACCCGATGCCTCGTCACCAACGTGCGAGAAGGGCATGAACGCCCGGAGCTCGTGGACAGCGGAACGATCTGTGTGTCATTCGAGGGGGCCTTGCTGCGGGTCGCTCAGGGAGACGAGGTGCTCGAGGCGACCGACTACACGACGGACATCCCCGCCAAGACCTTTGTCCGACCCGACGCTGACAACGACAACTAGCCTGACCTCGTGGACGACCCTGACCTCTGGCAATGGGTGTGGCTGGGCGCCGCGCTGGTCTTCGGACTCGGCGAGATGGCCAGCCCCGGCTCGTTCTTCCTCGCACCCTTCGCCGTCGGCGCTGCGTTCGCCGCTGCTGCGGCGCTCCTCGGAGCGGTGACCGGCGTGAGTTGGCTCGTCTTCATCGTGGTCTCTGTCGTCGCGTTCGCAGCCTTGCGACCGCTCGCGCGTCGCCTCGATCAGTCCGGCGGCAACCCGGGCGGCGTCGGTGCAAGGCGCCTCGTGGGCGAGCAGGCACTCGTGCTCCAGGACATCCCCGCCGGCCTCGACGAGGTCGGCCTCATCCGCGTCGGTCGCGAGGAGTGGCGAGCACAGTCACCTGACGGCTCGTCGATCCCCAAGGAGAGTCGGGTCGTCATTGCCGAGGTCCGCGGCACACGCGTCGTCGTGTATCCGACCGAACGCGCGCTTCCTTCAACTCCACCGGAAAGGTCCCTCTGATGGGTCTCGTCGTCGTCCTCGCCGTCATCGGCATCCTGTTGTTCGCGTACGTCGCTGCTGGCGTCCGCATCATCAGGCCATACCAGCGCGGCATCGTCGAGATGCTCGGCAAGTACCAGGCGACGGTCGATCCGGGTCTGCGGATCATCATTCCGTTCGTGCAGACGATCCGAGCGGTCGACATGCGTGAGCAGGTCGTCGACGTGCCGCCGCAGGAGGTCATCACCTCCGACAACGTCGCAGTCTCGGTCGATGCCGTCATCTACTACGAGCCGACCGACCCGCAGCGTCTGGTCTACAACGTCGCCAACTTCATCCTCGCCGTCACCAAGCTCGCCCAGACCAACCTCCGCAACGTCATCGGCGACCTCCAACTGGACGAGTCGCTGACGTCACGCGACAAGATCAACGTCGCGCTGCGCGAGATCCTCGATGACGCCACCGACAAGTGGGGCGTGCGGGTGGTCCGGGTCGAGATCCAGCGCATCGATCCGCCGCCGGACGTCATGTCGGCCATGCACGAGCAGATGAAGGCCGAGCGCACCAGGCGGGCAGTGGTGACCGAGGCCGAAGGTCGACGCACGGCCGCGGTGACCACCGCGGAAGGCGAGAAGACGGCGGCCATTCTCCAGGCCGAGGGCCTCAAGGCCCGCTCGATCCTCGAGGCCGAGGGTCGCGCCGAGGCCGTCCGAACCTTCGCCGAGGCCGAGAAGTTCCGCCAGCAGGCAGTCGCCGAGGGCGAGGCCGACGCCATCCGCAGCGTCTACCAAGCCATCCACGACGGCGATCCGTCGAACGACCTGCTCGCCATCAAATACCTCGAGGCGTTGCAGAAGCTGGGCGACGGGCAAGCGACCAAGATCATCGTGCCGATGGAACTCTCTGGCGTCGCCGGCGCGCTCGCAGGAGTCACCGAACTCCTCGGTCGACAGAACGGCGACAGCGCCACCTGATAGACGGGGCGCATGAGCGAACGCCTCACCGCGCACCAGGCCGTCACCAAGTACTTCGAGGAAGCGGCCACGATCATCAGGCTCGACGAGGAGATGATCCCCGTGCTGACGTCGTCGTATCGCGAGGTCGCGGCGCAGATACCGGTCCGTCGTGACGACGGTTCACTGCTCGTCCTCCGCGGCTTTCGCGTGCAGCACAACGGCGCACGAGGCCCGTACAAGGGCGGCATCCGCTACCACCCGACGGTCGACCTCGATGAGGTCCGCGCGCTCGCCTCGTTGATGACGTGGAAGACCGCTCTGCTCGACATCCCCTTCGGTGGAGCGAAAGGCGGCATCGAGGTCGACCCGACCGACATGTCCGAGCGCGAGAAGGAGGAGATGACACGTCGCTTCACCAAGTCGCTCCACCACGTGCTCGGCCCGTACCGCGACATCCCCGCACCGGATGTGAACACGAACGCCCAGACGATGGCATGGATGATGGACGCCTACTCACAGGTCCACGGGTACTCGCCGGCCTGCGTGACCGGGAAGCCAGTGGGCCTCAGTGGCGCGCCGGGCAGAGACTCGGCCACCGGCCGGGGCGCGATCGACGTGCTCGGCGCATGGTGTGCGCACTCCGGCAAGTCACTCGAAGGACTGCGGCTGGTGATCCAGGGCTTCGGCAACGTCGGCTCATGGGCAGCTCGAACCGCGGTCGAACGGGGCGCCACCGTGATTGCCGTGTCCGACGTGAGCGGTGGCGTCCACGACTCCCGCGGTCTCGACGTCGACCTGCTCTGCAAGACCGTGGCCGAGGGCGGATTCGTCTCGGATGCCGACGGTGGCGACGACCTCACGAACGAGGAACTGCTGGCGCTCGACTGCGACGTACTGGTGCCAGCAGCACTGGGCCAGGTCATCACGGACGACAACGCCGGGGAGATCGCCGCGTCGGTCGTTCTCGAGGGGGCCAACTATCCGGTCACGCCCGATGGCGACGCCATCTTGAACGACCGTGGAATCACCGTGATCCCGGACGTCCTCGCCAATGCGGGTGGCGTCACCGGTTCGTACTTCGAGTGGACCATGAACATCCAGCAGTTCACGTGGAAGCTCTCGACGTTCAACGAGGAACTCGCCGACCGGCTGCGCACCGCCTACGAGCGGACGCAGGCGTTCGCCGACAGCAACCAGTGCACGCTGCGACGGGCGGCTTACAGCATCGGGGTGCAGCGAGTGGCCGACGCCTCGCGCATGCGGGGGTACGTGTAGTCACTGGGTCCCGGGTGGCACGATGCCCGGATGCCTCGTTTGCCCCTCCGCTCCTGCGTGCTCGTGTGCGCACTCGTTCTTGCGGCGTGCGGCGACGACGGCCGGACGCTCTCACCAGCTCCCGAAGTGCCCATCGAGCCGGCGACCACGACGACTGCCCCATCGCCGGAGGCCGGCTTCACGACCGACGACCCGGCGATCGGCATCAACCTGTCGAGCCCGTCGTTCGCCGG
>JBBSLH010000253.1:0-5894 GCA_038255425.1 Acidimicrobiales bacterium
CGGTCGGTCGAGTTCCCAGTACTCGACTGCCTCGTCGGCGACTTCGGCGCCGACGATCTCCCGCACCTGATCGGGTGTGAAGACACAGAACTCGCCTTCGGCCGATCCACCGTCGGGAGCGATCGAGTCTGCGTCCTCCGCGGAGGCGATCCCGCCGCCCGGCTGCCGGAGGTCCCGCAGCACGTACGCCACGGTCTCCGCAGCGACCTGTGCGTACCGGTCGTTTCCCGTGGCCTGGTGCCCGTGGACGTAGAGCTTCAGGAGCCCGGCTTGGTCGTGGAGCATCTTCTCGAAGTGCGGCACCACCCAGTGGTCATCGACCGAGTACCGAGCGAATCCGCCGCCGAGATGGTCGTACATGCCGCCCGACGCCATGGCGTCCAGCGAGGTCTCGACCATCGTCCGGGCGACGTCCGATCCCGTGTGCGCCAGCGAGCGAACGACGAAGTCGAGGTTCTGCGGCGTCGGGAACTTCGGCGCACCACCGAACCCGCCCCACGCGTCGTCGTGACCGTCACGGAACCGTTCGAATGCATCGGCCAGCACCTCGGGGCCGACCACCCCGCCAGCCGCCTCCAGCCTGCCGCCGCGCCCGAGTGAGGTGGTGAGTTCGTCAGCCTGTCGGAGCAGGTCGGACCGGTGATGTCGCCAAGCGTCGTCGATCGCCTCCATCAGGTCGATGAACGCGGGCATGCCGTGGCGGCTCTCGGGCGGGAAGTAGGTCCCGCCGTAGAACGGCCGCCCGTCGTGGCTGAGGAACACCGTCATCGGCCACCCACCCCGTCCGGTCATGGCCTGGACTGCGTCCATGTAGACGGCATCGACGTCAGGCCGCTCCTCACGGTCGACCTTGATGTTCACGAAGCGGTCGTTCATCACGATCGCGGTCTTCTCGTCCTCGAACGACTCGTGCGCCATCACGTGGCACCAGTGGCACGCCGAGTACCCGACAGAGAGCAGGATCGGCACGTCGCGCCGTTTCGCCTCGGCCATCGCCTCTGGCCCCCACGGCCACCAATCCACCGGGTTGCCCGCGTGCTGGCGCAGGTACGGACTCGATTCCTGCGCCAGGCGATTCACCTGTCCGACGCTACGGCTGCGTGCGTCCCGGCACTACGTTCTCGCCATGGAGATCAGACTCGACGGACAGGTCGCGCTCGTCACCGGAGCGTCGAAGGGCATCGGCCGCCAGATCGCAGCGACGTTGGCTGCGGCTGGCGCCAAGGTCATGCTGAGCTCGCGCAAGCAGGACGCGCTCGAAGCGGCTGCGGCCGAGATCGACGGTGAGACCGCAGTCTTCGCCGCCAATGCCGGCGACCCAGAACAAGCAGCGGCGTGTGTCCAGGCGACGATGGACACGTTCGGCAGCGTCGACATCCTGGTGAACAACGCCGCGACGAATCCGTACTACGGGCCCGCGGTCGACATCGACCTGCCCCGCTACGACAAGACGTTCGAGGTCAACCTCCGAGGCCCTCTCGTGTGGACGCAGGAGGCATGGAACGCCTCGATGAAGGAGAACGGCGGTGCGATCATCAACATCGCCTCGATCGGCGGGATGTCGGTGAGCGAAGTCATCGGGATCTACGACACCACGAAGGCTGCCCTCATCCATCTCACCAAGAACCTGGCGACCGACCTGTCGCCGGGCGTGCGGGTCAACGGCATCGCTCCGGGTCTCGTGAAGACCGACATGGCCAAGGCACTGTGGGAACAGGGCGAGGAGGCGATCGCACGCGTGACCCCGCTCGCTCGTCTCGGCGTACCGCAGGACATCGCCAACGCAGCGCTGTTCCTCGCGTCTGACCTGTCGTCGTGGATGACCGGTCACACCATGGTGGTCGACGGCGGCGCCCTCATCCGCCCGCACGGCTGACTCGTCGGTCAGCGCAGTTCGGCTCGGCGGACCTTGCCGAGGGTCGTCCGCGGAAGCGAGCGGATCTCCAGTTCCTTCGGAGCGCACCACGGAGGCAGCACATCGACAACCCAGCTCCGCACCTCGGCCAGCGTGGGAGTCGGCGCACCATCGGCCAGTTCGACCACGGCGACCACCCGCTGTCCCCAGTCGTCATCGGGCCGGCCCACGACGCCGGCATCTGCGATCGCGGGGTGGGCGCGGAGTCGTTGCTCGACCGGGTCCGGGTGGACGTTCTCGCCGCCGGAGATGATCATGTCGCCGCGACGTCCCTCGACCGCCACGATCCCGCCGACGAAGGAGCCGACGTCGCCCGTGTGGAGCCACCCGCCATCGTCGGTGACGGCGGTGTCGTCTCGATATGTGGCGGCCACCATCGGACCGCGCACACGCAGCTCGTCATCAACGACGTCGATCTCGACCCCTGGCAGTGGGACCCCGTCGTAGACGACGCCGCTGCCCGTCTCGGTCATGCCGTAGGTGGCGACGGTGTTCGCGGGTCGGTCCGGCGGGGGAGCGGAACCACCGAGCACGATCTGTTCCCAGCGCGTCGGGTCGATGCGTGCCAGGGCTGTCGCCACGAGTGAGACGTGGGTGCAGCCGTCGCGTGCTGCCTCATCGACGGCGTCGGCCTCGAACCCGTCGTGCACCGTCAGCGGTGTGCTGCTGTGGAGCGCACGGGTGATGACCGACAGCCCGCCGACATGTGCCAGCGGGAGGCAGGCCAGCCAGTGATGTCGCGCCGGGTCGATACCGAGGAGAGTGGAGGTCGCATCGGACGACGCGGTGACGTTGGCGTGGCTCAGCACCACACCCTTCGGCGCGCCGGTCGTCCCGCTCGTCGGCACCACGAGCGCGGTTCCGTTGTCGACCGACTCGCCGACCCGCATCCGGTGGAGGATGTCCGACGCAGCGGTCTCGGGCAGACGCGGGTCGATCGGCAACACGGCATCGCCCCGATCCCACGCTCGTCGCAGCTCGTCGACGAACGCCTGGCCACGAGCCTCGATCGCGACCAGCACACCCACGCCCGCAGGCTACGACCCCCCGAAACGTTCTGGTCACCACATCGGCGGTTCTCACGTCCGATCTGGTGACCAGAACAATCCGGCTGGGTTTCTGGTCACCACATCGGCGGTTGCGACGACCGATGTGGTGACCAGAACGATCTGGGGTGTGGTGGTGGGGGGCGTGGTGCGCGAACCTGCGTCCGTGTCCGCCAACCCGTCCTCTGGCGCCCTCCCGACCGGTGTGAGTGCGTGGATCGCTGGCGCACGTGTCCGGACCCTTCCCGCCGCTGTCGTCCCGGTGCTCGTCGGCACGGCCGCAGCGCGGGGAGTCGATGGCTCCTTGATCGCGTGGCGAGCCGTCGCCGCCGGTGTGGTGGCGCTCGCGCTCCAGGTCGCGACCAACTTCGCCAATGACTACAGCGACGGCATCCGAGGCACCGACGATCCCGGCGCTCGGGTCGGGCCGGTCCGACTCGTCGGTTGGGGAGTGAAGGAGCCGAAGGCGGTGAAGAAGGCGGCGCTGCTCTGTTTCGCGGTCGCCGGCCTCGTCGGTCTTGTCTTGGCCTTGGCAGTCGGCCCGGAGTTGATCGCCATCGGTGCTGTGAGCATCGCCGCAGGGTGGTTCTACACGGGCGGACCGAAGCCGTACGGCTACCTGGGACTCGGCGAGGTGTTCGTGTTCGTGTTCTTCGGCGTGGTCGCGACCGTCGGCTCCACCTACGTCCAACTCGACCGGATCACCGGACTGAGCGTCCTCGCGTCGATTCCGGTCGGTCTGCTCGCAACGGCCCTACTGGTGACCAACAACCTCCGTGACATCCCCGGCGACACCGTCGCCGGGAAACAGACGCTGGCAGTCCGACTCGGCGACGCCCGCACCCGGACGCTGTACGTCGGGATGCTCGTCGTGGCATTCGCATTGATCGCACCGGTCGCCGTCGACCGGCCGCTCGCCGTCCTGGCGTCGGTGGCAGCGGTGCTCGCGATCCAACCCGTCAGAGCCGTCCGGGACGGAGCCGCAGGTCCGGCCCTCGTCCCGGTGTTGGTGGCTACCGGCAAGGTGCAGCTCGCGTTCGGCGCCCTCCTGGCGATCGGACTGGTGGCGTCGGCCTGACGCGCTCGCGTGACATGGGGCACGGGCCCTTGCGTCTTTGATCTACCGGCAGTAGAAATATTGGAAACCGTCTGCTGGAGGAAGAGTGCATGAGCGCGATCACCCCCCGAACGATCTCCGTCCGCCGCCCGGACATCGACTACGTCGAGCCGACACTCCCGAAGTACTTCGTCGCCGACGATCCTGTGCGCAGTCACATCGCTGCGATGCTGTCTGCCGTCTTCCCCGAAGGCGAGGACTTCTTCGTCCGGAGCGTGCGCAACTATCGCAAGCAGATCGACGATCCCGAACTGAAGAAGCAGGTGTCGGGGTTCATCGGACAGGAAGCGCTCCATGGCAGGGAACACCGTGACTTCAACGAGGCGCTGTCCGGCCTGGGATATCCGACCAAGTTCGTCGACCGCCGCGTGAAGCACGGCCTCGCGATCCTCAACAAGGTCGCGCCGAAGCGCACCCAGCTCGCCGTGACCGCGGCACTCGAGCACTACACCGCGACCCTCGCCGAGGCGATCCTCTCCGACGGTGGCGCGCGGGACGAGTTCGTGACCGACGAGGTCCGCGACCTGTTCACCTGGCATGCGCTCGAGGAGACCGAACACAAGTCGGTCGCGTTCGACGTGTTCGAGGACGTCTGCGGCAAGCAGTACGTGCGGGTCACGACCATGTGGGGCGTCCACATCGGTTTCCTCCTGGGCATGACCGGCGCCGTCCTGTTGTCGGTGGCGCTCGACCCGACGGCACGACGACCGCGCACGTTCATCCGCGGAGTCCGGAACCTGAAGCATCACCCGTTCTTCAGTCGGAAGGTGGTCGAGCGTCTTCGCGACTACGACCGCCGTGGTTTCCACCCCGACGATCACGACACCACCGCGCTGCTGGCGCAGTGGCGGCAGTGGTACGACGAGGCGGCGATCGCCTCCTAGAGACCGTTCTCGATCATCCACGAGCGGAGGACCGACAGGAACTCGTCGCTGCGCTCGAGGTGGGCAGCATGGCCGGCCCCGGGGATGATGACGAGCGTGGCATTGTTGCCGATCTCGTCGACCATGCGTCGACCGAGGGTCGCGTACTTCTCGTCGAGTTCGCCGGCGACGATCAGCACCGGCATCTCGAACCGGGCGAGCTTGTCCCAAGTCGGGTCCTGGCTCCCCGTTCCCGCCTGGATCACGGAGTTCTCCAGCCCCTCGACCGTGTTCTCCATCCGCTCCATCAGGAACTGGTGCTCGGGCGGGAGGCCCTCGAACATGGGGGCAGCGACCCATGCCTTCACGAACTCGAGCAGGCCGAGCTCTCGGACCTTGCGGCCGGTGGCGAGGTCGGCCTGCGCACGGACGGCCCGCTCCGTCGGGTCCTCGATCCCTGCCGTCGCACCGATCAACACCAGCCCACGCACGAGCTCCGGATTCCCGAGGGCGAGGTGGATCAGGTAGCGGCCGCCCATCGAGTAACCGAGGTACAGGGCCTCGCCGCCCTGGTCGGCGATGAGACGTCCGCCGCCCCGGAGACCGGCCATCATCTCCGACGACATCCCGTGTCCCGGCGCATCGACTCGCACGACCGTGTGGTCACGGGCGAGGTCGGTGGCGATCGGCCCCCAGCAGTTCCGGGTCTGGGTGAAACCGTGCACGAGCACGATCGGCTCACCTTCGCCGTCACGGTCCGCGTGCAACCACATGGTCGGGCATGGTGACATACGGGTCATGGACGCTGACATCGGGTCACCTGAGAACGGTTGGAGCCCGGACGTCCAAGCCACGTTCTGCGCCACCCTGGTCGACGAGTGGGTCCGGTGTGGTCTGACCGATGCGGTCATCTGCCCGGGATCCCGCTCGACCCCGATGACCCTCGCGCTGGC
>JBBSLH010000254.1:0-5892 GCA_038255425.1 Acidimicrobiales bacterium
GAGCCCGGCTACGAGGACTCCGTCGCGGGCATCGCCGAGGCGTCGGGACGCCGGCCCGAGGACGTCGCCTACGACGTCCTCGCATCGGACACCGGCGACGGTCCCGGGACCGGGATGTTGTACTTCCCGCTCTTCAACTACGCCTATGGCGACCTCGAACTGATCCGGTCGTTCCAGATGCATCCGCAGACGCGGATGGGTCTCTCCGACGGCGGAGCGCACTGCGGTGCGGTGTGCGACGGCGGCATGCCGACGTTCATGCTGAGCTACTGGACCCGGGACCGCACCAAGGGGGAGGGCACCATGCCGCTCGAGGACGTGGTGCGTCGCCAGACCCGCGAGACCGCTGAGCTCTATGGGCTGCTCGACCGAGGACTGCTCCAGGCCGGGATGCGCGCCGACGTGAACGTGATCGACTACGACGCACTCGGCGTCGAAGCGCCGCGGATCGTCCACGATCTGCCCTCGGGCGCGCGCCGCTTGCTGCAGAAGGCGCACGGTTACCGACACACGATCTGTGCCGGATCGATCACTGTCACCGACGACCAGTTCACCGGTGAGCTCCCCGGGCGACTGCTCCGCGGTCCCTCCTCCTGAGCGACACCGCCGCTGCGAAGTACCGTGCTGGCGTGGGTCACTCTTCCCCGCCCCGGCTGTTGGTGCTGCACACCTTGCGGCTCAAGGGCATCGCCGAACCGGATGCGATCGTCCGAGACACTGCGCTCGACGCGGACGTCGTGACGGCCGAGCTGGCGGAACTGGAGAACGCCGATCTGGTGCGTGTCCGCCGAGGGCGGATCAGCGGCTTCGCGTTGACACCGGAAGGCAAGGCCCTCGGAGCACGACTGCTCGCTGACGAGCTCGATGAGACCGGGGTGCGCTCGATCGTCGACGGGGCGTACCGCGAGTTCCTCGGCTTCAACGATCAGCTGCTGGCGGTCTGCACGGCCTGGCAGTTGCGGGCGGTGGACGGCGAGTCGCAGATCAACGACCATTCCGATCCGGACTACGACCGAGGCGTCCACGCCCGGCTGGAGGCGCTGCACGGCAAGGTGGTCCCAGTGCTCGAGACGCTCGGCGGAGCGCTCGACCGCTTCGTCGGTCATGGTGATCGTCTGCAAACTGCGTTGGAACACGTGGTCGCTGGAGACCACGATTGGTTCACCAAGCCGATGTTCCCGAGCTATCACTCTGTCTGGTTCGAGCTCCACGAAGACCTGCTCGCGACACTCGGCACCGAACGCGCCACCGAAGGACGCATCTGATGGGAACACTGCCCAACACCCGATTCGGTCGTGTTCTCACGGCCATGATCACGCCGTTCGACGGCGATGGCCGGATCGACCTCGATGGAGCGCAGCAACTCGCCCGCTGGTTGATCGACCACGGGAGCGACGGCCTCGTCATCAACGGCACCACCGGCGAGTCGCCCACGTTGTCGTCGGCGGAGTCGATCGACCTGTTTCGGGCGGTCCGTCAGGCCGTCGACGCACCCGTGATCGCGGGGACGGGCTCGAACGACACCGCACACGCCATCCGCCAGTCCGAGGCGGCTGCCGGCATCGGGGTCGACGGTCTCCTCGTCGTGGTGCCGTACTACAACCGCCCGAGCCAGGCCGGTCTCGACCAGCACTTCCGCATGATCGCCACGGCCACCGATCTCCCGATCGTGCTGTACGACATACCGATCCGGACCGGTCGCAAGGTCGACACGGCGACGATCCTCGGGTTGGCACACGACGTGCCCACCATCGTGGCCTTGAAGGACGCAGCCGGCGACGTCGCAGAGACCGCGAGGCTCATCGCCCAGGCGCCCGACGACTTCGACGTGTACTCCGGCGACGATCCGTTGACGCTCCCGTTCCTCTCGGTCGGAGCAGGCGGAGTGATCAGCGTGGCGTCGCACTGGGCCGGCGACCACATCCGAGCGATGTTCACTGCGTTCGACGCTGGCGACGCGGCCGAGGCCTGCCGGATCAACCAGCGACTCCTCTCGTCCTACGCATTCCAGTCCACCGTCGACGCCCCGAACCCGGTCCCGACCAAAGCCATGCTCCGTTCGCTCGGACTGCCCGCCGGCGAGTGTCGATCCCCGATGGGCCCCACGCCCGCCGGCCTCGAGGTCCAGGCCAAGGAACTCTGGGAGACCCTCCAAGACTGAATCTCGCGAGAGTTGTGGCGACCCCTGCACAACAATCCTCGCCAGATCCCGTCGTGGCGAGGATCCGGTCCTAGGGTTGCCCCATGGCCAAGCCCGTCAAGATCACATTCCTCGGCGGACTCGGGGAGATCGGCCGCAACTGCGCATGCATCGAGGTCGACGACCGCATCATGCTCATCGACTGCGGACTCATGTTCCCCGACCTCGACATGCTCGGCGTCGACCTGGTGCTTCCCGACTTCACGTATCTCTACGACAACGCCGATCGCGTCGAGGGATGCATCGCGACCCACGGGCACGAAGACCACACCGGCGGCCTCGCGTTCCTCCTGCGTGACATCAGCTTCCCGATCTACGGCTCGGAGCTGACGCTCGGTCTGGCTCGCAACCGCATCGAGGAAGCCGGACTGCTCGGCCAGACGGAGTTCATCCCGGTGAAGGACGGCGAGCGTCGCAAGATCGGCCCGTTCGACTGCGAGTTCATCCCCGTCACCCACTCGGTGCCCCACGGCTTCGCCACGGCGTTCCACACGCCGCAGGGCGTCATCCTCCACTCCGGCGACTTCAAGATCGACCTCACGCCGGTCGACGGCCGTCTCACGGACCTGTCTCGCATGGGCTCGCTCGGACACGATCCGGGCGTCCGCCTGCTGCTCGCCGACTCGACCAACGCCGAGGAGCACGGCCACTCGGCCAGCGAGACCACCGTGGGCCAGGTGCTCTACGACCTGTTCCACGCACACGAGGGTCGGCGGATCATCACCGCGTGCTTCGCCAGCCACGTCCACCGTGTGCAGCAGATCGCCGACGCCGCCATCGCGTTCGACCGCAAGATCTGCACGCTCGGCATGTCGATGAAGAAGAACGTGAAGCTCGCCCGTGACATGGGCCTGCTGAACATCCCCGAGCGCAGCCTCATCGACATCGAGAAGATCGACGACTACAAGCCGGAGGAGATCTGCATCATCTCGACCGGCAGCCAGGGCGAGCCGATGTCGGCACTGGCCCTCATGGCCGCGACCGAGAGCCGCTGGCTCACGCTCACGCCGGAAGACACCGTCATCTTGAGCTCGCACCCGATCCCCGGCAACGAGATGAACGTCTCGAAGGTGATCGACGGCCTGGCCCGCCAGGGTGTCGAGGTCGTCTACTCGGGCATCGCCGACGTGCACGCCACTGGCCACGCCAAGGCGGAAGAACTCAAGACGTACCACTCGATCGTGAAGCCCGAGTGGTTCATCCCCGTCCACGGCGAGTATCGACACCTCGTCGCCCACGCCAAGATCGGCCGCAAGATGGGTGTGGCGCCGGACAAGGTCTGGGTCTGCGAAGACGGCCACCAACTCGAACTGAACGACGACGGCCTCCGCGCCATCGGCAAGGTCCCCGCCGGCTACCTGTACGTCGACGGCACGATCGGCGACGTCGGAAACGGCGTGCTCCGTGATCGTCGAGTCCTGGCCGAGGAAGGCGTCGTGGTGGTCATCGTGACCCTCGACGTCGAGTCCGGAGCGCTCATCCGGTCACCGGAGATCGTCACCCGCGGTTGGGTGTACGAGAAGGAGGCAGAGGGTCTTCTGGCCGACTGTGCCGCAGCGGTCGAGAAGGCCATCGGCGAGGTCAAGGACACGAGCGACATCGAGGCCGTCCAACGGGCAGCACGCAAGTCGGCCGGGCGTTTCGTCAACAAGGAGACGAAGCGTCGCCCGATGATCGTCCCGGTCGTCCTCGAAGCGTAGGAAAACCGCCCGAACCCCGAGCGTTCTGGTCACCACATCGGCGCGCTCAACTGCCGATGTGGTGACCAGAACGGGATGGGTGGGGCGGCGAACAAGCGGTGGGGCGGGGCTCCCACGGGGCTGATGTGGCTGGTGTTAGCGTTGTGGGCACTGTGGCTGCCACGCGCTCGACCCCGAAGAAGAAGCCGACATCGAAGAAGTCGGCCCCGAAACGGGCTCCGGCGAAGGCCACGCGGAGCCGCGCGAAGACGCCCCCACCGACGGCGACGCAGCGGGTCACCCGGACCGTTGGTACTGCACTCGAAGGTCGCTACGCCGACGTCGCTGGCCTGGCGCTGATCGGCGCAGCGATCGTCGCAGGTGCTGGTCTCTATGCCGATGTGGCCGGCCCGATCGGGCGACTCTTCGCCGACGCTGCCAGCGGCCTCGCCGGTCTGGCCGGCGTCGTGGTCCCGCCGGTGCTGATCCTGATCGGCATCGCGCTGGTCCGAGACAACGACCCCGAGACGGGCGAAGGGCAGTTCGGCCGGGCGCATCTCGCGGTCGGTGGATCGCTCCTCGGTCTGGCGACCACCGGTCTGCTCCATGTGACCCGTGGCGCCCCCACCTACGCCGACGGGCTCGACGAGTGGGGCAGTGCCGGGGGTCTGCTCGGCATGGCAGTCGGCGCGCCGTTGATCAAGGTCGCGGCGACGCCGGGCGCCATCGTCGTGCTGGCGACACTGATCATCATCGCGTTCTTCGTGATCACGAAGATCCCGGTGCGCGTCGCCGCTGAGGGTGCGGTGTCGACGGTGCAGCCGCTCCACGAGATGCTCAAGTCGGCGTTCGGATCGCTCTTCCAACTGGGTGGCCGCGAGATCGACCTGTCCGACGACGGCCCGCACATGACGATCGGCGGCGAGGCGCAGCTCTACGACGGTGCCGACGACCTCGAGGACGCGCCGCTCCCGAAGGAGCCCCCGGCCCAGCCGACCGGTCCGCCCGAGTTCCTCGCACCCGTTGCCGAGAACGCGGTCGACCCCGAACAACTCGACATGAAGCTCGCGCCGGCTGCGGGCGACTGGACGCTTCCGCCGTCGAAGCTCCTCGTGCGTTCTGGCAGCCAGGAGGTCGACCGAAAAGCGGTGGAGGAGGACGGTCGCCGCCTCGAGGCATCGCTCTCCCAGCACGGAGTCGAGACCCGCCTCGTCGGGATGGTCGTCGGCCCCACCGTCACCCGGTACGAACTCGAACTCGGCCCCGGCGTCAAGGTCAACAAGGTCACGAGCCTCGCCAAGGACATCGCCTATTCGATGGCGACGCCCGACGTCCGCATCCTCGCCCCCATCCCTGGCAAGCAGGCCATCGGTATCGAGGTGCCCAACGCCCGTCGCCAACTCGTCGCCGTCGGCGACATCCTCTCCAGCCAGGAAGCCGCCGACGCTGTCCATCCACTCGAGGTCGCCGTCGGTCGCGACATCGCGGGCAAGTCGAACCTGATGAACCTGGCGGCGATGCCGCACATCCTCATCGCCGGCGCCACCGGCGCGGGCAAGTCCAGTTGCCTCAACTCGATCCTGACCTCGATCCTGATGCGCTCGACGCCCGACCAGGTCCGCATGATCCTCATCGACCCGAAGCGGGTCGAGATGGGCCAGTACGACGGGCTGCCGCACCTGCTGACCCAGGTCGTCACCAATCCCAAGAAGGCAGCCAACGCGCTGTCGTGGGCGGTCAAGGAGATGGAGCGTCGCTACGACCTGCTCTCCGAGGTCGGCGTGCGCGACATCACCGGGTACAACGAGGCCTACGACCGCGGCGATCTCAGTGAGGTGGAGGACAGCTACCAGCAGTCCCTCGTCACCTCCGAGAGCGCCCCCGATCGTGATTCGGAAGGGCGGGTCGCACCCGAGCGCTATTCGCGCCTGCCATTCGTCATCATCGTCGTCGACGAACTCGCCGACCTCATGATGGTCGCGGCCCGCGACGTCGAGGACTCGATCTGTCGGA
>JBBSLH010000255.1:0-5877 GCA_038255425.1 Acidimicrobiales bacterium
AAACTTTCACTTGTGTTCTAAAACCTGATTTTTTTAACGGTTTTTTGCCGGGTGGGGTGTGTGGGGTGGGGGGGTGGGGGCCCTGGGGTCCGGGGGCTGGGGTGGAGTCAGGGGGTGAGGAACGACCGCATCGAGGCCTGGTACCACGAGGGGTCGTCGGCGCCGCAGAGTTCGCGGGCGGAGTGCATCGCGAGTTGGGCGATACCGACGTCGACGGTGCTGATGCCGAGACGTGCCGCCGTCGTCGGACCGATGGTCGAGCCGCACGGGATGTCGTTCTTCCCCACGAAGTGCTGCGTCGGGACGCCGGCATCGTCGCATGCTTGGAGGTAGACCGCGACCGAAGCGGCGTCGGAGGCATACCGCTGACTGGCGTTGACCTTGACGACCGGGCCACCGTTGAGGGCGATGTGGTGGTCGGGCTCGTGGCGGTCGACGTAGTTGGGATGCGTGGCGTGGGCCATGTCGGCCGACAGACAGACCGATCCGGCGAGCGATCGCAACAGATCGTCGCGGGCTCCACCAGCGGAGGCCACGATCCGTTCGAGGACGCCGACGAGCAGTTGTGAGTCGGCCCCGGTCGCTGAGGTCGAGCCGACCTCCTCGTGGTCGTAGAGACAGATCAGCGGGACGACGTCGGTGTCGGTGTCCGGCGTCGCCAGCAGCGCGCCCAACGCAGCGAACGACGAGCACAGGTTGTCGAGTCGGGGTGCGCTCACGAACACGCCGTTGCGACCGGTGCGACGCGAGGGCGTGAGGTCGTGCACCATCGCGTCCCACGACAGGATCTCGTCGGCCGAGATCCCCAGAACTGCCGCGACGGTGTCGACGAACCCGTCCTCGGTGCCACGGTCGCTCTCGAGGTCCCACATCGGCGCGAGATGGGTCTGGGGGTTCAGCTGCAGGCCCTTGTCGTTGATCTCGCGATCGAGGTGGATGGCCAGCTGCGGCACCCGCAGGAGTGGCTCGTCGATCCGGAACAAGCGCGCAACCGGCCCGCCGTCCGATCGGACCATCACTCGACCGGAGAGACCCAGATCGCGGTCGAGCCACGAGTTCTGGAGGGCACCCCCGTAGACCTCGACTCCCAGCTGGCGGACGCCGGCGGAGACATGGTCGGGCCGAGGCTTCACACGCAGGTTCGGACTGTCGGTGTGCGCCCCGATGACCCTGAATGCTCGCGGCGCCGCTGCCGGTTGCCGCCAGGCGATGAGCGATCCGCCGCTGGAGACGAATCGTCCACCGGAGCCGGTGAACGTCTCGGTGAGCGACTGGGACACGAATCCGGCCTCGGTCAACCGCCGACCAGCGGTCTCGACCGCGTGGAACGGCGAGGGCGACCCGTCGATGAGTTTGCAGAGCTCGTCGGCCACGGTGCGGTCGGGTTCCATGACGCTGATCTACCACGCACACCCGTCGGTTGGGCCAGCACGACTCGGCTCCAACAGGATGGGACGGTGCCTGGCCCCGTCGACGACCCGACCATCTCGATGGTCGTCATCCACCGGGACCGCCCGGAACGACTGGCTGCCACCATCGCGGCACTGGCCGCCCAGACGGTGCCGGTACGCATCATCCTCGTCGACTCCGGATCCACGCCCGAGAACCATGCCGCGGCGGAGCGTCTGCTCCCGTCCGGCAGCGACGTGGTCCACATGGGCGGCAACGGTGGATTCGGCCCGTCGGCCAATGCCGGCTGGCGCCAGTTCCTCGCGCATCACCCGGGGGAGTGGGTCGGGCTCTGTCCCCACGATGCACTTCCCGAACCCGACGCGATCGAGCGGATCCTCACCGCCGTGCGCACACGACCGGGCGCGGGTCTGGCGTGTGGTGACTTCGGCGACGGCACGACGCCCGTCGTCGACCCCTACTTCGGCGGCATCCAGGTCCCGTCGGCCGTGACCGAGGGCTGGGACCCGGCCGGGTATCCGCACGGAACGCTGCTGTTCGCCCGGCGCGGCTTCCTGGAAGACGTGGGGCTCTTCGACGAGGCGTACTTCGCATACTGCGAGGAGGCGGACCTCGGACTCCGCGCGCATGCTGCGGGGTGGGAGGTCGGCCTCGTCCGTGGTGCCCGGGTCCACAACCCCGACATGAGCAACACGGTGCCGGTCATCGACTACCTGATGGTCCGGAACACGCTCTACCTGGTGCGACGTTGGTCGGGCCGATACAAGGCGTTCATCCGACTCTCGATGGCGAGCTACCAGGTCGTGTCCGAGCGGCAGAGCAATCCGTATCACGACACTCGCGCCCGGCTGTTCGCCATTCGTGACTTCCTCCGGGGGCAGATGGGTCCGCCCCCGGAGGCGCTCACTCGTTCACCGACGCGTCAACCGGCAGGGCTGGGGTAGTCCGGCGCCTGCTCCGACTCGGGCGGCTCGTCGTAGATGAGGATCGATCCGTCTTCGTCGAACAACTTCATCTCGTCGGTCCACGTCCCCGGTAGGTAGCGCTTACCGCCTTCGACGAAGCGTCGCATACCGGTTCCGTCTCGCTGGATCTCGTCCGGGCCAGTCGCGGTGGGGTCCCACCACCACTCGGTCATGTCGTCCACCCCGCTCCAGTCGTTCGGGAGATCGAGTTCGTCCCACAGTCCGTGCTCGCCCCATGACAGCGACGACGCCGTGATGGCGCCCGGCGTGGGTTCGCCGGAGAACAGGCCGTCGCGGAACGACTCCGGAGTCAGGTTCGGTCCGGCGGACTGGATGATCGAGAACAGCAATGACGGGTTCGGGTACAGGATCGGCGCCGTCTCGGCTGCGGGCGGTTGCTCGCCCGTGTACCACTCGTAGAGATTGAACCCCGGGTCCAACGCCGGGGAGGTGGCGGCGGCCAGGGTCGTCGGACCGAAGGCGTGGGCCCACTGCTCCTGGTCGTAGACCCGCCCGAACACCGTGGTGTCCGAGAGCGTGCTGCCCGAGACCACCCATTCGGGGAAGTACTCCTGGGCCGTGGCCTCCTGCGTGAAGTTGGCGGGAGCGACCGGATCGCTCTGGAGGATGACCGACGTGACGCCGGACTCCTTGAGTTTGGAGATGATGCTCGTCGCCTGCTCGGGAAGTCGACCCGGATCGAGCTCGTAGCTCAACCGCTCGGCCAGCTCGACGCCACGCTCCGAGAGGAGGTCGCGGTAGTTCTCCGCGTTGCGCTCCGACTCCTCCGACGACGTGATGTACACGTGACCGAAGACCCGCTCCTGTGTCTTGAGGGCCTCATCGCCGGCGAACTCGGCCGGGTTCCCGGCGAGCTTCTTGGAGATGTACTCGGCGCCGTGCAGGTTGCTCTGGACGCCTGCCATCCCGACGCTGATGAGATACGGCTTTCGGTCCTCACGGAACTCTTCCGATCCCGTCGAGCCACAGCCCACACAGACCACTTTCGCTGCCGCCATCTCGTCGGCCCATGCCGACGTGAGCGCCGGTCCACCGAATGCGGCGAAGGGCTTGTGCTCCTCGATCGCTCGCTGGGCGTCGGCTCGTGCTGCGACCTCGTCGGTCGATGTGCCGGTCGCCTGGACGACCTTCACGTCCACGGTGCGTCCGTACGTCTGGTAGTAGTCGTTGAACAGGTCGACATACCCCTGGACGGTGTCCTCGATCTGCCCTCGGGTGTCGTCGTTCTGGATCGGACCGGTGATGAAGTCGAGCACCGGATCGTTCTCCGGTGCCGAGTAGTACACGACGGTGATCGAGTCCTCGGTCACGCCAGGACTGGTCGCTCCGCCGTTGTCGTCGACGTTGGCGTAGCACTCCGGTGCGTAGAAGAACGGAATCGCGACGGTCCCGCGCTCCTGGTCGCAGGTCTCGGGCCACTCGACGTCGAGGCCATCGTCTTCTGCCTGTGTCCACGAGATCGCGCCGTCTGGTCGCTGTGCCGGGCCGTCGGTCGTGTCGTCCGTCGTGGCCTGGTCGGTGTCGTCGTCGCCCCCGCCCGAGAGCACGACGGCAGCGATCACGGCGATGACCGCCACGATCGCGACGATCGGTCCATAGCGGCGGAGGGTGTTGGTCCCTCCGCCGGGGTCGGTGGGTTGATCGCTGCTGGGTTGCATGCAGATGCTCCTTGGTCTCAGGGCTGACGGGAACTGGGTGCGTGGGAAGAACGGTTGACCGCGGTCTCGTCGGGGCCGAGGTACGACTCGACGACGAGCGGATCGGAGAGGACGGCATCGGGCGTGCCGGTGGAGATCACGGCGCCCTGATCCATGGCGACGAGACGATCGGACACCGTGCGCAGGAGTGGCATGTCGTGCTCGATGACGATGAGGCTGGCACCGGTGTCGGTACGGATGCGCTGGAGCAGCGGTGCGAGTGCTTCCACCTCGCGCTGTGCGATGCCGCTCGACGGCTCGTCGAGGAGGATCACGCTGGGACGGTGAGCGAGGAGTCCGGCGAGGTCGACGATGCGACGTGTGCCTGTCGACAGCTCGGAAACGAACTTGGACCGATAGGCGCCCAGGCCGAGTAGCTCGATGAGTTCGTCGACTCGCTTCCGGACCCGGACCTCGCTGTCGTAGACGTTGGGCAGGTGCAGCGCGGCAGAAATCGCTCCACGTGAACCGACCCATCGCTCCATCGAGACGGCGAGCGCCTCCTCGACGGTGAGTGAAGGAAAGAGGCGTGCGTCCTGGAACGACCGACCGAGCCCGCGTCGCGCCCGCCCGGCGGCGTCGAGGCTGGTGACGTCCTGTCCCGACAGGGTGATCGTGCCCTCGTCAGACTGGACGAATCCGCTGAGGAGGTCGAAGAGCGTGGTCTTTCCGGCACCGTTCGGACCGACGATGCCGAGGATCTCGTTCGGGGCGACGTGCAGGGTCGCTCGATCGACGGCTCGAATGCCGCCGAACGCTCGTGAGACCGCGATCGCCTGCATCGCGGCGCTGTCGTCGCCGGGGTCGTCGGGGACGGTCGCCGACGCAGTCGCCGCAGGCGTCTCGGCCGTTGCCGCGCCGTTGGCGTTGGTGTCGGTTGCCGGCCGTGCGTGGGCATCGTGTGCGGTCTCGGCCAGGAAGACCGATCGCAGCACGTCGGGTCGTTCGAGCAGCTCGGCGGTCGGCCCGGAGAACCGGACCTCACCCTTCTCGAGGAAGAAGGCGGTCTCGGCCACGTCGAGCGCCACGTTGACCGACTGCTCGACCAGGATCACGGTCGTGCCTGCAGCGCGGAACTCCTCGATCACCGGAAGCAGTTGCGCCACGATGACCGGCGCGAGCCCGAGGCTCAGTTCGTCGATCATCAGGAGACGAGGTTTCGACAGGAACGCCATCGCCAGCGCCAGCATCTGCTGCTGGCCACCGCTGAGGTCGCCGGCGGAGGTGGCACCACGCTCGACGAGGATCGGGAACAGCTCGCGCACCTTGGCGAGACCTTCCTCGGCTGCCCCGTCGCGATGGTGGAGCCAGGTCCCGAGTTCGAGGTTCTCGTCGACCGTGAGCGACGGGAAGACGCCCTTGCCGCCCGGCACCTGGGCGATGCCCATGGCCGCGATCTCACTCGGTGGCGCATGCGTGATGTCTCGACCGTCGAAGATCACTGCGCCGCGATCGGCCTCGGTGACTCCGGAGATGGCGTTGAGCAGGGTCGACTTGCCAGCACCGTTGGTACCCAGGAGCGCGACCACGTCACCTTCGCCCACCTCGAAGTCGACGCCGAAGAGCACCTGGACGTTGCCGTAGGAGACCTGCACGTCGCGGATGAGCAGGAGCTTGGACCGACCCTCACGGCGTTCGAGCAACGCTTCTGACCGGGCGGCGCTGGCCTGCCAGACCTGGGTGATGTCGTCGGTGATCGATCGCTTGGTGGTGGCGATCATCAGGCCGCCGATGAAGAACAGCGGGACCATGACCAGCATCCCCTGGCGGATCCCGTAGCGGTC
>JBBSLH010000256.1:0-5832 GCA_038255425.1 Acidimicrobiales bacterium
CCGTCTGAAGTCGAGCTTCATCAACGGCATCAAGCACCAGAAGGCCGAGTTCACGCCCACCGGGGGCTGACGATGCCCGACTTCCCGAACTACACCCAACAGGTCGCCGACGCGATGCTCGAGCCGGGCGAGCTGATCGAGACCGGCCTCATGGGGTTTCTCGCCATCCGGCACGTCTCGTTCGGGCCGGGAACCATGGTGGCCGAGATCGACGTCCGCGACGATCTGTTGACGCCCTTCGGAACGCTGCACGGAGGGGTGATCTCTGCGCTGGCCGATCACGTGCTCGGGTCGGTCATGTATCCCGTCATGGCACGCGGTCAGTGGGCAGCGACGACGGAGTTCAAGCTCAACCTGCTGCGACCGGTGCGGGAGGGCGTGCTGCGTGCGTCAGCCGGGATCATCTCGATGAGCCGCCGCATGGCCGTCATCCGGATCGACATCACCAATGGCGATCGGCTGGCCGGAGCAGCGCAGGGAACGGTCTCGATCCAGGACCCGAGGTAGCCGGGCACAGCATCGGCATATCGTTCGGGCATGGCTTCCTGGAACGAGATCGAGAAGGCTGCGCCCGAACTGGCCACGCTGGTGCGCAATCGTTTCGACGCCCATCTCCACAAGACGATGGCCACGCTCCGACGAGATGGTTCACCACGGATCAGCGGCACCGAGGTGGTCTTCGCCGACGGCGACGTGTGGATCGGATCGATGGGCGGCGCGATGAAGGCGAGAGACCTCCAGCGGGACGGTCGCTGCGCGTTCCACAGCGCGCCACTCGACACCGACATGGCCGAGGCGGACGCCAAGATCGCCGGTGTCGCCATCGAGCTCGACGACCTGGTCGAGATCCAGCGCGCCTGGCCCGAGTGGGAGGAGCAGCACGGCGCCGGCGGCGCACACGCGTTCCGGATCGACGTCACGGAGATGTCCGCGGCCACCGTCGAGGGCGACCAGATGGTGATCCGGAGCTGGAACCCGACCGATGGCGAAGTGGTGCGCCACCGGAGCTGAGGTCAGCGGGCGAGCGCTGCCATGCGGGTGAAGCTGGTGACGGCATCGGCTCGCTGGTGCATCGGATCGAGCTCGGCGAAGGCGGTGTCGACGTTGACGGCGAGGCGCTCCGAATCGCCGAGCAACCACGCCAGATGGTCGCGGAGCGTCCGGATGTCGTCGGCAGTCGCGAGTTGTCCGTGACCCGGCACGATGGTCTTCCAGCCGGCGTCGATGATGCGGTCGCACGCTGCGATCCAGTTGCCGAACGGACCGGCCCACACGACGGGGGTCCCGCCGTTGAAGAGGATGTCGCCGGTGAACACGGTGTCCCGGGCCGGGATCTCGACGATCACGTCGCCGCCGGTGTGTGCAGGTCCGACCTCGACGAGGTCCATGGAGATGTCGCCGACCGCGATGGTCAGCGACTCGGTGAACGTCCTCGTGGGCGGGGCCGGCTCGACCTCGGAGAATCGAAACGTGCCGAAGATGCGTTGGAGGTACGCGCCGACCTCGACCAACCCGTTGCGATGCGTGGCAGCCATGACGTCAACCCTGTCATGAAGCAACATGTCACGAACCACACGACGGTGAAGCGCGAACAGGCAGACTCCGGGCATGGAACTCCACGTCATGGCCGCCGGCCGCAAACTCACCGACGTCCAGCGATTCGCCGGAGCGGTCGAGGCCGCCGGGCTCGACGGCATGGTCTTCGTCGAGTCGGGTCGCACGGCATACCTGTCCGTCGCCGCGGCAGCGCTGGCGGCACCGTCGCTCGAGTACTCGACCGGCATCGCCGTCGCCTTCCCGCGGAGCCCGATGGTCTCGGCCAAGGTGGCTTGGGAGCTCCAGGACCTGACGGCCGGGAAGTTCCGCCTCGGGCTCGGGACGCAAGTCCGTGCGCACATCGAACGTCGCTACGGGGTCGAGTTCGACCCGCCCGGTCCTCGGATCCGCGAGTACATCCAGGCCGTCAAGTCGATCTTCCCCGCCTTCCGCGGTGACGAGAAGCTGGCGTTCGACGGGGAGTACCACGAGCTCTCGCTCCTCCCCGCCATGTGGTCGCCGGGTGCGATCGACTTCGCCGACCCGCCGGTGGACGTCGCCGCCGTCGGTCCGTGGATGGTGCGGATGGCCGGCGCCGTTGCTGACGGCGTCCACGTCCACCCGTTCCATTCACGCCAGTATCTGGACGAGCGGTTGCTGCCGGGACTTCGCGACGGCGCCGACGGGGCGGGACGGTCGGTCGACGACCTCACGCTCTCGATCCCGGTCTTCGCAGTCGTCGGCGACACGGAGCAAGACCGCACGCGATGGCGAGACCGCGCTCGGTTCCAGATCGGCTTCTACGGATCGACCAAGAACTACTCGTTCATCTTCGACATGCTCGGTTTCGAGGGCACGTCCGCGGGGCTCAACGAGAAGCTCAAGGCGGGGGACCTCATGGGCATGGCCTCGCTCATCACCGACGAGATGCTCGAGCACTTCACGGTCGAGTCGACCTGGGACGGTCTTGCCGATGCCCTGGGTGAGAAGTACGACGGCGTCGCCGACCGTCTGATCCTCTACTTCGCCGAGGAGTTCTTCACCCAGGATCCGACGTCACTCGACAAGTTCGGCCGGACCGCCGCCGCCCTCCACTGAACGGTCAGGTGGTGGTGCCGTTGGTCTTGAGGGCGGCGATCTCGTCGTCCGTCTTGCCGAGCACGTCCCGCAGGATCTCGTCCGTGTGCTGGCCGACGGTCGGCGCCTTGCGCGGGGGTGCCAGCTCCTGGCCCACGATCTTGATCGGCGAGGGCAACATGTCGGCGCCGTGTTCGCTGGCGGGGAGGAACCCGAGGCGATCCTGGAACTGCGGGTCGTCGGCGAGCGTGCCGGGGGTGTGGACCGGCGCGATGGGCACGTTGTGCTCGTCGCCGAAGTAGGTCCAGTCGAGGGTGGACTTCGTCTTGAACACCTCGGCCAGGATCGCCTGGAGTTCCCGGTTGCCGCGAGCGTGATCGGCGTACTGGCTGCCCGGCCACTTCTCGAACAGCTCGGGCCGACCGATCGCCTCGCAGAAGTTCTTCCAGAACGCCTGCTCGGACGACATGAAGATGATGTGGCCGTCGCTCGACTCGTAGATCGAGTAGCGAACGCCCCCCTTCATGCCGGCAGTGCCAGGAGCACGGCGTTCGTAGTCGTCGGCCTTGTTGCCGGTGACCTCGGACTCCGGACGCTCGTAGGCCTTGTAGGTCTCCGACCGGAACCAGTCCATCGACGCGGCAGCGTCGGACTGGGCGATCTCGAGCTGGCAGCCCGACCCGGTCTGCAGCGCCTGGACGACGCCGGCGAGGATCCCGAGGGCGCCGAACACGGGGCCGGCGTTGATGCCGATCGACACGTGTTCCGGGATGAACGGGAAGCCCTCTTCGTCGATCTCGGGCTTCACGACGCCGGCCCACGTGTCGTAGGCGATGCCGTGGGACGGAAGTGTCTTGTAGGGGCCCGTGGCGCCATAGCCGGAGATGGTGCAGAAGACGACGGCGGGGTTCACGGCCTTCAGCTCGTCGTAGCCGAGCCCCAATCGTTCCAGCGCACCCGGCCGCATCGCTTCGACGACGACGTGTGCGTCCTTGACCAACTCCTTGTAGATCTCGACGCCCTCGGCCGACTTGAGGTCGAGGACGATCGACCGTTTGCCGCGGCTGATGTGCCAGTGCAGGAGCGACTCGCCCTCGATGATCGGCCACGACATCTGCCGGATGTAGTCGCCGGCCGGGGACTCGACCTTGATCACGTCGGCACCGAGATCCGCGAGATGGGTGCTGATGCCGCCAGGACCGAGCATGGACGACTCGACGACGCGGATGCCCGAGAGCGGGCCGGGTACGGGTGCGCTGGGGTCGGTCACGCCAGAGATTCTGCCAGTTTCTGACGCGCCGTCAGAAACTGTGAGCGGTACCGTGGGTGCATGCGGCGCCTTCGGCGATTCCTGCTCGCCCTCGTGGCGACGGCGTTCGTGGTCGTCGGTGTCTCGGGCGTGTGGTGGTACGGCCTCGCCCAGTTCGACGACGACTACTGCATCACGAGCGTCGAGATCCCGTCGGGCGAGACACGGATCACGGGTCCGGAGTGGGAGTTCCCGATGACGTATCGCTGTGACTTCGGGGCCGCAGGCGTCGTGAGTGTGAACGAGCCCCGACCGCTGCTCTGGACCGGCGCGATGGGTGGCGTGGGTCTGTTGCTGGTGTCGAGTGTCTGGTGGAAGCTGGCGCGGACCGAGCCGCCGTCACCGACTCCGAAGTACGAGGGGAAGCACCGGTCCTGAGCCCGCTTCGCGGAGCAGGTGGGTGGCGACCGTCAGCGTCCAGCGGGAGTCGCACTCGTCGTCGACGAGCAGCACTGGCCCGTCACAGATGGGTGACTCCGGGAACAGTGACGTGTCGACCATCAGGTTGCCCCACACGTTTGCCACCTGATGGGCCGAGTTGGCCTGGTCGGCCTGGAACCCCGCGGCCTCGCCGACCCGGACCAACGCTGGATGGACGGGGAGCTTGCCCAACTGCCCCAGGCCGTCGGTGAACCGGTCGAGCACGCCTTGACGTCGCCGTGACGGGACCGGGCAGATCCAGGTCGGTCGCTCGGCCCAGTCCCATCGCTTCAGGACGCCGGCGACCGCGCGGATCATGTCGGTGTGCAGCACGCGGTCACCGCGGAGGACCTCGTCGATGACCGGACCCCAGCCCCCATCGCCGACACGACACAACGCACGACCCCATCGGGCCTGATCGTCCGGCTTGATCCGTCCCTTGGGCTCGTCGAGCTTCGCGGGCCATTGCCGACGTGGTTCGATGCCGACGTCGCCCGACCGCAGGTGACGTGCGGCCTCGTCCACGAGCTCGGTGTCGAGATCGAGGTCGGGGCTCGTGTCCAGGCATCGGTCGCAGCGTCCGCAGTCAGCGGCTTCGGCGTCGTCCAACGCTTCGCGCAGGAACCGGAGCCGGCAACCGGGTCGGTCGGCGAACGAGAGCATCTGCTCGGACTCGTCTCGACGGAGTGCTCGCAGACGCTCGGCCTTCTCGTTGTCGTAGTGCCAATCGGTGTCGGTCAGCACGAAGCCACCCTTCACCGCGGTGATCGCACCGTCGACCTCGAGGATCTTCAGCAGGGTCTGGAGTCTCGACCGGCCGAGGTTCACGACGGACTCGAGGGTCGGCACGGATGTGGGTCGGCTGGTCGACAGTTGGAGGAGGACTTCGTTGCAGGTCGATTCGGCGGGGAGGCTGACCTGTTCGAACCACCGCCAGATCGCCGCGTCCTCGACCGGGCGGGGGAGAGCGACGACCTCGGCGCGGTCGAGCGCACGGCCGGCACGTCCGATCTGCTGGTAGTAGGCGACGGGGGTCGGCGGCAGGCCGAGGTGGATGCAGAACGCCAGATCGCCCTTGTCGAAACCCATGCCCAACGCCGACGTGGCGACCAGGGCCTTGCGGTCGTTCGATCGCAACTCATCCTCGAGCAGCATCCGTCGTTCGGGTTCAGTGGCCCCCGTGTACGCCTCGACGTCGTGGCCGCGGTTCTGGAGCCACTCGGCGGTCTCGGCCGCCTGCTGCTGGGTGAGGGTGTAGATGATCCCCGAGCCCGGGATCTCGTCGAGGTGTTCGCCGACCCATGCGAGACGGTGCGCGTCGTCGGGCAGGTCGACGACCGAGAGGTGGAGGGCTTCCCGGTCGAGCGATGTGCGCAGCACCAACGTGTCTGCCCCGAGCTGCGACGCCACGTCGTCGGTGACCCGCTGGTTCGCCGTCGCCGTCGTGGCGAGCACGGGCGTCCAGGCGGGCAGCTCGTCGAGCAGTCGAC
>JBBSLH010000257.1:0-5824 GCA_038255425.1 Acidimicrobiales bacterium
CATGGCCACGAAAGCGACACCCGTGTCGAACGAGTACCAGATTCCCGCCAGTGTCAGGACCAAAAGCGCGACGCCGACCCCGACGCCAGCGATCCGTCGGCGCCCCGACGCGACCGCGCTCAGAGTGAGCGACAAGCCGGCGCTCAACAATGACGCTGCACCGCCGAGACCGGCATTGAGCACCACCATCGCCAGGAACGGGACCACCATGTAGAACTGGAAGACCGGGAATCCGGCGTACCAGTCCGGCGTCCACCCCGAGAGACGGAAGTCGGTCAGCAGTACGTCTCGCAGATAGCCGAACGCCCACACGTGGGCGCCCATGTCCCCGCCCGCCGGCGTCGTGTCGGCGAGGATCAGGTCGGGATGGAGTTGCCAGAACACGAAGGCAGAGCAGGCGGCCACGATCGCGAGGTCGATCGCTCGCCGGATCGGCCGGTCGTCCGTCAGTGGAGGCAGCGGCGGTTGCTCCCGTTTGACGTCGGGCGGAAGGTCTTGCGCGTCGAAACCGTCGTCGCTGGGCCCGCCGGACCGCCCGCTCGTGTCGATCACGCTCATCGAGGTCTCATCTTCCCACTCCGCATGGCGTTCTCCGGGTCAGGCCCGGGCGAGAAGAAGCACGACCGTGGTGGCGTTGAAGCCGACGTGTGCCCAGATGTTCATGCCCAGCCGACCGGTGCGATGAGCGATGATCGACAGCGCGAGCCCGAACGCGGCCAGCGCCGGGAACTGCAGCGCCTGGAAGTGGCTGGCACCGAACAGGACCGCGGTGATGATCATCGTCGGCCAGATCGGGAGCTTGCGGGCCATCGCTCGCTGGAGGAATCCGCGATAGAAGACCTCCTCGGCGATCGGGGCGCCCACGACCACCACGAGCACGAGGATCAGCACGCCGAGGCCCGTGGCCTTGTCGGTGATCTCTCGTGCCGGTGCCTCGAGTTCTTCCTGGTCGACGTCGGTCAGGAGGAAGACCGGGAGCGTCACCAGCGGGACGAGCACGAACTGGCACGCCACACCGATGGCGAGGCCGACGGGGGCGTCTCGGAACGTCGACCGGAGGCCGAGGTCGCGGACCGGCCCGTTTCCTCGCCGCCACGTCGACAGGAGTGGGACGCCGAGCAGACCGACCCAGAGAGGGACCTGCAGGAGTGCGATCTCGCCGATCGTGAGCGAGTCGGTCGAGAACTCGTCAGCTGCGATGCCCTTGGCCGACGCGAAGACCACGATGGCGACGAACGAGGCGACCTGGGCGACGACGAACGCGCCCAGCACATCGACGACACCCCATCTGGGCGACTCGTCCGCGGGCGGCGCGTCGTGCGCGGTCTCGGTCGCAGTCACTCCGTCAGGCTATCGACGCGGCCGACGCTGCCAGCGGCAGCGCCGACGGCGACTTCCGTTCAGGACGCGTAGCGATCGCGGATGTCGACGACGGGAGCCGAGACTCGTTCGTCGACGAGCGTCCAACCGTTGGGGACCGTCAGTCGCTCGGTGTGCAGGTCGCACAGGTCGTACTGCATCGGATGCGGCGTCGCCAGCGTCCCGATCGTCGCCGTGCCGGACGCGTAGTCGTAGATGAGGGTGGCCGTCGGTGCCCGCTGACACCCCGGTCGACTGCAGCTCGCGCTCACGATGCAGGATCGTATCCAGCCGCTGCGCGACGATCACGGACCACCCGGTGCCGAAGCGGCCGGTCGCGACCGTATCCTGAGTCCCATGCAGCCGCAGTCGCCTCCGCCCCCACCGCCCCCCGCCGGGCGCGAGCCGAGCGGCAAGCCGGGTTCTCGCACCGGATTCCTGGGCGGATTGCCTCGGTGGTCGATCTGGGTGCTGCTCGGCGTGTTGATCCTCGGATTCACCGTCGCCGGTCTGTTCCCGAGTGGAGCGAACGAAGATCTGACGTACAGCGACTTCCGACAGAAGGTCGTCGCAGGCGACGTCAAGGACGTCACGGTCGACAACAACAACGGCGACATCAACGGCGAACTCGAAGACGGGACGAAGTTCTCGACGACCGGACCCGTCGACGGTGGCATCCCCGACGCTGATCTGGTCCTCCTCCAGGAGAACGACGTCGAGGTCAGCTACGAGACCCCGCAACCCAGTCTCCTGTCGGCGATCCTGCCCTACGTCATCCTCTTCGGCCTGTTCATCGGGTTCTTCATCTGGATGCAGCGACGTGCGCAGGGCCAGATGGGCGGCGTGATGAACATCGGCCGATCGAAGGCGAAGACCTACGACACCGAGCGGCCGGGTACGACCTTCGAGGACGTTGCCGGCTACGAGGGCGTCAAGCAGGAGATCACCGAGGTGGTCGACTTCCTGCGCCATCCCGAGAAGTTCGCGGAGATCGGAGCCCGGATCCCGAAGGGCGTGCTGCTGGTCGGCCCGCCCGGCACCGGAAAGACCCTCATCGCCCGTGCCGTCGCCGGCGAGGCGGGCGTGCCGTTCCTCTCGGTCACCGGTTCGGACTTCATGGAGATGTTCGTGGGTGTCGGCGCCAGCCGCGTGCGCGACCTCTTCCAGACCGCGAAGAAGATGGGCAAGGCGATCATCTTCGTGGACGAGATCGACTCGATCGGCCGCAAGCGTGGTGCCGGGCTCGGTGGCGGTCACGACGAGCGTGAACAGACGCTCAATCAGATGCTGTCGGAGATGGACGGCTTCGAAGCCACCGAAGGCATCGTCATGATGGCGGCCACCAACCGTCCCGACATCCTCGATCCAGCGCTGCTCCGTCCTGGCCGGTTCGACCGCCAGGTCGTGGTGCCCCTGCCCGAGCTCGACGAGCGCATGCAGATCCTCAAGGTCCACACCAAGAACAAGATGTTGGGCAATGACGTCGACCTGACCACCGTCTCTCGAGGCACGCCCGGGATGAGCGGCGCCGACCTCGCCAACCTCGTCAACGAGGCCGCGCTCTACGCGGTGCGTGGCGGCGCCGATCGCATCCACATGCAGCACTTCGAGCAGGCACGTGATCGTGTCCTGATGGGCCAGCGACGCGACTCGATGGCGCTCTCCGACGAGGAGAAGGAAGTCATCGCCTATCACGAGGCCGGCCATGCGGTGTGCGCCGCGGTGCTCACCCACGCCGACCCGGTGCACAAGGTGACGATCCTCCCGACCGGCATGGCGCTCGGCGTGACCCAGCAGCTCCCGACCGAGGAACGTCACATCCACCGCCAGGACTACATCGAGGACAGCCTGGTGGTCCGCATGGGCGGCCGCATCGCCGAGGAGACGATCTACGGCGTCTACTCGACCGGCGCCAACAACGACCTCGTCGGCTCGACCGAACTGGCAACCAAGATGGTGCGCGAGTGGGGCATGTCGTCGAAGATCGGCCCACAGGCGTGGGGAAGCCAAGGACAGGTGTTCCTCGGCGACAGCCTGATGAGCTCACGCGAGTACTCCGACGACACGGCGCGTGTGATCGATGAAGAGGTCGAACGGATCCTGCGTGAGCAGGAACAGCGGTGTCGCGACACACTCCACGAGCACCGCAACGGGCTCGATCTCGTCGCTCGTGCCCTGCTCGAGCGTGAGACGATCGACGGCGCCGAGGTCAGTCGGCTCATCGAGCTCGGGAGCGAGACCAACGAGCCTTCACACCGGGAATCGACCCCGACCGATTGACCCGACCGACGGCGATCCCTACTCCGTGATGTGGGTGTCGCAGTCGGCGGGGACCGTGCCGGGTTCACGCAGCTCGGCGACCGCGGCCCACAGGTCGGTTGCCGTGGCCGGCCCGAGGAACGACGACCGGACCACGCCCTCGGCGTCGGCGACCAAGGTCGTCGGGATGCCGTCGATGCGATAGCGATCGTGGATCTCCTTGGCCTCGGTGACCTCGATCTGTTGCACCGCGACGGCGTCGGACTCGAGGTGCTTCGCCTTGTCCCACATGCCCTGGCACGACCGGCAGGTCGCCGAGGTGAACAACACGACCAACCACGGCGCCTCCGGGCGAGCGAAGTCGGAGCGGTGGAGCTGGGTCGGCACGTGGTAGCCGGTGTCCGCCGGCGAGGTGGGCAGCTGACGTCGTTGCACCACGACAGCGACCAGCACTGCCACGAGCCCGACCACGACGACGATCACGACGCGTTCCATCGACATCGACGCTAACCGTCACGGCGACACCTGCCACAGCGGGACGCCATCACGGCGTGGTCTCGGGCACCTCGTCGTCGGGAGGCTCGACTGCGGTCGTCGTCGTCGCGTCGGGGTCGGTGGCTTCGGCGTCTGGATCATCGATCACGATGGTCTCGTCCGGCTCGGGCAGCTCCACGTCGTCAGGCGCAGTGGGAACGTCGTCGCCGGTGCCGTCAGGATCTGGATCGTCGACCTCGCCGACATCGATGCCCTCGTCGACAGCGGCGAGTGGATCGAGCGGTGCACGGAGGCCCACAGGACCGGGGATGCCGACCGCGTTCGACATCCCTCGTTCCTCGCCGACTCGGTACAGGCCGCGCTCGACGACGATCGGCTCGGTCGAGCGCACCTCGAGGGGAAGCGAATCGGATTCGGTGTTCTCGTCGAGGGAGACCAGCCGTCGCTCTCCCGGTGCGAGTTCGATTCCGGTCAGGCCGGCCACGGGAAGACGCTGCCCACCGGCGATGGCGACGACGTCGACCTCGCTGAGCACCTGCTGGTCGAGGTTCACGAGGACGAGGAACTCGTCGTTCGTCGCGTTGGCCGCGCCAGCGGCGAAGAGCCAGCTCTCCGACTCGACCGGCGAGCCCGTTGTCACCGTCACCCCCCGCCGGTTCGTCCGATCCGAGTACACGATCCGCTCGGCGACCATGGGGGCACCGTTGAGCGACCGGACGACAGCCGAGTGACCCACATCGGCGGGAACCCGGTCCTCTTCGCTCACGTCGACCACCTGCTGCGCACCCGGCGCCAACGTGAGATCGATCGGCTCGGGGATCCCGTTGGTCTCCGGGTCGTCGACGATGAACTCGATCTCGGCCTCCGCCACCTCGTCGCCCGGGTTGTAGACGACGAATTCCTCTCGGACCTCGTCGGACCGGAAGCCGTCGGGGAAGACCCACGTCTCCTGCGCTCGAGGGATCCCGGTCTGCACGGTCAAGCCACGATCGGTCTCGCCGTCGAGGCGGACGATGCGATCGACCACAATCCGGCCGCTGCGTGTCGTGATCGTGGCGGCGACCTCCTCACGACGGGTCACGTCGTCGCCGAGGTCGACGCCGATCGTGCCTCGGGCAGGCACGACGAGACCGTCGAATCGAACCGGCTCGCGGATGCCGTCCTCGGTCGAGAATCGCCCGTCGACGATGGCGTCCTGCGGGAAGGGGTTGAAGAGCACCAGCAGTTCGCGAGAGTCGACGGTCGTGTCGCCCCAGGCGAAGTGCCACTCGGCCGCCGCTGCCGTGGCGCAGGGCTTGGAATCTCGGCCATGGACGCTGATGACCTCGTGTTCGACCACGATCGCTCCGACGCCCGACTCCACCAGGGCGGATGCGATCGGCGCGTCGACGATCTCGGAGAGGATGATCCGCTCCCGAGCCTGGGGACCGACCTCGATCGTCTGCACGATCGGCTCGGGCAGATCGGCTGCGGCCACCGGTGCAGACGTCGTCGTCTCGTCGTCGGCTTCGGTGGTCGTGGACTCTTCGGACGTCTCTTCGTCGAGATCGTCGGGCTCGACCACGATCGAGGGAGGTGCGACCACGCCGGCGTACGTGGTCAGGGTCACCGAAGCAGCGGTGTCGGTTGGGTTGAGGATCAAGATCGCGTGGTCGGCGAAGGCTTCCTCGTCGGCGGTGCCACCAGCGCAGAACCACGTGGAGGACAGTGC
>JBBSLH010000258.1:0-5816 GCA_038255425.1 Acidimicrobiales bacterium
GATCGTGGGAATCGTCGGTGTCGGTGTCGGCATCCTGGCCTACCGCGGACGCACCGAGAAGGGCATCGAGTCGGGCATCACGTCGTTCCGACGCGAACTGCACGCGCTCGCGCCACGCCCGGACCAAGAGCACCCTTCGTCGGGTCCGGAGCGGCTCGCCGACGAGGCCCGCGGCATGAAGATCATGCCGTCGGAAACGGAGTCCGAGCCGGACGCCGACGCCGACTCCGACGACGACGCCACACTGGACACGGCGCACGAGTCCGACGCGGAGACTTCGGTCGAAGCCGTCGACGCGGTCGAGCCTGTCGAATCTGACGAACGCCCGGACGCCTGACCATGGCCCGCGACCTGGCCATCGACCTCGGCACCGCCAACACGCTCGTCTACGCCAAGGGCCACGGCATCGTGATGAACGAGCCGACGGTCATCGCGCTCAACAAGCGCAACGGCGACGTCTTGGCGATGGGCGCCGAGGCGTGGCAGATGATCGGTCGTACGCCGAGCTACATCGTTGCTGTCCGTCCGCTCCGCCAGGGGGCGATCACCGACTTCGACATCACCCAGCGGATGATCCGGCTCATCCTGCAACGGGCTGGCGTCAACCGTTTCAACCGCCCGCGGGTCGTCATCTGCGTCCCGTCGGCGATCACCGAGGTCGAGCGACGTGCGGTCACCGAAGCCGCGCGCCGAGCGGGCGCCGCCGACGCACAGCTGCTCGAACAGCCGATGGCGGCAGCGATCGGGGCCGAGCTGCCCATCCACGAACCGGTCGCCAACATGGTCATCGACGTCGGCGGTGGCACCAGCGAGACCGCGCTCATCAGCCTTGGAGGGATCGTTGCCCTCCAGGCGGTCCGCGTCGGCAGCTTCGACATCGACGCTGCCATCCAGCACTACATCCGCCGTGAGTACGGCATCGCCATCGGGGAACGCACTGCAGAGGAGATCAAGATCGCCATCGGGTCGGCGTGGCCGGTCGACGACGACGTCCGGGCCGAGGTCCGCGGTCGCGATCTGATGAGCGGTCTCCCCAAGACCATCATCCTCACCACTCCGGAGGTGCGGGAGGCGATCGCCGAGCCCGTGACCGCGATCATCGAGTCGGTCATCTCGTGCCTGGGCAACGCACCGCCCGAGCTCGCGCACGACCTCATCGGCCAGGGGATGTACCTCGTGGGCGGTGGCGGCATGCTCAAGGGCCTCGACGTGCGCATCTCGGTCGAGACCGACATCCCCGTGACGCTGGTCGAACAGCCCCTCGAAGCCGTGGTGTTCGGCGCCGGTCGGTGCATCGAGCGCTATGACGACCTGAAGGTGATGTTCATGGGCGGGCGGCTCTAGCCCCGCGTCAGGCCAGGAGATCTTCGGCGCTCTGGCGGACCTGGCGGTCGCGATCGTCGAGCGCGCGACGCAGCGCGGCGTCGACCTCGGGCCCCTCGAAGGCAGCGAGTGCCACCACGGCGCGCCGTCGAAGCGTGGCCCGCTGGTCCAGAGCGGCGAGGACAGCGGGGAGTCCGACCGGATCGCCGATCGCGCCCAATGCAGCCACGGCGGCCTCGCGGACGAGGTGTTCGGGGTGCTCCGTCGCCACCCGGGCCATCGTGGTCGCCGCGGTCACTTCAGGCGGTGTCCGCTCGCCACACGCCCAGGCCGTCGTCTCCACCACGACCGGGTCCGGGTCGTCGAGGAGCGGGACGATCGTCGGTGGCCCGTCGCCCGGTCGGATCGCGCAGATGGTCACCGCTCGACGACGGACGCCAGGGTCTTGGTCGCGCAATGCAGTCTCGAGTTCGTCGAGGCGGAGTGCCTCGAGGCGCGAGAGCGCTCCGAGCGCCGTGGCTCGGACCGACCCGACGGCGTCATCGAGGAACGATCGTGCCGTGTCGACGTCGCCGGTGTGGCCGGCCACGGCGGCGGCCCGTCGCCGGCCCGCAGCGTCCTCGCTCATCCGATGGCGTTGCCGACGATCTCCGCAGCACCACCGACGATGGCCCCGAAGAGCGCGGCGATTCCGATGCCCATGAAGATCACGATGACCGTGATGCCCACGAGACTGAAGATCCGGCGGGCGATCGATGGTCGTACGAGGTCGGCGAATCGGCCCTCGACCGCGGTCTGCGAGGCCGGGATCGAGCCACGGTGTGGCTGCGGTGCAGGTGCGGCCGCACGCTTTCGGATCGGCTCGGGTTCCGGTGCCGGGACGATGTCTGGTTCCGCGACGGCGACCCGTGTCGCGGCGACGACGGCGTCGGGCGGCGCAGCCGTTGCGGGGTCGGCCACGGGCCCGGCCGCGCGCCGAGATCGGTGGTCTTTCGTGGCAGGCTTTCTCTCGGCCATCGACACGGTCAGGATGCCGACGCCACCACCGAGTACCACGAGCAGGATCAACGTGAGCACAGAGGAAACGATGGTACCGGCGGACGGAACGGGAGTCGGTGCACCGACGCCGAGTCGTCGTCGTGTCTGGCCGTGGTGGATCGCCGGCGGAGCACTGTTCGCGTTGGCCGGTGCCGTCATCGCTGCACTGACGGTGACCATTCCGTACTACGAGTTCCGACCCGGGTCGGCGCGCCCCATCGCCGGACTGGTCCAGGTGTCCGAGGCCGCGACGTTTCCGCCGCAGAGCGACATCGCCTACACGACCGTGTCGCTTCGCCACAGCACCGTGGCGTCGTACGTCGCCGCCATGTTCGACGACGACATCGAGATCGTCGAGGACAACGTGGTGCTCGGCGACCGCTCCGAGACCGAGACACGCCAGTTCAATCTCCAGCTCATGGACACATCGAAGCAGGACGCGATCCGGGTTGCGCTCGTCGCCCTCGGCTACGACGTTCCCATCACCGTGAGCGGCATCGTGGTGGTGCGGGTGCAGGAGGATTCGGCAGCCGACGGGCTGTTGTCGGTCGGCGACACGGTCGTGACCATCGACGGTGAGGAGTTGGAGGTCGCGTCGGACGTCGCTCGGATCATGGACCCGAAGAAGCCGGGCGAGGTCGTCAGCCTCGGCGTCGAGCCGCCCGACCGGTCCGAGGTCCGTGCGGTCGACGTGACGCTCGGCGCATCGCCGGACGATCCGGAGCGCGGGCTGATCGGGATCGAGCTCCAACCCCGTGATCCGAACTACGAGTATCCGTTCCCCATCGACATCGACTCGGGGAGCGTCGGCGGACCGTCGGCCGGACTCGCGTTCTCGCTCGGAGTCATCGACGTGTTGACCCCCGGGGAGCTCACCGGGGGCCTCCGAGTCGCCGTGACGGGCACGATCGACCGCGACGGCAACGTCGGCAACGTCGGCGGCGTCGTGCAGAAGACTGCGGTGGTCACCGGATCCGGCTACGACGTGTTCTTGGTGCCCAGTGGCGAAGTGGATGACGTCCGCGCCAAGGCGGGGGACAACCTGAGGGTCATCCCAGTCGATACTCTGCAAGACGCCCTCGACGCGCTCGCGTCCCTGGGTGGGAGTGGTTTCGAGATCGCGGCCGCGCCCGGATGATCCCTTTCGCGATGCAGTAGACCCCACCATGACGACCGGAGCAGCGCAGCTGCAGTTCGCAGCGGAGTTCACGCTGTTCATCGCTGCGGTCGCAGCCGTCGCCGTGACCGCGCTCAAGCCCGACCTGCTGTTCCGCCATGTCGTGTCCAGGATGAGTTTCCTGGTGGGATCCTCTGCGTTGGCGATCGCTGCCTTCCTGCACGGATCGCTGCTCATCGACGACGCCACGGACCCGGTCCTGGTGCTCACCCGTGCGGTTGGCATCATCGGGGTCGGTGCATCGCTCGTTCGGTGGCACGGACCGACCGAAGGACGTCTCCTCGCCCTCACCGGCGTCGCGACCCTCGCCATCGCAGAGGCACTGGGGCTCGGTGACTCCGCCTCGCTCGCCGATGGTGTCCGCGGTGCGGGAGCATTGGTCTTCGCCGTCGCGCTGGTGGTGGCGTCTCGGCGTGCGATCGCTGCGCGGGTCGCGACATCTGCTGCCGCCGTGGTCCTGCTCGTCATCACCTCGGTGGCCATCGCTCTGTCGGTCGTGATCGCCGACAACGTCGAGGACGAGGTGGCGCGACGGTACGAGGCGCGCGCCGAGACCGAGGCCAATGTCTTCTCCGACGCCAGTACGTCCGCAGTGGGCGATGCGACCCTTCTGGCCCGCACGCTCCAGAGCCGGTCAGGGGAGATCGGCGCAGCCGATGCCGCCGGCGGCATCGGGGCGGAAGCGCAGTCGCAGTCCGTCGCAGACGCCTTGGTCGTCTATCGGGACACGCTCCTACGCGAGCCGTTCGCGGGTCCCCTCGTCGTGGTCGGCGCATCCGGCACTCCGGTGGCAGCGATCGATGCGACGGAGATCGTTCGCTTCGAGCTCATCGGCTCCGATGCGGTGCAGCAGGTGCTCGCCACGCGCCAAGCGGTTGACGACGTGTCGATCGTCGGCGACCAGACCTTCTCGATCGGTGCAGCGCCGATCACGGCGGGCCCAGATTTCCTCGGCGTTGCCGTGGTCACTGCTCGTCTCGATGCGGAGTTCCTCGCCGACAGGATCGGCGACGCCGCATCGATGGAACAGGAAGTGGGTCTGGCGCTCGTCGATCGCCAGCGCAGCTATGCCGCAGCGGGCACACAGCCATCGCTGGCAACGAGCCTCGGATTGGCGGCCGACGCAGTGTTGTTCGGCCGGACGCAGACCGCGCTCGACGGCGACCGGTTCGTCGTCGCGGTGCCCGTCGTCGACGAGGACGGGGCTCCGTTCCTGGCGGTCACCGTGTCGGTTCCCCAGGAGCGGATTGACGCAACCCGTCAGGATCTGTTCCGCATCCTGTTCATCGTCGCGCTGGGCGCAGCCCTGGTCGCGATGATCCTTGCCGGCTATGCCGGGAACCGGATCGGTGCCGGACTCGGCATCCTGACCACCGCCACGGGCGAGTTGCAGCAGGGTCGTCTGAGCGCTCGGGCGAAGCTCGACACCCCAGACGAGTTGGGCGTTCTCGCGACGACGTTCAACCAGATGGCCGGGTCGATCCAGTCGATGACCGACGACCTGCGCTCGGCCGCCGATGAGGAGGCCGCGCTGCGCGCTCGACTCGAAGGCGTGGTCGCCGGGATGGGTGAGGCGCTGGTCGCGGTGGACGAGCGCGGGCGCATCACCGATTTCAACGCCGCCGCCGAAGAACTGACCGGCGCGCCGGCGCGCGATGCCATCGGCAAGCAGCTCGGCGCCGTCTGCTCGGTGATGACAGAAGACGATGCCGACATCACCGTGCGCTTCGCTCGACCGGTGGTCGAGTCCTGGAGCGCGCAGGCCGATCTCGTGGGGCGAAGTGGGGAACTGGTCCCGGTCGCAGTCTCTGCCGGACCGTTGCGTGGAGCTGCCGGCGTGCTGGCGGGCGCAGTCTTCGTCATCCGTGATGTCCGCCGCGAGCGTGAGATCGAGCAGATGAAGACCGAGTTCATCGCGAACGTGAGCCACGAGCTCCGGACGCCGCTCACGCCGGTCATGGGGTACTCGGACATCCTCGCCAACCGCGTGCTGTCGACCGACCGAGTCCAGGAGTTCGCACGCGAGATCCTCAACGGGGCGATGCAGCTCGAACGTGTGACCGACCAGCTGGTGCAGTTCGCGACCCTCGCCGCTGGTCGCCTCCAGCTCCACACCGAGGCGGTGAGCGCTCGCGACCTGCTCGACGCACTGATCGACCGATGGAATGGACGGATTCCGGGCAGCCATTCGATCACCCGACGCATCGCACGTGGGACCCCTGCTGCGGTCCTCGATCGCCGCTACGTCGATGTCGCGCTCGACGAGCTGATCGACAAC
>JBBSLH010000259.1:0-5803 GCA_038255425.1 Acidimicrobiales bacterium
CGCGGTCGGCCGGTTCGGTCGCTCCGACGTTCTCGCGCAACGCATACCAACGCTCGCCCCGCTTGCGGTTGGTGTCGGTGACCACGAATGCGGTGCCGTCGGGCGCGAACTCGGCGAAACGAGCATCGGCAGCGACATCAGCACCGAGGAGGAGCGGACCGACGAGATCGTCGAGCAGACCTGCGGCGGCGGCGTTGATGATGCCCTCCCCATCGCCGTCGACGACGAGTGCTCCGTCGACAGATGCAGCCGAGAGCGCAGCACGGCCACCGTCGGGGACATCGAACACCGCGAGTCGCGGAGCGACCTCGTCGCCGGGGCGGTCGAGCCCGAGGCCCAGTTCGATCTCGTCGATCATGGGTCGTCTCGGACCGGCGCGGTTCGGCTGGCGCGGGCCGAAGGTGGCGTCGAGTTCGAGAGCAGCGTCTTCGTGTGTGACGAGGTCCCACATGCGCTCCGGGCGGATGGTCCGGTATCGCTCGTACTCGAGGTCGTTGCGCACGAGGACATCCGACGCGCCGAACAGCCTGGCGACGACGGCGAGGGCGCCCGGTTCCGCCCAGCCCTCCTGGAGGGACCGATCGAGGGCGCCCAGCAACGTGACACCGGCTGCGCCGCCGGCGGGCACCAACTCGCGTGCGAGGACGGAGCGCTCTGTGAGTCCGACCGACACCGGGTCGAGCGTGTGCCCCCAGCGGTAGCTGGCGAAGTCGATGCCTGGTACCTCGAGGATCCGGCCCGTTCCGCGGTCGAGGTGATCGCCGGCGTCGAGCCATTCCTGCGGGAGATCCTCGGCGCGGTGGAACCGTTCTGCGATCAGTCCACTGCGCCACTGGGCCGGGAGGGCGAGCGCGACGAGGAGGAGCATCGCCAGAGTCGCGGCGAAGCCGGCGCGGGTATGTCGTCGCCCGATCGCCGAGATGCCGCCGACGGCGAGACCTGCGAGGCCCAGCGCCACGAGCGGACCGGCGCGCTGGGTGTTCCGGAGGCTGAGCACGAGATCGGAGCGCTGGGAGAGCGACTCGAAGGCGGCGCCGAGCGGCGATCGTGCCGGTTCCGGGAACGCTCCGACGGCCAGCACTGTTCCGGTTCCCACCAGGACTGCGAAGTAGGTCCGCGGCCCCCATCTGATCGCTGCACCGAGGGCGAGCGCTGCGAGCGGTACCGCGAAGGAGAGCATGATCAGCACGCCGCTCTCCATGTAGAGCGGCGCGATCCCGCGGAGCCAGGCGCCTTCGGAGTCGCCGCCGTAGAAGAACCAGTAGCCGAGACCCCGGACGACCTCGGCCGCCGACGTCGTGTACGACGTCGTCTGGACCTGTTCGGTGACCCCGAGGATCGGGAGTCCGTAGGCGCCCCCCACGGCGTACGCCGCGAGCCACCACAATTGGGTGAGTATCGTCAGCAGACCCGCCCGGGCCAGGGCGGCAAACCCCTGGCGCGGGGTCGCGTGTCCATGGGACCAGACGGCGAACGGCACCCAGAGTGTGGCGGCGAGGACCACGAAGAAGACCGAGCTCCCGTTCAACGACGCGCACATCGTCACGATCAGGGCGAAGATCGCCGGCCAGCGCCACCCACCTCGTTCGACCGCCTTCGCCATGGCCCAGACGAGCCACCCGAGCGCTGCAAAGGGCAACAGCAGTGCCGACTGGCCGGTGACGTGACCGAGCACGAACGGGCTGAGCCCGTAGAGCGCGGCCCCAGCCAACTGTGCGTGATGACGCGAGGAAAGATGCCGGAACAGGACGAGCGCGCCGAGCGATGCCGTCAGTTGGAGCCCGCCGATCCACAGACGTTGCGCCGCCCACGACGGAATCCCTGCCTGGTCGGTGAGCCAGTAGTAGGGCCCCATCGGCCAGAGGTAGCCGATCGCCTGGTGCGTGACGGCCCCTCCGCCGACCCGTGCGTCCCAGAGCACGCGCGCACGGTCCAGGAGGTCGCCAGGGTCGAGGTACAGGTACTGCTTGGTGTCGGCGTTCACCCGGGCCCGGCCACCGAGCAGCTGGGGTATCACGGTGATCATGGTCAGTAGCACGATGTCACCGATCGTGAGTGTCACGGCTCGGTGAACGCGGCCGACCGCGCTGCGGATCATCGTCGGCGTGCTGCTTCGTCGCACAGGGCATCGAGCAGGGTGGCCGTCGCCTCGTCCCACCGGAACTGCGTCGCGTGTGCGAGAGCGCCTGCCTCGAGCCGGGACCGCAGGTCGGTGTCGGTGAGCACCTCGACGAGACGATCGGCAACGTCTTGGGTCCCGTCGGCGAGGAGACCGCTGCTGCCGTCGGCGACGGCGTCGACATGGCCGGGGATCCTGGTGGCGACGGTGGGCGTGCCGCATGCGGCAGCTTCGGTCAGCGTGAGCCCGAAGCCCTCGCGCCGAGACGCGCTCGCGACGACCCACGCCCGTCGGTACCAATCGACGAGCTCGTCGTCCGAGACCCGCCCTGCCCATCGGATCCATCCGGCACCGGCTCGTTCGGCGACCGCCTCGAGCCGTTCCCGATGCGGGCCGTCGCCGACGATCGTGGCCCGCACCTCGGGTACGGCGCTCTTGACACGGACCAGTGCGTCGATGAGTTCGTCGACGCCCTTCTGCGGCATCAGGCGGGCCACGGCGACGACGAGTGGTCGCTGGTCCCGGGTTCCACCGGGGGAGAACCGGTCGGCGATCCCGTGCGGAGCGATCGCGATACGCGACGGATCGGCGCCGTAGTGCTCGACGATCTCGTCACGGGCGGACGGAGCGGCAGTCACGAGTGCTCGTCGTCGATAGACGAGCGGCACGACGAATCGTTCGATGAAGTGGCCGACCTTGCCCGGCCAGCCGGGCAACAACGCGTCCCATGTGCCGAGATGGACGTGGTGCACGAGGCCGACCTGCGGTGCGCGCGACCACAGCGGAGCGAAGAACGGAACTCCGTGGAAGATCTCGATCAGGCCGTCGGTGGGCCCGAGTCGTCCGAGACGTTCGTCGATCATCGACGCGGCGAAGACCCCGACCCGGCCGCCGCGCCGCACCACCTGGAAGCCATCTCGCTCGACACGCGCGGGAGCCCCGGGCACGCGCCCGGTGTGGAGGTGCACGTCGAGGCCGGCGCGGACGAGATGTGCGCACACCTGGCTCGCGTGTTCCTCGCTGCCCCCTGCTTCGGGGTCGTCACGGTCTCGGAAGGCGAAGACGTGGATCCGTCGTAGCCCGACGGCGTCCGCTCGAGCGGCCATGCGCTCGTGGACCGACTGTTCGGTCAGGTCAGGGTGGTCGGAGTCCAATGGTTCGCGGGATCCCTCGGAGTCCGGGCCTCGCGCCCTTTGCGGGTCCCGTTGGGGGTCCGTACTCTATGCCGCGCGTGACCGCCGGACCCACCATCCCCACACGGTCGCTCGTGATCCCGATGTTCGACGAGAGCGGTCGCATCGGCACCACGATCAGCGCACTCGAGTCGTCCGGAGTCGTCGACTCGTACCTCGAGATCGTGCTCGTCGACGACGGGAGCAGCGATGGCACACCCCAGGTCGCCGAGCGGGCATTGGCCGACGCGGGCTTCGCACACGCCAAGGTGCTCCGCCTCCCCGAGAACCAGGGCAAGGGGGCGGCAGTGCGTGCCGGCATGTTGGCGGCGGTGGGCCGGACCCGCGTCTTCGTCGATGCCGATTTGTGTGTCGGCGCCGACGACATCCTGCGGTGCTTCCAAGAACTCGAGAACGGCCGCGCCGACGTGGTCTACGGGACCCGGGCCCATCCCGGCAGCGAGCTACGGGAGAGTCAGCCGGCGCACCGGGTGATCTCGGGCCGCGCGTTCAACCTGTTGTTGCGAGTCCTCGGTCTGACCGACGAACGCGACACCCAATGCGGTCTGAAGGGTTTCTCGGGCGAAGCGGCCGACGCGATCTTCGGTCGCCTGTCCACCGATCGTTTCGCGTTCGACGTCGAGGTGCTTGCTCGGGCCGGTCGCTCCGGTTTCCGGGTCATCCCACTCCCCGTGCAGTGGTCGCATGTCGAGGCCAGTCGCGTCCGCCCGGTCCGCGACGGGATCGACATGGCAGCGGCAGCCGTACGTATCCGTCGCCAGCTCGACCGGGAGGTCGAGGGAACAGGGGGGCCAGGGCCCATGGACGCCGACGCGATCGAGGCGATGGCACTCGTCGAGCGGACGCACTGGTGGTTCCGTGCCAAGCGCGACCTGGTGATCGCCGAACTGGACCGACGCCGTGTGACCGGTGTCGTGGTGGACGTCGGTGCCGGAACCGGGGGGCTGCTCGACTCGCTCCGCGGAGCCGGACGACCAGCGGTCGGGGTCGAACTCGACGACGACGCGCTGCGCTTGAGCACGCGGTTCGATCCGCGACCGGTCCTGGCAAAGGCCGTCGCGGAGGCTGTGCCGGTGGCGAGCGGTGCCGCGGCTGCGGTGACGTCGCTCGACGTGCTCGAACATCTCGACGACGACGTCGCCGGGTTCCGGGAACTGGCCCGCGTCGCGGGTCCCGGTGGTCTGGTGGTCGTCGCCGTTCCCGCGTACCAGTGGGCCTGGAGCGAGCACGACGTCCGACTCGGCCATCGTCGCCGATACGTGCGTTCTGCGCTCATCGCCGCAGCGCACGCCGCCGACATCGACGTCGTCCGATGCACGCATTTCCACGCCTGGCTCGCGCCGGTGGCGTTCCTCGTGCGGCGCACGCCGCTGCGTCACCTGATGGGAGACGACAGTGCCGAGGAGGCGAGCTTCGTGTCGCCGACGGTGAACCGGCTCATCGGTCTGGTCACCGGGGCCGAAAGAGCCGTGCTCGGGTTCGTCGACCTGCCCTTCGGTCTGTCGATCCTGCTGGTCGGACGGGTCAGCGACGCCGGCGTCCACGCCGGAGCACGCGGTCGCGGAATCCCCACCACGTGACGAGGAGCAACTCCTCTGCGGCGACCGACAACGACATCTTCGAGTAACCGCGCACCCGATCCGTGAAGCTGATCGGGACCTCGGCGAGCTTCTTCCCCGAACGCGAGATCCGATATGCGGTCTCGATCTGGAAGCCATACCCCTTCGCTCTGGTCGAGAAGATGTCGATCTCCTCGAGGACCTCGATCCGATACGCACGGAATCCGGAGGTCGTGTCGCTCACGGACATCCCGAGAACGGCGCACGCGTACCAGTTGCCCCACCGTGACATCTGACGGCGGTGCCAGGGCCAGTGTGGGATCGACCCACCGGGCACGTAGCGGGAGCCGATGACCGCGTCTGCGCCAGCGTCGATCGCACCGAGGAGGTCGGGGACGGCGGTCGGGTCGTGCGACAGGTCGGCGTCCATCTGCATCAAGATCTCGTAGCCGCGGTCCATGCCGATGCGGAACCCGTGTCGGTAGGCGTTGCCGAGCCCGTCTTTGTGCGCCCGCACCTCGACGTCGATCTGGCCCAGGTCCTCGGCCGCGGCCTTCGCCAGGTCTGCGGTCCCGTCCGGGCTGTTGTCGTCCACGACCAGGATGTCGACGTCGGGAACGGCGGCTCGGAGTCGGGTCAGGACGTCGGCGATGTTCACCGCCTCGTCGTAGGTGGGCAGGACCACCAGGGTTCGCACGGCGGGTGACCCTAGTGCGACGGACGATGTCGGCTCAGCACCTGTCGTACAGCTCGTAGAGCCCGCGACCCGGTGTCCCTTCCCCATAGGACGCCACGAGGCAGAAGTTCTCCGCCAGTACCTGATTCGGTTCGTCGGAGCCGAACTCGCGCGAGTCGTTGGGTTCGTCCCAATCGTCACGGATCGTCGACAGGATCACCACGTCGGCCGCAGCCACCTCGGCCGCCATGCCCGA
>JBBSLH010000260.1:0-5803 GCA_038255425.1 Acidimicrobiales bacterium
CAACCGCCGATCGAGTGACCAGAACGACCTCGAACTCGATCTGGTCACCACATCGGCAGTCTGAGCTGCCGATGTGGTGACCAGAAGGGGTGGGGTGGGTTCCGCGCAAAACTGGAACGTGTTCTCGTCTGGGGAGATGGCTCTTCCTGATGTCGGTGTCATCGACACCATGATCAACATCCCGCACGGCTCGAAGAAGGACTGGTACAAGTTCCTCCAGCCGCAGCTGCGCGACAAGCAGTCCAAGGAAGAGTTCGAGTTTCCCGTCGAGTACATGTTCAAGGAGGTCCCCGACGACCTTCCCGAGGACATGGATCCGGCGACGGCGATCCTCGCGGAGATGGACCATTACGGCATCGACATCGGGCTGGTCGGGATCTCGTTCGATCGAGACACGTCGATCAACGCCATTGCCGACAACCCGACGCGCTTCCGGACCTGTTACGAGATCGACCCCAACCTGGCGATGGACGGTGTCCGCGACCTGGAGCGGGCGGTGAAGGAGTACGGCGCGATCGCTGCCTCGTTCTTCCCGGCGGGCAAGATCCCACAGGTCCCGATCAACGACAAGAAGGTGTTTCCCTTCTACGCCAAGTGCGTCGAGCTCGACATCCCGATCTTCGTGTGCGCCGGGATCCCCGGACCCCGGGTCCCGGCCGCGTGCCAGGACGTCATGCTCATCGATGAGGTGTGCTGGTACTTCCCGGAACTCAAGTTCGTCACCCGGCACGGGTGTGAGCCATGGCAGGACCTGGCCGTGAAGTTGATGCTGAAGTGGCCGAACCTCTACTACTCGACGTCGGCCTTCGCCCCGAAGCACTACCCACAGGCGATCGTCGACTACGCCAACTCACGCGGCGCAGACAAGATCATCTACGCCGGCTACTTCCCGATGGGCCTGTCTCTGGAGCGGATCTTCCGTGAGCTTCCCGACGTCGGCTTCAAGGACGAGGTGTGGCCCAAGTTCCTGCGGCACAACGCCGCTCGGGTCCTGGGGATCGACACATGAGCGCGACGACGACCAGGACGTACCCGTTCCCGATCCCCTTCGGCTGGTTCTGCGTCGCCCATCCCGGCGACGTCGAGGTCGGCCAGGCGATCGCTCGCTACTACTTCGGCAAGCACCTGGTGATCTGGCGCGACGAAGACCGGGGCGTGCACGTCCAGGACGCGTTCTGTCCACACCTCGGAGCGCATCTCGGCCACGGCGGCACCGTGGACGACGGCTGCATCACGTGTCCGTTCCACGGATGGAAGTTCGACGCTGACGGCGCCAACGCCGAGATCCCCTACTCCGAGCGGCTCAACAAGAAGGCCAAGCTCCACACCTATCCGGCGATCGAGCGCAACGGCGTGATCATGGCCTGGTACCACCCCGACGGCGTCGATCCGATCTGGGAGGTGCCCGTCATCCCCGAGTTCGACGGTGAGACCACCGAGTACTCGACGATGATCTCGACCAACCACGTCGTCGACGCCTGTTGGCAGGAGATGGCGGAGAACGGCGTGGACTCGGCCCACTTCCGCTACGTCCACAACACCGCCGAGGTCCCAGAGCTCCAGAGCTACGAGTGCGGGTTCCCGGATGCAGACATGAAGTCGTCGCAGAAGTTCCCGACGCCCAGAGGCGTGATGGAGGGGCGCATCGACTCACACAGCTACGGATCCGGCATGTCGCTCGTGAGCTTCAGTGGGATCATCGACACGTACAACCTCGCGGTCCAGACGCCCATCGACGAGGGTCGGACCGAGCTGTGGTTCCACTTCCGCTTCAAGACGATGGGCGACGAGGTGACCACCCGGAACGTCGGCAACGCCTTTGTCCGTGAGGTCGACAAGCAGGTGCTCGAGGACAAGCCGATCTGGGAGCACAAGGCGCACCTGACCCGTCCCGCGCTCGCCGACACCGACGGACCGTTCATCAAGTTCCGCAAGTGGGCGGCACAGTTCTACGCCGAGGACTTCGAGGCGAAGTCCACCGTCTACGAGCCGCCGTTCTGGCCGGACCGAGTCGACGAGGCGCCGGCGAAGGCAACGGCGTCGGTCAGGAACGCGACCGACTGAATCAGGCAGGCGCTGACGAAATTGCGCGATCCTCAGCTGGCCGGCTGATCCGAACCGACCACCCACATCGCGTAGAACTGGGCGCCGCCGCCGTAGGCATGACCGAGGGCAGTCTTCGCGCCGTCGATCTGGTGTTCACCCGCCATGCCTCGTACCTGCATGGCTGCCTCGGCGAATCGCAGCATCCCCGAGGCGCCGATGGGGTTCGTCGACAGCACGCCGCCGGACGGGTTGACGGGTAGGTCGCCGTCCATCTGGGTGACGCCCTGATCGGTGAGCTGCCAACCTTCGCCCTCGCCCGCGAAGCCGAGGTTCTCGAGCCACATCGGCTCGTACCAGGAGAACGGCACGTACATCTCGACGACGTCGATCTCCTCGCGCGGGTTGGTGATCCCCGCTTGCGCATACACGTCGGCCACACAGTCACGACCGGCTTGCGGAAGCACCTGGTCCCTGCCGGAGAACATCGTCGGCTCGGATCGCATCGCGGTGCCGTGGATCCACGCTGGATTCTCGATCGCCTTGGCGGTGTCGGCGTTGCTGATGACCATTGCGCATGCGCCGTCGGAGCTGGGACACGTCTCGCTGTAACGGATCGGATCCCACAACATCATCGAGTCCTTGACCGACTCGAACGTCGTCTCCGGTTCGTGGAGGTGGGCGTACGGGTTCTTGCAGGCGTTCAACCGGTCCTTGAGCGCCACCAGGATCCCGATGTGATCGGGTGCGTTCGACCGGCGCATGTAGGCGCGGATGTGTGGAGCGAAGTAGCCACCGGCGCCGGCGACCAACGGAGCCTGGAACGGGATCGGGAGCGACAGCGCCCACATCGCCTCTGACTCCGACTGCTTCTCGAAGGCCACCGTCAGCACACGCTCGTGCACGCCGGACTGGATGAGGCTGCTGGCGACGATGGCAGTCGAGCCACCGACCGAGCCGGCGGTGTGGACGCGGAGCAGTGGCTTGCCGACGGCACCCAGCGCATCGGCCAGGTACAACTCCGGCATCATCACGCCCTCGAAGAAATCCGGTGCCTTCCCGACGACCACGGCGTCGATGTCGTCCCAACCCATGTCTGCATCAGCGAGGGCGCGGAGCGCGGCCTCGCGGACCAGGCCGGCCATCGACACGTCGCCGCGCGTCGCCATGTGTTTGGTCTGGCCGATGCCGACGACGGCAGCGAGTTCTCCAGCAGCACCCATCAGTCTCCCTCCAGCACGCAGACGAGGTTCTGTTGCAGACACGCGCCCGAAGTGGCGTGCGCCACGGCACGATCGCCGTCTCCGGCGGTGATCCGCGTCGCGGCCTCGCCGAGACGGATGAGGCCTGCGGTCATCATGGCGTTGGCCGCCATCGCGCCCCCGGACGGGTTGATCGCCACGTCGTCACCCAGCCCCATCGCACGTCGGACAATGCCCTCTTGGTGGGCGAACGGCGTGTGCAGTTCGGCGAAGTCGACGGGCTTGTCGCCGACGCCGGCCATTGCCGCCGCCTTCTCGGTCGACGCAGAGATGGTGAGGTCCCGCACGCCGAGAGACTGGGCGTCGATCCGGTGGTCCAGACCACGGATCCACGCCGGTCGATCGCTGAGTTCGCGTGCCTTGTCACCAGCGGCGATCACGATGGCAGCGGCACCGTCGGTGATCGGCGGGCAGGCGTGTCGACGGAGCGGTGTGACCACGAAGTCGTCGTCCATCAAGACATCCACGTCGGGCGATCCACGCAACTGTGCTCTCGGGTTGGTCGATGCGTTGTTGCGGTTGCGAGCGGCGATCTCGGCCCAGTCGCGCTCGGTCTCGAGGCCGGCGTCGAGCACCGATTGCGCCTGGAGTGCAGCGAGGGCGACCGAGTCGGCCCAGAGCGGAGCGACGTAGTACGGATCCATCTGGCGGCTCATCACTGCTCGCAGGTCGCCGGGCGACGACTTGCCGTAGGCGTACACGAGTGCACTGTCGATGGCGCCGGTCTGGATCTTGATCCACGCCTCGTACATCGCCCATGCGCCGTCCATCTCGACGTGGCTCTCGGCGATGGGCGGCCACGGCCCGACCGAGTCGAGCGTGAGCACGAAGCTGAACGCCTGACCGGCGAGGTAGTCGGTCGATCCCGAGCACGTGAAGCCGAAGTCGGCAGCGGTCATGCCGGTCTGTTGGTACACGTCCTGGATGACCGGGCTGAGCAGCTCGACCTCGCTGCGGTCCTCGACCCGGCGTTCCTGGTCGGACTGGGCGAACGCGACGATCGCGACGTCTCTCATGATGCGCCTCTCATGCGGGTTCCTCGTCCTCTACAGGTGGTGCTTGTAGGTGTCGTACTCGGCGTCGGGCTCGCCCGTCGGCGCCCAGTGCTCGATCGACTCGAGCGACTTGGACGGCTTGTCGGCCCACTTGGCCTTCACGCGCATCCCCATCCGAACGTCGTTGGCCGGCATCCCGGCGACCATGCCGAAGAGGCCCATGTCAGCGCCGTCGAGCAGCACGGTGGCGCACACGTAGGGCACCTCGACCGCTTGGCCGTAGAACTGGACGTTGACGACGCAGAACGTGGTCACGATGCCGGTGTCGGCCACCTCGACCCGCTCGGTCATGGGGACAGCATCGGTCGGGCAGACGCCGCGGATGGGGACGTAGACCTTCCCGCACTCGGGGCACTTGGTCCCGAGGATCCGTTTCTGTTCGATGTTGTTCAGGAACTCGGTGGTCGCGAGCGGCGCAGTGAACGTGTAGTCGAGGCGAGCCGGGGTGCGGATCGACCGCACCGGCTCGACGCCTTCCAATGTCGCGGCGATGGACGCCGGCAGTGTCAGCTCGCTCACGATGTCTCCTCGAGGTCGAAGCAGGCGATGTCGGTGATGGCACCCTCGCGTTCTTCGGCCCATCGGATCCTGACCCGAGAGCCGGTTTCGATGGCGTCGGGCGAACCGGCGTCGACGACGTGGAGCATGGGTGTGTCTGCGCCGTCGAGTCGGATCAGCGCCCACGCGAACGGGCCGTCGAGCGGCTGGCGTTCGTCGGGATTCGGCTCCCACGCCCACGTGGTCACCGTGCCCACCTCAGCGACCTCGACCAGTTCGGTCAACTCGTCGGCGGTGTCGGGGTCGTACTCGACCGGCGGCACGAGCACGGTGCCGTTGCTCCGCTTGATGCCGAGCACGACACGCTCTCGCAGGCCGGTCAGGAACGCGGATTGCACCGGTCCGACCGTCCTCGTGAACGGGTACTCGATGGTCAGTGGGGCACGGAGTGGAGACGTCTCGCTCACAAATCTGACGTTGTATCAGATTTGCGATCTCGTGTCGGTATCCCCCATGCACGACACAGCTCGTCGACCTGCGCCGGAGCCATCCCACGGTGCTCGAGGTCGGCGCGGGGAGCCTCGCTGATGTATCGAACGAATCGCCGGTGCCGCTCCTCGGAGTCGAGTGCGTCGGCGAGGCGCGCATGCTGGATGCGGATGGTGAAGAGCAACCAGCCGCAGTCGAGCTTGCGCAAGGTCTGCCGCTCGCTGCGCAGGTGCAGGTCTGTCAGAACGGCCTCTGCGGGGACGACGCGGTCGACCGGTGGCGCCGTCGGCTGATGGAGCGACGCGTCGGGATGGACGAACCAGTTCCGTCGCAGGACTGGACGGTCGGTGAGGCGATCCAGGAGCCGGTCGACCTTGGACGACAGGTGTTCCTCGTAGCCGGGCGTGGGTTCGTGGACGTCGACGAGTGGCCGCCCGATCTTGTCGGCGAGTCGCC
>JBBSLH010000261.1:0-5737 GCA_038255425.1 Acidimicrobiales bacterium
GGATCGTCTGCTTGTATCGACGAAAGCTCACGACGCCGCCGAGGTCCATCGCGAGCCGGCGGAGTCCGGTGGTCGCGATGCCGTCCAGGACGTCCCGGTCGGCGAGGTGAAGATCACCGGACTCGTGGGTGATGCACCAAGGTCGGCGGAAGAAGGTGCCACGCGGGATGGAGATCTCCGGCGTCGGCCGATCCGGTCCCCAGAGCGGGTGGAGCGCTGCTGCGGCACGGTGGGAGATGAGGGAACCGTCCGGTGCGAGCAGGCCAGCGGCCATGAGCTGTCGACGCCATGTCATCGGGACGCCGGAGGGTCCGTAGAGGCCACGGTCCAGCGTTTCCCAGACGCCCGTCCGCAGGAGATGGCGGACGCAGGCCTCGGAGTTGACCAAGCCGATGGCCTGTCGGCGGGTGATGAGGGAGTGTTGGGCGCGCAGCAGCGGTGCTGCAGCCTCGATGAGTGGGATCACGACGTCCTCCGGGACTGGAGTCGACCGGGGAAGTCGGGGGTGACCCTATCCGACGTGCCGACCAGCCCGGATCTGGCGGGAGTTCTTGTGCGGGGGTCGCCACAACTCACGCAAGATCTGGTGTCCGGGGTGGGTTTCGACGGGGCGAAACCGCGACGGTTAGGGTCTGCGGACCATGATTCCCGGTGCTCGACTCGTGATGCTCGGCCGGCAGGGCGCTGGCAAGGGCACGCAATGCACGCGGTTGTCGCGTCATTTCGTGGTTCCTCACATCAGCACCGGCGACATGCTCCGGGCCGCGGTGAAGGAGGGCACGGAGTTCGGGCGCAAGGCGCAGGAGTACATGTCGGCTGGTGAACTGTTGCCCGACGACGTGATCATCGGGATCGTCGAAGAACGTCTGCTCAAGGACGACACCCGCCAGCGGGGCTACATCCTCGATGGGTTCCCGCGTACCGAGGAACAAGCCGAGTCGCTGGCAGAGATCACGGCGCATCAGCCCCTCGACATGGTGATCGACCTCGACGTCCCCACCAACGTCGTTCTCGAACGTCTGGCCAGCCGCCGGGTCTGCGTCGACTGCGGCGCCAACTACTCGAGCGATGCGCCGCCCAAGCACAACTGGACCTGCGACCACTGCGGTGGCGAGGTCATCCAGCGTGAGGACGACACCGAGGAGGCGATCCAGCGTCGGCTCGACCTCTACGAGGAGGAGACAGCGCCGCTCGTCGACTGGTACCGCAAGCGCGATCTGCTGATGATCGTCGACGGCGACGGCGAGGCCGACGAGGTCACCGCTCGGCTGGTGCGCGCCATCGAGAGCGCTCGCTCGTAGACCGTGCGCTGACATGGTGTTTCGCCGCAGTCCGGACGAGGTCGCGATCATGCGTCGGGCGGGGAGCGTGGTCGCCGAGATGCACGCGGTCTGCCGCGACGCGGTCCAGAGCGGTGTCACGACCTCGCACCTCGACCGCCTCGCTCGCGACGTCCTCGAGCGCCGCGGTGCGACCTCGAACTTCCTCGGCTACCACGGCTTCCCGGCGGTCATCTGCGCCAGCGTCAACGACGAGGTGGTGCACGGAATCCCCGGTGGGCGCACGCTCGAGGAGGGTGACATCATCTCGATCGACTGCGGGGCCATCATCGACGGTTGGCACGGCGACGCCGCGTTCACGATGGGCGTGGGCGAGATCAGCGCTGCCGACGACGCCCTCATCGAGACCGGTCGACGCTCCCTCGAGGCCGCGATCGGCGTGATGCACGTCGGCAACACCATCGGCGACATCGGCCATGCCACCGAAGCGGTCGCGGTCAGCGGGGGCTGCAACGTGCTGCGTGAGTACACCGGCCACGGCATCGGGCGAGCGATGCACGAGGCCCCCGACGTCCCCAACCACGGCAAGCAAGGCAAGGGCCGCGCGTTGAAGGCCGGGATGGTGCTCGCGGTCGAGCCGATGATCGTCGCCGGCGACCCCACCGTCGTCGAGCTCGAGGACGGCTGGACAGTGGTGACCGCCGACGGGTCGCGAGCCGTGCACTGGGAGCACTCGATCGCCATCACCGACGACGGCCCGCAGATCCTGACGCTGCCGTGACCCGACCGGCCGGTCACATCTTCCATCTCGCCCTCCGGAGTGAGTGGGACGAGGCGATCGCCACCGGCGGTCCCTACGAGCGCTCGACCATCGGCGTGTCCCTTGCCCAGGAGGGCTACATCCACTGCTCGTTCCCCGAACAGGTCGCGGCGACCGCAGCGCGGTACTACGACGGCCGTGACGACGTGGTGGTCCTGGTCCTGGACACCGACCGTCTGGACGCCGAGGTCCGCCTCGAGGATCTCGGCGGATCCGGCGTCGAGTTCCCCCACATCTACGGTCCGATCCCGCTCGACGCAGTGCTCGAGGTCGTCGACGTCGCCGAGGCCGCATCGCGCGCCAGATGACGATCCCAGATGCCGATCGAGGGTCGGATCACACACATCCGCCCATTGAGCGCCCCGATGCGTCATCATGTCCTGCACCGGATGCGCTCCGGGCCGCTCGGGCGTGCACGCCACGGTCTCGGGTTGGCAGCCGCGTGCGCCGCGTCATAGGATGTTCCTTCGGCTCAGAGGCAGGCGCGCCTGCCTCTGAATCGCTGTGTCCACCCATTCGCCCACACCCGGGGGAGTAGCACGCTGGCAAAGCCCAAGGAAGACGCGATCGTCCTCGAAGGTACGGTCCTCGAGAGCCTCCCGAACGCCATGTTCAAGGTGGAACTCGAGAACGGGCACGAGGTCCTCGCCCACATCTCCGGGAAGATGCGCATGCACTACATCCGCATCCTCCCCGGCGACCGGGTCCAGGTCGAGCTCACCCCCTATGACCTCAGCCGAGGCCGGATCACGTTCCGGTACCGCTGAAGTCCCCCGCAGAAACCCGACAGAAGAGATCACCCATGAAGGTCCGACCGAGTGTCAAGGCCATGTGCGAGAAGTGCCAGGTCATCCGCCGGCACGGTCGCGTCATGGTCCTCTGCACCAATCCCCGTCACAAGCAGCGCCAGGGCTGAGGAGCCGACAACAGACGATGGCACGTATCCAAGGCGTCGACATTCCCCGAGAGAAGCGACTGGTCATCTCTCTGACCTATCTCTTCGGGATCGGCAACACGACAGCAGCTCGCATCTGTGACGAGGTCGGCATCGACCAGTCCACCCGAGTCCGAGATCTGACCGACTCCGAGGTCGCCAAGATCCGCGACTGGATCGACGAGAACATCGAGGTCGAGGGCGACCTCCGCCGCGAGGTCCAGCACAACATCAAGCGCAAGATCGAGATCGGTTGCTACCAGGGCGTGCGGCACCGCAAGGGTCTGCCTGTCCGTGGTCAGCGCACCCACACCAACGCTCGCACCCGCAAGGGCCCCAAGAAGACCGTCGCCGGCAAGAAGAAGGTCAAGAAGTAATGGCCCGCAAGAAAGAAAAGAAGCACGTCTCTGTGGGCATCGCTCACATCAAGTCGTCGTTCAACAACACGATCATCGCCATCACCGATCCCGGCGGCAACGTGTTGTCGTGGGCATCGGCCGGCAACGTCGGCTTCAAGGGTTCGCGCAAGTCGACCCCGTACGCCGCACAGATGGCCGCCGAGAAGGCCGCCCGTGGCGCCATGGAACATGGCGTCCGTCGGGTCGAGGTCCAGGTCAAGGGCCCCGGCTCCGGCCGCGAGACCGCGATCCGCTCCATCCAGAATGCCGGCATCGAAGTGTCCGGCATCAAGGACGTCACTCCTGTCCCGCACAACGGTTGCCGCCCGCCCAAGCGGCGCCGGACCTGAGGTAGCTGCAATGGCTCGATACACCGGACCCCGTGCCCGCGTCTCGCGACGCCTCGGCATCAACATCTTCGGCACCATGGCCGAGACGAAGGCGCTCGACAAGCGTCCGTACCCGCCCGGCGAGCACGGCCGCGGCCGGCGTCGCGGACAGCCGTCCGAGTACCTCATGCAGCTCCAGGAGAAGCAGAAGGCTCGTTTCAGCTACGGCCTCTCCGAGAAGCAGTTCCGCAACCTCTACGAAGAGGCGAACCGTCGCAAGGGCGTCACGGGCGAGCTCATGCTCCAGCTGCTCGAGCGACGTCTCGACAACGTCGTGTACCGGGCCGGCCTCGCCGCGACCCGCGCACAGGCTCGTCAGTTCGTGAACCACGGCCACATCGAGGTCAACGGCAAGCGGGTCAACATCCCCAGCTACCGAGTCCGCGTCAGCGACAAGGTGTCCCTCAAGGCCAAGAGCCGTGAGATGGTCACCGTCGTGTGGAACAAGGACGTGCTCGACCGCCAGGCCCCCGGTTGGCTCGAGACCGGTGACGACGGCAATGCCGTCACCGTCCGTGCCTTCCCCGAGCGCGAGCAGATCGACGTGCCCGTGCGCGAGCAGCTCATCGTCGAGCTGTACTCCAAGTAATCGCTCTTCCCTCCTCCGCCCGCTCCACACCCGACCGACGAGGTATTCCTCTCCATGCTGGTCATCCAACGCCCCACCGTCGAGCCCATCGGTGACGAAGAGGCCAACCGTCAGCGGTTCGCCATCAGCCCGCTCGAGCCCGGTTTCGGCCACACGATCGGTAACTCGCTCCGGCGCGTGCTGCTCTCGTCGATCCCCGGCGCGGCCGTCACCCAGGTCCGCTTCGACGAGGCGCTCCACGAGTTCGACACCATCGGCGGCGTCGTCGAAGACGTCACCGACATCATCTTGAACCTCAAGGACCTCGTCGTGGTCTGCCACGGCGACGATCCCGTGACCCTGCGCCTCGACATCAGCGGCCCGGCGATCGTCAAGGGTTCGGACCTCTCCGAGAACGCCGACGTCGAGGTCCTCAACCCGGATCTCCAGATCGCCACCATGAACGGCAGCGGTCGCCTCGCCATCGACGTGACCATCGCCCCTGGCCGTGGTTACGTGTCGGCCGAGCGCAACAAGTCGAGCGACACGATCGGTGTCATCCCGGTCGACTCGATCTTCTCGCCGGTGCGCAAGTCGACCTTCAGCGTCGAGCCGACCCGTGTCGAGCAGGACACCAACTACGACCGGCTCATCATCGACATCCAGACCGATGGCTCGATCAGTCCGTCCGACGCGCTCGCCTCTGCCGGCGACACGCTGCGCAGTCTCGTCGGCCTGATCGCCGACATGAGCGAAGAGCCACAGGGCCTCGAGCTCGGCGAGGTCGTCACGGCAGGCTCTGGCCCGTCCGATGTCGATCAGCCCATCGAAGACCTCGAGCTCTCCGAGCGTCCCCGCAACTGCCTCAAGCGTGCGCAGGTCAACTCCATCGGAGAACTCCTCGACAAGACCGAGGACGACCTGCTCGCCATCACCAACTTCGGTCAGAAGTCTCTCGACGAGGTAGTCGAGAAGCTCGACGAGCGCGGCCTCACGCTGCGCATCCGCGGCTGAGATCCTGAGAACACGGAGAACACGTCATGCCAGCACGTCCCCGTAAGGGCAAGCGATTCGGCGGCAGCGCCAGTCACCAGAAGGCCATGTTCGGCAACCTGGTCGCCAGCCTCGTCGCCGCAGAGTCCATCGTGACCACCGAGGCCAAGGCCAAGGCGATCCGTCCCGTGGCCGAGAAGATCATCACCAAGGCCAAGAAGGGCGGACTCCACAACCACCGCCAGATCGTGGCGTTCCTCCGCGACGAGGAGATGACGCACAAGCTGATGACCGATGTCGGCCCGCGCTACGTCGACCGTCCCGGTGGCTACACCCGGATCCTGAAGCTCGGCCC
>JBBSLH010000262.1:0-5700 GCA_038255425.1 Acidimicrobiales bacterium
CGGGGCGCGAGTGTCGTCGAAGCCAGCGAGGAACGGACTGCGCTCCCGGTCGCGCTGCACCCCCTTGATCGTCCGGGCGCGGGCCCAGTGCAGATGGACCTCGACGGCGGCGCGGGTGATCGCGACGTAGAGGAGTCGCGCTTCCTCGTCCCGGGCGGCGCGTCGCCTCGCCGAGATGTGGGGGATCGATCCGTCCTCGCAACCCACGATGTGGACGAACGGCCACTCCAGACCCTTGGCTGCGTGAATGGTCGAGAGGGTGACAGCGTCGATCTGGCCCGGGCGGTCGGACAGCCGTGCGTAGGCCCAGCCGGAAAACTCTCGTCCGGTGATCGTCGGTTCGATCTCGACACGATCCTCTGCGATGTCGGCCAGTTCGACGACGGCTTCGCTGTTGCGTTCGCCGTCGGTGATCGCGTTTGCAAGCGCCGTGAGGAGTTGGCGGTCGTCCTGACCCAGTCGGTACAACACACGGCGGACCACCGGGTCGCCGGTCAGGCTCGACTGACGTCGGACCTGGGTCGGCACGCCCGACGAACCGAGTCCACGTTCGAGTGCGACGACCTGGTCGTGGGTTCGGGCGAGGACGGCGAACGCGGACCACGGCGCGTCGGGACCCCGTCGGCGACGGATGTCCGTGGCCACCGTCGTGATCTCGACGATCTCGTCTCGATGTGCTCGGAGCGTCGCCGGCGGACCGGCCGCCCCGGTCGAGACCGGGTGCCGGTCGGGGAGGCCGGCTGCGCGCACCACGTCGGCCGCAGCGGCGGTGATCTGTGGCGTCGAGCGGTGGGTGCGCTCGAGGTGGATGGTCTCGAGCGCCGGCCAACGGTCGCCGAGCGTGTCGAGGAGTGTGGGGTCGGCGCCGTTCCAGCCATAGATCGATTGATGTGGATCGCCGACGACGAACGCGTCCCACCGGTCGCCTCGCCAGGCTTCGAGCAGTGCGAACTGCAACGGGTTGACGTCCTGGAACTCGTCCACGAACAGATGGCGGAACCGCCACCGCTGGGCTGCTGCGAACGCTCGATCGCCGTCGATCGCGCTCGTGCACGCGGCGAGCAGGTCGTCGAAGTCGACGACATGACGGCGCGACTTGGCGGCCTCGAACTCCTCGAATCGCGAAGCGATCCACGCGGCAGGTTTCCGTGACCGTCGTCCCGCGGCGCGAGCCGCGTGCTCGTAGTCAGGAGGCCGGACCATGCGCGCCCGCGCCCACGCGATCTCCCCGGCCAGATCGACGATCTCGAGCGGTGTCGCGTCGGGAGCGACCTGCTCACGGAGGAACGGCCGAACCTGGTCGAGCAGCGCCGGTGCCGATCGACCCGACGACGCCCACCGATCCTTCAGCAACCGCCACGCGACACCGTGGAACGTGCCCGCCTCGATCGAGTCGTGCAGCCCGAGTGCGCGGAGGCGGCCCTGCAGTTCAGCGGCAGCCTTGCGGGTGAAGGTGACGCACAGGATGTGGTCCGGTTCGATGTCGCCGGTCGCCACACGGTGAGCGATGCGCGCGGTCAGGACGCGGGTCTTGCCGGATCCGGCCGGAGCGATGACGGCGAGGGGCATCGCGGCTGACGTGACTGCGGAACGCTGCGCCTCGTCGAGCGTGCCGAGTACGGCGTCGGGGTCCATCGCACCCAGGCTAGAGATGGCTGCCGTCGACCGGGGCTACCGTCGTCCCGGATGGTGGAGATGGATGCGGCAGCCTTCGAGCGACTGGTCTCCGACGCGCTCGACACGTTGCCCGAGCCGTTGGCAGATGCGCTGGACAACGTGATGATCCGCATCCGGACCGGACGGCCCACCGGTGGTCTGCTCGGCAAGTACGAGGGCATCCCACTGACCGAGCGAGACGACTACGGCGGCTTCGGTCTCGCACCGATGCCCGACCAGGTGACGATCTACCGTCTGCCGATCTGCGCGATCTGTGCGTCGCCCGACGAGGTCGTCGACCAGGTGCGGATCACGGTGATCCACGAACTCGCTCACCATTTCGGGATCGACGATCACCGCCTCGACGAGTTGGGCTGGGCGTAAGATCCGCCCGTGGCGTTCCCGAGGAAGTTGCTCAACGAGACCGAAGAGGTCGTGCTCGACCTGAACCCGCACTGGTGGTTCATGGCCAAGCAGGCCGCAGCGCTCGCGCTGACGCTCGTCTTCGGCGTCCTGGTGCTGGCGCTCTCGTGGCCCGACTTCCTCAAGATCCTCGCCGGTCTCCTGATCATGGCATCGCTCGTCTGGTGGGGCGCTCGCTACCTCGACTGGCGTTCGACCAACTTCGTGGTGACGTCCGACCGACTCATCTACCGACACGGTGTGTTCACGAAGAAGGGGATCGAGATCCCGCTCGAACGGGTCAACAACGTGATGTTCTCGCAGACGATCCTCGAGCGGATGCTGGGCGCGGGTGACCTCGTCATCGAGTCGGCTGGCGAGAGCGGACGGCAAGCGTTCACCGACGTCCGGAAGCCGACTGCAGTCCAGAACGAGGTCTACCGGCAGATCGAAGCCAACGAGAACCGCAAGTTCGACCGCATCGGCGGCAACGAGGGAGCGGCGGGTGGCGGTGGGCTGTCCAAGGCCGACGAACTGACGAAGCTCGACGACCTCCGAGCCCGAGGTGTGCTCAGCGCCGAGGAGTTCGCGGCCGAGAAGGCCCGCCTGCTCGGGTCCTAGCTGTTCTCGGCCCACGCCGGGCCACCCGGTCGCACGACCCAGCCCTCGTCGAGCGCGCCGGGTTCGGTGACCGCGACGACGCAGCCGCCCCATCCGCCGCCCGTCATACGGGCGCCGTAGACGCCCGGTGTGGCGGTCAGCCGGTCGACCGTCGCATCGACGATGGGGGTGGAGCACTCGAAGTCGTCCCGCAGTGAGGCGTGGCTGGCGCCGAAGAGCAGCCCGACGGAGCGTCGGTCGCCGTCTGCCAGTGCGGCGGTGGTGTCGCGCACCCGCCGGTTCTCGCTGACCACGTGGCGTGCTCGCCGCCGGAGTCGACGGTCGGTGATCGTGTCGACATCGTCGAGCGATGCCGATCGCAGCGGCCCGATCTCGTTCTCGACTGCCTCGCATTCGGCGCGACGCTCGGCGTAGGCGGAGTCTGCGAGGGTGCGTTCCTGGCCGGAGTGCACCACGACGACGTCGAGTCCCTCGGGCAGGGCGATGGGCGTGGTGGTCAGGAGCTCGCAGTCCATGAGGAGCGCATGCCCTTCGACGCCTCTGGTGGCCGAGAGCTGGTCGAGGATCCCGCACGGGACCCCGCTGGCACGCTGCTCGGCGCGCTGGCAGAGCGCGGCGATGTCCAAGCTCTCGCCGGGGGCGTCGAGCGCGGTGGCGACGGCGACTTCGAGTGCGGCGGACGACGAGAGGCCGGCGCCGATCGGGAGGTCCGACGAGATCGATCCTCGGAGTCCGATACGCGGTCGTGCCTCGGCCACCACGCCAGCCACGTAGCGAGCCCACGTGGGCGAGACGCCCGCTGGATCGTCGACGTCGAGGGGCACGACTGCGGTGCCCTCCGCTTGGTCTGACCGCAACTCCACCACGTCGCCCTCCCGGGTGGCCCGGATGGTCACGCCCAGGGTCAGCGCCATCGGCAGGCACAGGCCACCGGTGTAGTCGGTGTGGTCGCCGATCAGGTTCACGCGACCCGGCGCGAACGCAACGACGGACTCCATCAGCGAGACCGTACCGACCGGCGCAGGACTCCCGTTCTTGACCACCCGGTCAAGCAGCGGCAAGCATCACCGGATGGGGGAAACCACTCTGAACGTGAACGGCCTCGACCTGTGTGCTGAGGTGCGCGGTCCAGACGACGGCGAGCCGCTGCTCCTCGTGATGGGACTGGGTGCGCAGAAGGTCAGCTGGGACATCGGATTCGTGGAAGCGCTGGTCGACCGTGGCTACCGCGTCGGGTGGTTCGACAACCGAGACGTCGGCCTCTCGACCAAGCTGGACGACCAACCCGTCGTCCTCGAAGAACTCATCGCCGCCATGATGTCGGGCGAGCCCCCCGAGGTCCCGTATCTGCTCGCCGACATGGCAGCGGACGCAGCGGGCGTCATCGATGCGCTCGGCATGGGCTCCGCGCACATCGTCGGGGTGTCGATGGGTGGCATGATCGTCCAGCAGATGGCCATCGACCATCCGGACAAGGTCCGATCGGTGGTCTCGATCATGTCGACCACCGGCGACAGCGATGTCGGCCAGCCCTCGAGCGAGGCATCGGCAGCACTCCTTGGCGCACCAGCAAAGACCGTCGACGAGGCGGTGCAGGCTGCGCTCGCCGCCGAGCAGATCTGGGGCAGCCCCGGGTATCTCGATCCAGAAGCCACCGAAGCTCGCGCTCGCAGGGAGTGGGACCGGATGCAGTACCCGGCCGGCATGGCCCGCCAGATCGCGGCGATCTTCGCGTCGCCGAGCCGGACAGCTGCACTCGGCAAGGTGACCATGCCCTTCACCGTCATCCACGGCCTCGCCGACACGCTGGTGACGCCGTCCGGCGGTGCGCGCACCGCAGAAGCCGTGCCGCACGCGACGCACCTCGAGCTCGAGGGCATGGGGCACAATCTCCCAAAGGCCCTCTGGCCAACGATCATCGACGCCATCGCTGCGACGACCGCAGCCGTCTGATCCAACGCTCGCCGTCGACCGACCATCGAAGAAGGAATCACTCACCCACATGGGACCGCTCCAGGGAACCACCGTCCTCGAGATCGCCGGCATCGGCCCAGGACCGTTCTGCGCCATGCTCCTCGCCGACATGGGCGCCGACGTGATCCGCGTCGATCGCGCCGGACAGGTCATGGGGGGCGATCCCGAGTCGCCACCCGCCGACGTCTTGAACCGTGGTCGCCGTTCGATCGGTCTCGATCTCAAGAATCCCGAGGGTGTCGAGGCGCTCCTCACTCTGGTCGAGAAGGCTGACGTCCTCATGGAGGGCTTCCGTCCCGGCGTCACCGAGCGACTGGGCATCGGACCCGACGACTGTCTCGCCCGAAACCCGAAGCTGGTCTATGGACGCATGACGGGCTGGGGCCAGGACGGTCCGTATTCACAGGCCGCTGGCCACGACATCAACTACATCGCGCTCGCCGGCGCCCTCGACCCGATCGGTCGTCGCGGCGAGGCCCCCGTGCCGCCCCTGAACTTGGTCGGTGACTTCGGCGGCGGCGGGATGTTCCTCGCCTTCGGCATGGTGTGCGCCCTGCTCGAGGCGAAGAACTCGGGCGAGGGTCAGGTGGTCGACGCAGCCATGGTCGACGGCAGCGCCATCCTGACGACGATGTTCCATGCGTTCCGGGCCATGGGCATCTGGCACGACGAGCGTGGCACCAACATGCTCGACACCGGTGCGCACTACTACGACGTCTACGAGACCAGCGACGGCAAGTACGTGTCGATCGGCTCGATCGAGCCCCAGTTCTATGCCCAGTTGCTCGAGCTCTCGGGTCTCGGTGAAGAGGCGGACCTCCCGCATCAGCAGGACCGCGACCAGTGGCCGGCGATGAAGGAGAAGGTGGCGGCGATCTTCAAGGGCAAGACCCGCGACGAGTGGTGCGAGATCATGGAGCACACCGACGTGTGCTTCGCACCGGTCCTGTCGCTGGGCGAAGCGCCTTTGCATCCTCACAACGTCGAGCGCGGAACGTTCGTCGAGCAGAACGGCGTCGTCCAGCCGGCCCCGGCGCCGCGTTTCTC
>JBBSLH010000263.1:0-5674 GCA_038255425.1 Acidimicrobiales bacterium
GAGATGCGGGAGCTGGTTCGACGGGGCTCCGTTGTGGAGGTCGGCGGCGTCGCCTTCGGCGCAGGCGCGATGGACGAGGCGGCGGTCGTGGTCCGGACCTTGCTCGCCGAACACCCCGACGGCATCACGGTCGCGCAGGTTCGCGACGCGCTGGGCACCTCGCGGAAGTTCGTCGTGCCACTGCTCGAACATCTCGACGCGACAGGACGCACCCGTCGACGTGACGATCTACGGATCGCCGGTCCGCGGTTGTAGCTGCGTTATGCGAGGAGAGGTTTGCGCTCGTTCTCGCTCAGTCCGCCCCAGATACCGTGCTGCTCGCGGATGCGTACCGCGTAGTCGAGGCACTCCTGTTTGACCGAGCACGTGGTGCAGATCGCCTTGGCCCGGCTCTCACGCTCGAGCTTCTCGTCCTTGCGCTCGAACTGAGCTGGCGGGAAGAACACCCGCGCCTGTGGCCCACGACAAGCAGCCTTGAGCTGCCATTGTTCGGTCTCCGTGCGGATCGCGATTGTCACTGAACAAAACCCCCCGGTGTTCGACTAGTCACGGAACCTAGGCCCAACGACCCAGTCGTTCAAGGGGTAATCTTCGCGAGCGTTTCGGTTGCAGTCGCGAGCGGTGCTGCCCGCCCCCGCTCAGTGGCGCTCGCGGTAGTCCTTGGCTGCACCCTCGATCGGTTCGACCTCGAGTACGAGACCGTCGATGGCGGTCACCTTCACGGCATCGCCGGCCGAGATCGGGGTGGCCCGGTTGGTGTGGGCCCGCCACGGCGCGTCGCGCACGGTGACGATGCCGTCGGGCGACACATCTGCCAGGGCGACACCAGACTCGCCGATCATCCAGTCGCGCCCGATGGTCGGCGTCGAGAACCGGGTCCGGACCATGGCGGGCATGCCCCCGAACATCGAGAGGAGCGTGCCGCCGATGCCGGCGATGAGCGTGATCCAAGACGGTGGGCCGTCGGCGAAGACGAAGAGCGAGCCCACGACGAGGCCAGCGGCGCCGACTCCGGTCCAGAAGCGCGGGACGCCGGTCTGTACGTCGACGGCGAACGCGGGGAATGCGGCGCACAGGGCCGCCAGCGCCCACGTGTTGGTGGGCAGCACGGCGAGGCCGTAGGCCGACAGCACGAGCGAGCCCACGCCCACCATGCCGGCCACGCCGACCCCGGCGGTGAACAGTTCGAACACCAGCAGGCAGCCACCGATGATCAGCAACAGGTAGGCGACCGCGGGGCTGGCCACGGTGTGGAAGAGCTGGTCGACGAGGCCGAGCTGGCCGAACCGGACCTTGGTGACCGGCTCACGTCGATTGTCGACGACCAGAGTCTCGACGTCGGGAAGGTCGACGATGAACGAGCCGAGCACCGGAGCGACGTTGTCCACGAGTCCGAGTTCGGCTGCGGTCTCGCTGCCGATGTTCTCTCCGATCGACGCCTTGCCGTCGAGGTCGGCGTCACCAGCGAGTTCCTCGGTCACCTCGATCCGGCTTCCGGGAGTCAGCGCGCTGATGTCAGAGGCGGCGACGAGGCGGGTTGCTTCGCCTTCGGCCTTCGATCCTGACGGCCCGACCCACGCAGCGATCGTCACGTCGGCGCTCTCGATCGAGTCGAGGAGCCGGTCCATCTCGTCGTCGCCGACGACCGCGCCCTCACTGTTGATCTGGAGCACGAGGGCCACGACTTCGGTGCCTTCAGCAGCGGCGATCTCGTCTTCGATGAACGACACGACGATGGGGTCGAGTAGCCCGGAGACCTTGATGACCTGCACCACGCCGGGGTCGTCGTCGCCCGTGCCGGACCCGGTCGGGCGCGCCGATGCGGTCCCCGCAAGGAGAGTGAAACCCATCATGGCGGTGATCAGACCGGCGATCATCCTGGGTAGGGTGACCGAGTTCCGGCGTCGACCAGAGCTGCTGTGGAGAGAATTCGGTGAAACCGACGGAGTACTTCGCTGCATCTCGACTGCTCATCGTTGCCGGGAAGGGCGGCGTGGGCAAAACGGTGGTGAGCGCGGCCCTCGCACGGGCCGCGGCGATGGCAGGCCGATCTGCCCTGATCGTCGAGGTCGAAGGCAAGTCGGGCCTGCCCCGGATGTTCGGTCATCCCGAACTCGGGTACGACGAACTCGTCCTCCACAAGGGCGGCGGAGCCGACGGCGATGCCGAGGTCTCGGCCCGCACGATCACGCCGGACGCCGCGTTGATCGAGTACCTCGAAGACCATGGACTGTCGCGCATCAGCAAGCGGCTGGCGTCGTCCGGAGCACTCGACATCGTCGCGACCGCAGCGCCCGGGATCCGCGACATCCTCGTCCTCGGCAAGGTCAAGCAGCTCCAGCGCTCGAAGGCCGCCGACGTGATCATCCTCGACGCCCCCGCCGCGGGCCACGCCATCACGTTCCTCCGCTCGGCCAGGGGTCTGATGGACGCGGTCAAGGTCGGGCCCATCAACGCCCAGGCCAAGGACGTGCTCGAACTCCTCGAAGACCACGAGCACTGCCAGGTCCTGCTGGTCACATTGCCCGAGGAGACGCCGGTGAACGAACTGGTCGAGACCGCCTTCTCGCTCGAGGACCAGGTCGGCGTCGGCCTCGGACCGGTGGTCGTCAACGGGCGCTACGAGGTCTACGAGGGGCTCGACGAAGGAGCCGTCGCTGCGGCGGACGAAGCCGGGGTGTCGCTGCTCGACGGGGAGGCCGAAGCGCTCGACGAAGCGTCGGCGTTCCGACGCCATCGCATCGCACTCCAGGCAGAGCAGGTCGATCGGTTGTCCGAGCAACTCCCGCTCCCGCAGTTGGAGATGCCCTTCCTCTTCGAGTCCGAGATCGGGCCGGAAGAACTCGACGTGCTGGCTCGGGCGATGCTTGCCGGCATCGAGGGGCTCGATGCCGAGATGACGCTCGGAGCCACGTCATGAGTGAACCGAGAGGCGACGAGACGCTCGAGACCCTGGTCCGCGAGCGACGGATCATCGTGTGCTGCGGATCCGGTGGCGTCGGCAAGACCACGACGGCGGCAGTCATCGCGCTGCAGGCAGCCGAGGCCGGTCGAAAGGCGGTGGTGGTCACCATCGATCCCGCCAAGCGCCTGGCCGACGCGCTCGGCCTCGACGGTCTGACCAACGAACCGTCGCGTATCGACGGCGACTTCCCGGGCGAGCTGTCGGCGATGATGCTCGACACCAAGTCGACGTTCGACGACCTCGTCGGGAAACATGCGTCGGACGACGACCAACGCGAACGGATCCTGAAGAACAGCTTCTACCGCAACATCTCTGGCGCGCTCTCGGGCACGCAGGAGTACATGGCGATGGAGAAGCTCTACGAACTCCACGACGGTCGGAACTCGGGCAAGCACGACTTCGACCTCATCGTCATCGACACGCCGCCGACGAGGAACGCGCTCGACTTCCTCGACGCTCCGCGCCGTCTCACTCGCTTCCTCGACCATCGCCTCTACAAGCTGATGACTGCGCCCAACCGCGGCGTGCTCAAGGCGGTGAACATGGCGGCCCAGACGTTCGTCCGCTCGATCGCCAAGGTCGTCGGCGCTGATGTCATCGACGACGCCATCGCCTTCTTCCAGGCGTTCGACGGCATGGAGCAGGGCTTCAAGGACCGGGCAGAGCAGGTCGAACAGCTCCTTCGCGCCGACGACACCGCCTTCGTTCTCGTCGCGTCACCGCGAAGGGACACGATGGACGAGGCCATGTTCTTCGCCGAGAAGCTGTCCGAAGGCGGGATCCCGGTCCGCAGTCTGGTGATCAACCGGATGCACCCGAACTTCGCCGATGGACTCGCCGAGGCGACGCGCGAGCGAGCCAACTCGCTCGAAGGCAAGGCGATCGGGTCGCTCTACCGCAACCTCGCCGACTTCCAGTTGGTGTCGTCACGCGAGGAAGAGCACGTCGTGTCGCTGGCCGAGGCTGTGGCGCCCGCTCCCGTCGTCCGGGTGCCCTTTCTCCGCTCCGACGTCCACGACCTCGATGGCCTCCGCGAGATCGAGGCGTATCTCCGCTAGTTGTCGTCGCCGGCGGCCAGCTTGGCAGCGGCCTCGTCGACGGACTCCTCGACCGGCACGATCCGATCGAAACCGGTCGTGTGCAGCAGGCGAGTCAGCGACTGACGCGAGCACGCGACGGCGACGTTGCCGCCGCCTTCACGGGTGCGTCTGATGCCTCCGATGAGGGCGCCGAGGCCAGCCGAGTCCATGAACGGGACGTCGCTGAGATCGATCAGGAGCGCGGACACGTCGGCGATGCCGCCGAGCGCTTCTCGGAATTCCCCGACGGTGTACGCGTCGAGTTCTCCGCTGGGCCGGCACAAGGTGTAGTCGGGGGTCTCTTCGATGTGGATCTCCACCGGGCGCACGCTAGCTTTCCGAACGTGCCCGTCGTGCTCATCGCCACCGATACCGACGCGGTCGCCGACGAGGTCGATGCGGCCATCGCCGACGACACCACCACCGTGATCCGTGTCCGAGCGGGCGCCGACGTGGCCGACGCCGTCGATGTGCACGAACCGGCCATCGTGGTCCTGGACCTCCAGATCGGGAACATGGGCGGGATGGCCGTGGCGATGCATCTCCGAGCCGAGTCGAACATGGGTCGCCTGCCGGACTCCGCGATCCTCATGCTCCTCGACCGCGAGGCCGACACGTTCCTCGCCAAGCGCTCCGACGTCGACGGCTGGTTGATCAAGCCGCTCGACTCGTTCCGCCTCCGACGTGCGGCGAAGGCATTGCTCGCCGGAGACACGTTCATCGAGTCGGCCACAGCGCAGACCGTCCCCGCGGTCGCTCCCACCGACGAGTAATTCCTCCTGCGCAGCGCCGTCCGCGCTGCAACCATGGACGGATGACGACACGCGAGCGGTTGGCCGCGTACTTCCCGGCATTCGCGCTCGAGGTGCGGACGCCGCGACTGACGTTGCGCTTCCCCGACGACGACGACCTGTTGGCTCTGACCGAAGTCGCAACCCGGGGTGTCCACGAACCCGGACAGATGCCTTTCACCACTCCATGGACGTTGGTGCCGTCACCCTTCATGGAACGCAACACGCTCCAGTTCTTCTGGCAACAGCGCCTCACCCTCCAAGGTGACACCCCACATCTCACGTTCGTCACCGTCGTCGACGGCGAAGTCGTCGGGACGCAAGCGCTGATGACACACGGGTGGACGGGTACGCGCACGATCGAGACCGGGTCGTGGCTCGGGCTCGAACATCAGGGCAAGGGCATCGGCAAGGAGATGCGGCTTGCCGCGCTCCACCTCGCGTTCGACGGGTTCGGCGCCGAGCGCGCCATCACCGACGCCTACGCCGACAACCCGAAGTCGGTCGGCGTCACCGAGTCGCTCGGGTATCGGCCGAACGGAACCGAGTTGGCCCCACGACGTGGTGTCCCGGCGGAGGTCGTCCGCTACGTCATGGATCGCTCGGACTTCGACGCCATCCGACGCGACGACGTCGAGATCGTGGGCGCCGACGCAGTCGTCGAGACGTTCGGGACCGAGCGCGATCCGGCCGCGGAACCGGGATCGTGACCGATGGAGACGGTCGGTTAGTCTGACCGCCCGGCCGGAAGGCCGGACCCAATCCGGGTGGTGGCTCAGCTTGGCAGAGCGCTGCGTTCGGGACGCAGAGGTCGGGAGTTCAAATCTCCCCCACCCGAC
>JBBSLH010000264.1:0-5580 GCA_038255425.1 Acidimicrobiales bacterium
CGGCTCGCGTCGGTGACGGTGATGTTCTCCGGGAGCGAGGCGAGCACCTCGTCGAGTCGGCGAGTGCCGACGAAGATGTTGATGTCGATGTCGTCGGTGCCGCGTGGGTCGCGCGTGCAGTACGCCAGTGCGATCGCACCGCCGAAGGCATGCGGGAGGCGGGCCTTCTCGAGTTGTTGGTGCAGGACGACGATGCGCTCGGTGAACCGCATCGAGTCAACCCAGGAGATCGCGGAGGACCGGGTACCGAAGTTCCTCCTCGTGCCGTTGCGGAAGGGCTTCAGCGAGGTCGAGAACGTCTCGCAGGCGACGGGCGTTGTCCGCCGGATCCGGCCGATGTCCGTCGAGTTCCACCGCGATGGTCAGTTCGGCGCCGGTGGCTCGCACGATCCGCCGCAGCGTGTCGACCCTCGGGACGCGGTCGCCGCTCTCGTAGAGGCTGATGGCGGGACCCGACGTCCCGGCGAGTGCGGCCAGCTGGCGCTGGCTCATGCCCGCCCATTCCCGACTCTGCAAGATCATCTCGTGCGGCTCCATCCCTCGATGTTATCGGATTCGATAGCACATCTCGCCCAGATGCCAGGTTGGTCGGGCGGCGGAGTCTTGCTACTGTCGTTGGTCCGCCGCGGGGTGGAGCAGTCTGGTAGCTCGTCGGGCTCATAACCCGAAGGTCGTCGGTTCAAATCCGACCCCCGCCACCATCGAAACGTAGTTCAGGCCCCACTTCTCGAAGTGGGGCCTGCTGCTGTCCGGGGCTCATGTCACCCGGATCAGCCGGAGTCTTCGCCGACCTCGTCCTGATCCTTCGTCGCGTTCTTGATCGCGCTCGCGAACTGGTCCGCGGCGTCGGACTGCATCCCGGGCATGACGTGCTGGTACGCGGCCATCATCCGCCGGTGTCAGCTCATCGAAGGATCCCGGCCAACGCACGTTCGGCGGAGCGCATGCCGCACATCCCGTGGACGCCGCCGCCCGGGGGCGTGGATGCCGAGCACAGGAACAGCCGAGGATTCGGGGTGACGTAGCTGCGCAAGCTGACGGTGGGGCGGAAGACCAGCTGCAACCCGCCGTGGGAGCCGCCTGCGATGTCGCCACCGACGTCGTTGGCGTTGTACGACGCGAACCAACGGGGCGGCGCGACGTGGCGAGCGAGCACGGTGTCGCGAAAGCCCGGCGCGAACCGTTCGATCTGACGCTCGATGGCGTCGGTCATGTCGACGTCGCATCCGTTGGGGACATGGCAGTAGGTCCACAGCGTGTGCTGGCCGTCCGGCGCTCGAGATGGGTCGACGAGCGTCTGCTGGGCGGCCAGTACGAACGGCTTGTCGGGTACCTGCCCGTCGGCGACCTGGCGCTCGGCAAGGGCGACCTCGTCGAGGGTCCCACCCAGGTGCACGGTGCCGGCCCGGCGACAGTCTTCGTTCGTCCACGGGACCGGGCCGCTGAGGGCGTAGTCGACCTTGAACGCGGCCGGACCGTAGCGGAACCGGTCGAGGCGTGCGCGGTAGCGAGCGGGCAGATCGTCACCGGCGATGGCTGCGAGCTGTCGGGGTGTGACGTCGAACAACACCGCGTCAGCCGGCGGAACGTCGGCCATCGACGTCACCTCGGTCGACGTTCGCACCTCGCCGCCCAGAGACTCGAGATACGACACCATGGCCTCCACCAGTACCTGGCTCCCGCCCTTGACCGTGGGCCAGTTGGCCACGTGGGCTGAGGCCGCGAGCATCACCCCGAACGACGAGGTGAGCGGCCGGGACAAAGGGAGGAATGCGTGAGCTGCGCAACCGGCGAAGAGGGCGCTGGCCTCGTCGGTGTGGAACCGGCCGCCGAGCATCGCCGCTGGCGGCAGCGCAGTCAGCCCGAACCGAGCGAGCGCGACCGGGTGGTCGGGGACACGCACCAGCGGCCCCATGACGTCACCGGCGAGCCTGTCCCACGCTTCGGCGGGGTGGCCGATCAGCCGCCGCCATCGCGGACCGTCGGCTCCGAGACCGTCGGCGGTGGCATCGATCGACTGGCGAAGCACCCCGGCTCGTCCACCATCGAGGGGATGGGCCAGAGCGACGTCGAACGGGAGGAGCTCGAGTCCGTGGTCAGCGAGGGGCAATGACGCGAAGAACGGTGACACCGCAGCCAGCGGATGGATCGCCGAGCACACGTCGTGAAGGAAGCCGGGCAGTGTGAGCTCGGCGGTGCGGGCACCGCCGCCGGGCTGTTCGCGCGCCTCGAGCACGACCACCGATCGTCCGGCTCGGGCCAGGGTGATGGCAGCCGCCAGGCCGTTGGGCCCTGCTCCCACCACCACCGCATCGTGGGCCATCACTGCACTGTACCGACGACGTCGCCGTGCCCGTCTCGGTGTCGAACGGTCACAGCTGCAGCGCGGTCCCCTCGACCGCAGCGGTGACCTCGACGGCCGCTGACTCGAAGCGAGCGACGATGGCGTCGACCTCGTCGTCGGTCCGGGCCGGGTCGTGGTGGAACAGCGCCACCGTCCTCACGCCTGATCGCTCGCCGAGGGCGACGGCATACTCAGCCGCGGAATGCCCGAAGCCGCCTCGGGTGGCCAGCTCCTCCGCGGTGTACTGGGCGTCGTGGATGAGGACGTCGGTACCGTCGGCCAGCGCCATGGCGGCGTCGTGGTATTCGCCCCACCCTTCGGGGCCGGGACCGAATGCCTGGGGCATGTGGTCGGACAGGTAGGCGATCGCATGGCGACCGTCGCTGATCCGATACCCGACGGTCTTGCCACCCTTGTGCGGGATCTCGCGAACCAGCACCTCGAAACCCTCGACCGTCTGGCGACCATCCGTGATCGTGGTCCACGTCCACTTGCCGCGCAGCCCATCGGGACCGATGGGGAAGTTGGGGGGCGACATCGCCTCGGCCAAGAGCGTGTCGACCGGGCGGCCGTCATCGGACGGGCCGAAGACGTCGACGCGAGCATCGGGATCGTCGGTGGCCCGACTGAACGGGAATCCGTGGGTGTGGTCCCAGTGGAGGTGACCGAGCAACACGCTGCCCTGGAACGCGGCTCCGTCCAGGAGTCGAGACAGTGCCCGGAGCCCCGTGCCGGCGTCGAGCACGAGGGGGATCGTTCCGTCGTCGCGTTCGATCGCCACACACGAGGTGTGACCGCCGATGCGGACGAACTCGGCGCCCGGCGTCGGTGTCGAGCCGCGGACACCGAGGAAGTGGATACGCACGAAGGGATGCCTAGTCGGCTCTCTGTTCCTCGCGCCGGTGGCCGTCGCGAAGCTCGACCAACGCGGCGGGATCGATGTCGACCTTGGCGGCGACCGCGATTTTGGCCGGTGTCATTGCCGTGAGCGTCGACGTCCGGACACCGCCTTCCAACACGGCCCGCTCTCCGATCACCGCGCCGGGCCCCAACTCGGCCAGACGTTCACCGTCGACGTCGACGCCGAGCACGCCATCGAGGAGCAGGAACATCTCGTCCCCGGAGTCCCCCTGACAGACCAGCGTCTCGTCGACACCCAGCGTGCGGATCTTGGGCTTGCGCCCCGAGCGCATGATGGTGAGCGACAGTTCGCGTTCGAGTGCGGTCTCGACCTCGGTGGCGATGGCAGCAGAATCCTCGTCACCCCACGGGCTGTGGGTCCCGAACGCGGTGCGGTACCAATCCTTGAAGTCGATCATGCCGCTCTTGCGAGCAAGCATCCCGTCGTGGTCGTAGATCCAGTGGCGCGGGAACGGGCTGGCGCCGGTGAGGTCGAACTCGGACCGCCCGTCGGCATGGATCGTCAGCTCCAACGTGGTCCATGCGCTCGGCGACGTCACCTGGACGAAAGGCGGACGATTCACATGGCGGGGCGCAGGCACACCGGTGCGTCCCCCGGCCGACTGACGGAACCGGACCCAGCCGTCGCCTGCCTCGGGCTCGGCCCGGATCGGTTCGAACGGCACCGCCGCGACGGTGACCGAGCGCCCGACGTGCATGGTCGTGGCGCCGATCATCGGGCTGCCTTCCTGGCCCCACGCGGTGATGGCCCCGTCCTCCACGTCGATCCATCCGGAGAGATGGTTGGCGAACCGGAACCCGTCGGCGTCTCGGATGGCAGCAAGCGCTTCCATGATCGGACCGTCGAGGGCGTCTGGCGGCGGGTCGTCGTAGTGCGCCATCCCCATGGCGAACGGGAGCCGGGCCATCCCCTTCATCGCCTCCGAGGGAATCCACGAGATGGCAGTGACCGATTGTTCGATACGCATGGCGTCATCGTCGCAACGGCGGTCCAATGCAACCAGGGCGCTGGCCACCGTTTCCGTGGTGAGGCTGGCACGCATGCGATCGAGGCCCGACGTCAGCGTGCGGGCACCTGGTGGTCCTGCTCGTGGTGATGGCACCACCCGCCGGCGGATGCCCTCACCATCGACTCGGACCACGTTTCTCGATTGAATGATCCGGGTGAGCGCCGCGTGGTATCGAGCCCGGGCCGATCTGCGGCGGTGGCGACCGCTGTTGGCGTTGATCGTGCTGATCGGCCTCGTCGGCGGAGCGACGTTGTTCACGTTGGCCGGAGCGCGCCGGTCTTCGACGGCCTACGACCGATTTCGAACTGAGGCGCGGGCAAGCGATCTCGACATCTCGACCTCTGATCCCGACCCGGCCAAGTGGGCACAGGTGGCGGGCCTTCCCCAGATCGAGGCGCTCGGTCGGTCGGCGTTCCCGTTCATCCGACCTCTGGGAACGGACCTGTACCCGTACCTCGACATCTCGGTCGCCGTCGGCCCGGACGGCAAGCTCGGCACCGTCGTCGACCGGCCGCGCTTGGTCTCCGGGAGGATGCCCGACCCTGCCCGCAGCGACGAGATGGCGGTGTCCGCCGCGTTCGTCGCCGGGCAGGACGTCCGGATCGGCGAACAGGTGACGTTCGAGTCGTACGAACCGGAACAGTTCGCGGCCCTCTTCGGCGAGGGGGGAGCGGTCGATCCATCCGGCCCTCGAGTGACCCTCACCATCACCGGGGTGTTCCGCCATCCAAACGAACTGAGCCGGCAGTCCAACTTCGAAACCCAGGTGTTCCTGGCTCCGGCGTTCTACGAGGAGTACGACGGTCGGATCGGTATGTATGAAGTGGGAGGGAGTGCCCGGCTCCGTCGGGGCGAGCGCGACGTCGCAGCGGTGACCGAATCAATCCGCCAGATCTACCGAGACGATCCGGAGCTCGAGCTCGCGTCGGCGTCTGAAGCCGAGGACCCCATCCGCGAGAGCATCCGGGTGGTGGTGGCGGCGCTGCTGTTGTGTGGTGCATGCGCTGCGGCTGCTGGAACCGCAGCCGTGGGCCAGACGCTGTCCCGCCACTTCAGCGTCGCAGCCCCTGACCAGGCCGTCCTCGCTGCCATGGGCATGGGTCGCCTCGAGCGGACGGCGTCGTTGGCATTGGCGGTGCTGCCGGCTGCGGTCGTGGGCGCCCTGCTCGCCTCCGTTGTCTCCGTCGCGGCGTCGCCCCTCATGCCGGTGGGCGATCCCCGAAAGGCCGACCCCGATCTCGGATTCTCGATCGACTGGGCCGTCCTGATCGCCGGGTTCGTCTCGATCGTTCTCGTTGTGGCCAC